>NZ_JBFAIS010000049.1:0-37074 GCF_040654795.1 Streptomyces sp. NPDC050617 | reverse complement strand
GGCAGCCGGCATCTGGCACAACTGGACCACCAACGCCAAGACCAAACGATCCCTGATCGCCTACGACCACTGAGAACATCGGACTCACTCATCTAGCGGGCGATGCGGACTACGATCTGCCTGCCCCAGAGCCATTGCCGCAGGTGGGGTATCTCGTACGCCTTGTCGGCGTGAAGGCGGTGCGGCTTCGATTCACTCGCGTGTGATTCGTGTTCCGTGTGGAATTCGGACAGCATCGGCTTCAGCGCCGGGCATCCTCGGTATGGCCGCGGATAGCCCGCCACATAGGAGCAGTCCGTCCGCGTCGGATAGAACGTGCATCATAGAGCCCGGTTCACCCCGCTCCACCCCATGAGTCTCTGATCAGCTAGGGGAACGCGGACCTGTCCCATGTCAGGAGACGTGCGCCAGACTCTCGGCTAGCGTACTCGCATGCCTGGAGCCACTTCGGTAGTCGTGCCGCCCGCCTCACGGAAGTCGTTGATATGCTTCCTACGCCGGTGTCCCCCTGCCGGCGGCAGAGGGGCGGGAACGCGCCCAGCCTCTGCCTTGACGGAATTTACACGGGCCCAGAAGCAGCCCCGATCAATGATGGATTCCACGCACCCGCTGAAGGCTGTTCAGCCGTTCGCTGGCCGAGGGTTAGTTGGGTGATCATCGGTTGTAAATGCCGCTAGACCCACTCTGCATCTCTTTCGAGTGCACTAGAACTCGACTTCCCCTCTCGACCATTGGCCCGATCTCGGCATGCTCCAATTTCTCCTGACCCTGCGATACGTCAGATTCGAGTTCCGAGATCAACGTAGTCGTTATCGCCGAGGACTGTGAACTCACCGCTCATGTGAAATTGACTGAGGCCCGCATTCCTGCAAAGGACGCCACCCAGCCAGCCGAACGGTTCGCCCCTTGCCAGCCGGCTGACCGTCGCGCCGCATCAGCCCCCCGGATGAAACAAGGTCACGCTGCTTGCGCGACGACAAGTAGCCACTGAGAAGGGCAAAACCATGACGGATGCCATTGGTTCCACACACATCGTGGTCGTGAACGACCAAGAGCAGCACTCGATCTGGCCCGCAGCACGAGAGCTGCCAGACGGCTGGCGAGACCTGGGAGGACCACAGACGCGCGAGGCCTGTCTAGACCATATCGAGCAGATCTGGACGGACATCCGGCCGCTATACGCCCGGAAGGCTTCGACAACCCCAGCCGGGTCAACAGCACCCGCCGCCCCAATCGCGATATCGCTCTGAGATAACGGGAGCACTTCTGCATCGGCGCGCTGCTCGAGATGAAGATCCATTTCTCCGAGCCCCTCGACTGCTTGGACACGATCGATCCGGCGGGCGCAGCTTTTCGGCTCAGCTCCGATGTCGTCAACGGACTGGAGCGACTGCCCATACGCCTGGTGGCTATGCATCCCTGAGCAAGCTTCCGTCCTCGTTTTACAACCCGACCTACTGCATTCCAAGGAGGCCTGCGGTGCCCTCAGGCAGCAACCCGACCGCCGCCGATGTCGTCTCCCGTTTCCTCGCACACGCCGCCGCCCGGCCGGACGCTCCGGCCGTAGTGGAGGACGGTGGGGCACTCACCTATGGTCAGCTCGAAACTGCCTCGGCTACCCTGGCCTCCCTACTGCTCCGTCAGCACGGCATGGGCCGGGACTCCGCACCGATCGTCGCGGTCCTCCTACCCCGTGGTGCGGCGGCTGTCGTCGCCGCCCTCGGGGTCCAGCGTGCTGGTGCCGCACACCTTCCGCTGGAACCCCGTGATCCGGACGACCGGCTCCGCCTGATCACCAAGGACGCAAGACCCGCCTGCCTCATCACCGACCAGGCCGGCGAGAAGCTTGCTGCGGGGTGGGGGCTTCCGGTGGTCTCCGTGGACGAAGCATCGGTCGAGGCCTCTCCGGTGGAACTGAGCATCCCCAAGCCCTCGGACTGGGCCGCCGTCATCTACACCTCGGGCACCACTGGAACCCCGCGCGGCGTGGTCGTGCACCACGAGGGCCTCGGCCATCTCGTTGCATCCCACGTCAGCCACTTCGACACCGGTCCCGGCGACCGGGTCGGCTGGGCCTCCGATATGGGCTTCGACGCAGCCATGTGGGACGTCTGGTCGACCCTCGGCGCGGGTGCCACACTGTACGTCGCCGAGGACGCGATCCGTCTCGACTCCGCCCGGCTCATCACCTGGCTGGAACAGCATGAGATCAGCAGTATCTTTCTCGTGACCCCGCTCGCGGCCGAGCTGATGCTTAGGGGTGACCCTCCGGTCGCCCTGCGTGCGCTGCTCACCGGAGGGGACCGCCTGTGGCAGGTCCCGCCAGGCCGAACCCGGTCCTGGCCTGTCTATAACGCGTACGGCCCCACCGAGGGCACGGTTGCGGTCACCTGGACCGGTCCCATCGCTCCGACAAACACGGCCCCGTCACTCGGCCGCCCCCTGCCTGGTGTGGTCGTGCACATCCTGGATGCCACCAGAACTCCATTGGCAGTTGGCGAAGTCGGAGAGATCGCCTTCTCAGGGCCCTCCGTCACGTGGGGGTATCTGCGTGACCCGCGGCGTACGGCCGAACGCTGGATCCCCGACCCGGCTGGCCACGGCACACGCATGTTCCTCACTGGGGACCTCGGTCTACTTGACGCGTACGGCGAACTGCGGTTTGTCGGCCGGGCTGACGAGCAACTGAAGGTCCGAGGCATCCGTATCGAACCGGCCGAGATCGTCGAAGCCGCCCTCGCCCTGTCCGGCGTCACCGGGGCAGTGGCTGTACCTTTCGGGGAACCGACAGACCCAGCGATTGGTCTCCTTTGGACTGCTGGGGCCACTGACTTGGACGAGGCGCAGCTGCTCACCCACTTGCGCAGTCTGCTCGCCGCTCCGGTCGTCCCCAAGCGAGTGCGCTGCGTCGCGGAATTGCCTCGTACGACCCGCGGGAAGATCGACCACGCCCAGGCGTCCGAGCTCCTGGCGGCGATTGACGCCGTGACCGCCACTGTCCCGGCCACCGTTCTCGCCGATCCCATGGAGCGACTGGTAGCCGAGATCTTCGCAGAGATCCTAGAGGTGGAGTCACCTGGGCCGAACGACACTCTCTTCGGCCTGGGCGGCACTTCTATGCTCGCCGTCCGCGTGCTCGCGCGACTGCGGGAGCACGCCCCGACCTTCCCATTGGTCCGCCTCTACCGCCAGCCGACGGTACGGGAAGTCGCTATAGCACTGCGCGAACTCGGGGCTTTCAGCCCAGCCGACTGACCGCACAGAAGGACCATATGCCCACCAACCATCACGGCCTGGCCACGCGGCTGGTAATGACCTGCTCGCTGTCCGCGAGAGACTGGGTTCACGGACCACCCGCGGGCCGTGCGGCATTGGACCAAGATCCCCCAGGAATTCCTGGCGCCCGAGCTGGCTGAGCACCGTCCCCACGACGCCCTCATTCCGAAGAGCGGCCCACGATCCTCGGTGACTGTCGCCCAGCCGACGGCAATGCTGCTGGCCGGTCTCCAAACGGGCAAACTGCCCGGTCGCGGTCAGTGAGGTCTCTCAGCGTTGCCGCTCTAGGTGTATTGATCACGAGCGTTGTTTACGCTGGTTGGGCTTGATTGTGGCGAAGGCCCCCGTGTGTGGTGGAGGTGTCGAATCTTCACCGGACGGAGGCCCTCGTGTCCCACCGTAATGCCCGGCTGACCGTTCACAGTAGGCGACTGCTCGTCGACCGTGTCCGCTCCGGCCGCCCCGTCTCGCACGTCGCCGCGGAGATGGGGATCTCCCGTCCCACCGCCCACAAGTGGCTCCGGCGCTGGCGGTCCGAGGGCGGACTTGTGGACCGTTCCAGCAGCCCACACCGGACACCACACCGGACCGCTGCCGCAACCGAGGCCCGGGTATGCCTCCTGCGCCAGGAGCGCAAACTCGGACCCGGACGACTCGGGCCAATCCTGGGCCTGCCCGCCTCGACGGTGCACCATGTCCTCACTCGGCAGGGCCTCAACCGTCTGGCCTTCCTCGACCGGCCCACCGGGCAGGTCATCCGCCGCTACGAGCGCAGGCGGCCCGGCGAGCTAATCCACGTCGACGTGAAGAAACTCGGCCGGATCCCCCACGGCGGCGGCCACCGGACCCTGGTCCGCCAGGCCGGTCGCGCCACCCGCAGCAACGTCGGCTTCGACTACGTCCACTCCGCCGTCGACGACCACTCCCGCCTGGCCTACAGCGAGATCCACCCCGACGAGAAAGTCGCGACCTGCGCAGCCTCCAGGCACTCGCCCTGGTCTTCGGGATCCGGCCCGCCGCGGGCCGCCCGGGCCGGCCCCGCCGCCGGCCCGATGCCCTGCTCGGCGACAAGGGCTACGGCTCCAACCCGAACCGGGAGGCGCTACGCAAGGGACGGACCCTGCCTGTCATCTCGCGCAAGGGCTGCCAGAACGTCAAAGGGATGGGCAAGCTCCGCTACGTCGCCGAGCAGACCTTCGCGCTCCTCCACCACTTCAAGCGTCTCGCCGTCCGCTGGGAACGCCGCACTGAACTCCACGACACCTTCGTCTCCCTCACCTGCAGCCTGATCTGCTGGAGACGCCTCAAGAAGACCCGCACATGAACGTGTCACGAGCTCTTACAAAACTTTCCCGCGCAGAGCGGCGTTCTCCGCTTCCGGCGGCGTGAACGGCTCGGCAGACACCCCCGATCGACCGCCCAAACACAGTTCCGCAACGTCTCTATGGTTGCTCCCCAGACCAGCGGCGACCGACCTGATCGTCGCGCCGGGCCGCGACTCGCACAATTCGACGGCGTCAGCTTCAAACTCCGGCGGATAGTGCTTCATGACTACGGGAGCTTCGTTCTTCTGGACTCACGATCCAAGTGTCCGGGTGTCCAAGATCCGGGGTCAAGGCCCCTAGGCTCTGTCGTCAAGTGTCACTCCTACATCCCCGGTGTCATGGACTCTGCGCGGTGATGACCTCGCCGCTTCGCGGCAGACAACCTCCGAACGTCATGGGCACAGAGTTGGCGTGCTCGACGTCACGGTTGTCGATGGTTTGGACATGGACGTGCGGTTCGGTGCTGTTGCCGGAGTTCCCGCAACGGCCGAGCAGGTCGCCGGCAAGGACACGTTGTCCCGGGCGAACCGCGACGCTGCGGTGTCGCAGGTGGCAGAGGACGACCACGATGCGCGACTTTCGATCTGCACGTGGTTGCCGGCGAGCGCAGCCCAGCCCGCCGAGGCCCGGCGGCGTTGAGTCAGCCTGTATCCGACCGAGGGCAGGCCGCGGGTCGGCCTCGGCGTCGTGCACGGCGAGGACCACCCCGTGGGCGGGCGCCAGGACCGGGCGTCCAAAGCCGGGGAACCGCTCGGGCGGCTCTGGGCGCACGAGGGAGGCGAACCTAACGGGCGCTGTGCGTCCGGTGTCACCGAGGGGTACGAAGTCGATCGCGTAGGACTGGGCGAACAGGGTCGTGCCGTTGCTGGGCACGCGGTCGGCGGGACTGTTCTGGACCAGCCAGCGGCCCGCGAACGGGTATTCCAGATTGATAGAAGTAGCCATGCGCATCCCCTCCACATCGTTACCGCCCGTCCACGGATGGTCGGGCCGGTCACCGGAACGGAACGGGCGTCGGCTCGTCAACGGTATCCGCCGACGCGTCCGGGTCAGCACCTCATGGCGGGCCCCCGGGCGGCCCACTCCCCGTTCCGCCGATGGGTGGCGCGATCGGCCGCCGGCTCCAGCGCGGTAGCCGCGACGGCTGGTGGATCATGGTGGCGTGATACGTCGCCATGAACTGTCGGATGCCGAGTGGGAGTTCGTCCGGCCGTTGCTCCCCGAGTCGGTGCAGGGGCGGAAAGCGGCTGGATGACCGCCGGGTACTGAACGGGATCGTCTGGAAGTTCCGGACCGGGACGGTCCGGCGGGACGTCCCCGAGCGCTATGGCCCATGGGCGGCGCTCCACACGCGTTTCCACAGGTGGGCGGCGGACGGTACGTTTGACCGGATGCTGCGGGCCGCGCAGGCGAAGGCGGACGCGGCAGGCGACATCGAGTGGCTGGTGTCCGTCGACTCCACGGTCGTCCGTGCCCACCAGCACGCGGCGCGAGCCCGAAAAGGAGGCTCCGCGACCCGGGTCTCGGGCGGTCCAGAGGCGGGCTGACCAGCAAGATCCACCTCGCCTGCGACGGACGGGGCCGCCCGCTCGCCTTCATTGTGACGGGCGGCAAAACCAACGACTGCACCCGCTTCACCACCGTGATGGAAGCAATCCGGGTGCCCCGGATCGGACCGGGAGGGCCCGAGTCCGGCCCGATCACGTCCTGGGCGACAAGGGCTACAGCTCGAAGGCGATCCGTACCTGGCTCCACCGTCGGGGGCATCGCGCACACGCCTCCTGAGCGGGCCGATCAGGTCCGCAACCGTGCCCGGCGGGGCAGCCGCGGAGGCCGCCCGCCGGCCTTCGACCGCGAGACCTACAAGCACCGCAACGTCGTGGAACGGTGCGCCCACCAAATCCCGGCGCCATCCGACTGCCGCCGCTTATCAGCGTGGAGTAAACTTGACGGGCAAACTACTGATTCCAGAGAGAAAGTTGGAGCACACCCTCTTTGGGGTGCCCGTGAGCGTGATGCCGGCTGCGAAGCGGCACAGGGCATCGAGCATTGCCCTCATCTCTATACGGCCCAGTTCCGCACCCAAGCAGAAATGTGGACCATACCCGAAGGTGAGGTGCCGGTTGGGTGAACGGGACAGGTTCAGGACATCGGGGGAAGCGAAGACGGCCTCATCACGGTTGGCCGAGACGTTCCACAGTGTCACGACATCGCCCTGATTGATGGGGTGACCGGAGACGTTGGTGTCCGTCAGTGCCGTCCGTCCGATGTGCATTGCGGGGGTCGCCCAACGCAGGATCTCCTCAGTAGCGGTCTGGCTACCAATGGATCCCGAACTCAGGGCCGCCCACTGTGCGGGGTGCTCTACCAGGGCAAGAACCGAGCTGATCATTGCGAGTCGGCTTGTCTCGTCGCCCCCGATGATCAGGCCATAGCAGTTCAGAATGATCTCTTCGTCGGACAATGCAGCACTACCAGACGCCTGGGCATCCGCGAACGTTCCGATTACGCCTTCCCGCGGGTTCTTGCGAAATTCCTCCAGAAGACTCGAAAAATACACCAGTATTTCATTCCTGGCCAATATGGAGTCGAACTCCGTAGTATGATCACCCTCCACGCTGAGGGCCTTCTTGGTCAAGATGAGAAGTTCACCTTGGTCAGACTCCGGCACTCCGAGGAGATCGCATATCGTGCGCATCGGGAGTTTCTCCGCGACGTCTTCAGCGAAGTCGCAAATGCCCATCTCCACAGCACGACGGACGAGATTTTCAGCGTTCTCTTGCACCTTTTCAGCGACCGTGGACATGGTACGCGGCGAGAAAGCCTTCAAAAATACCTTGCGCAGTTCCCGGTGGCGACTCCCTTCGGTGACCGCAAGCATCTTCCCCCCCGCCGAATCACCGCCGTGAAGAAGCGTAGCCAGCACGTTTCCGCGATCAGACAGGAAGGTGGAGCTTTCTCGATAGACATGCATAATATCGTCGTAGCGCGTGAGGGCCCAGAAGCCAGACCTTCCGTCGCGCGGAGCGTTCCAAAATACTGGATGCTCAGCGCGTAGTCGACGCCACATATCGCTCTGGGCGTACCGCAGGAAGGTCTGCGGATCTGCCAAGTCCAGCGACGATAGATCAGCGGGAAGTTCCTCCAAGGTGCGCCAAGGTGTGATGGGGCTTGGACTGATCTCAAAGTCGACTATGGCTACTGCCCTCATCCAATATCTCGCGTGGACCACTCCGCGGACCCGATAAGTTCCAATCCGCGATTCCCGGCGCAACTCTGACCGCCGAGGCACCCTAGTCGCGCTCACCGCCTACCCTGCAGCACAACCGACTCCGCCTCCAGTTCGCGCGGTGACGAGAACTCGAACACCAGTCTTATCGGTGGTCGCCAACCCGAAAGGGATTCGTAACACAGCAACAGCTTGGGAATCAATAGCGAATGGCCACCCGCGTCAAAGAAATCGGTGTCATCGTCAACGTCAGTGGACTCGAGGACCTCACGAAATGCCTGAAGCCAGAACGATTCAGGAGATTTTCCGCCGTCGGGCCGGGGCGTACTGAGAGCGGACATGAGACCTCACGGGTGATGTGTGTCAGAGCGGTCAAAAAACGCTCATGCCTGATAGCTGAGGCTAGTTCACCGACTTGGAACGTACGTACTGACACCGGTCAGGGTCGACTCAGAATGCCGGAATCCCGATGGTGTCCCGCCAGGTGGTGTAGCCGATCAACTGACCGCAGTCCCTGCCCCGGTAACCAGCGACCGCGACAGGCGGGGCGGCCAGCACGGCCTTGACGTTGCGGCGCTGGACGCTGAAGGTGATCGACCCGCTCTCCGTGTCCGGACCGCACGCTGGCAAGGGGCAGCGGGGGCCTGGTGTTGTTGGACGGCCTGCTTGTCTGCACACCGGGACGGATGCGCCAAGCGAGTTGGGCGTGTCGGCCAAACTCAGGGTTCCTGCCTCCGGGCGCCGGAGCGGGCGGAGGCCGCGACATCGTCGGCGACCATTTCCGCGCGCCGAGTGATCATGCCAAGCGAGCTGGTGTAGTACAGGCAGCCGGCGGCCAACTGTCCCAGGACGAAAACGGGGGCGTGTCGAGACGAGTCCGCCGGGATCAGCCGGTTGTCGGCGGTGTCGATGGTGAGCCCGCCGAATGGGTCGTACCGCCCCAGGCCAGCCTCGACCACTGAGGCGCACAGCGCGGAGGCCGCAGCGGGCGGGGCGGGCTTGTTACTCTTGACCGAATTGATGAGTTTATCCGTCATAAAGCTCATCTCCCGTGCGGTCACGGTGAAGCCGTCGGTGGTCGCAGTCACGTTCCTCACGCCGGCGACCACCCGCAGCTGACCTGCTCGGATAGTCGAGAGCAGTCGAGTGGCAGTGGACATCGGCATCGGATGCAGCAGGCTTTGGAAGATTTGATGGTAGTAGCGGAGAAACTCGCGGCGCTCCGCGTCCGACCAGCACGACCACACGAGTTCGATCACTTCGTTCGCGGCATTGATGAGCAGGGGATGCCACACTTCTCCGCGTTCGGCCAGGTCCACGTGACGGCCGAGACGGTCGGCCGGGGCCTCGGTGGGATCGACTTCCCGATTGAGAATCTCAGGCGCTATACCGTGTGTTTCCAGTTCTGCATTCATCAGACGGAGCACCGAGGCCAGGGAAAGCCCTCCTGGTTCGGCCGCGGCCTCACGTACGGCATCTTCGGTGAGGACAGAGGCGGAAAGCTGGCGGTAGCGCTGGCGGACACCGGGCAAGAGCCCCCTGCGCGACACCATCGTGATGCGCCCACGATGGTCCTGCTGGAGCAAGGCCAGCACAACGTCCACCGCGGTCAGGCCAGTCCCGAGCACCGTGACGTGCTCGGACGGCTCGATCGTCTCGACCGCGACCCGCAGCGGATAGGGGTTGTCGATGTAGCGAAGGTTGCCTGCCAATCCGTACACGTCCGTCGGCTCGGTGGTGCCCACGCACAGAGCGGCACCATCGTATTCGCGGACGTTGCCATCGGCCGCAGTTAGGCGTACGCGCTCGCCGTCAGTGCCGAGCGATAGCTGGACGGCGCTCTGGGGAATTACCTCAATCGGCCGGCCACTGGCCTGCCAGGCCTCTTCGAGCCGTCCGAACGAATGAGAGATGTAGTCGCCGAAGAGGTGACGTGGGGCGAAGGAGCCAGTGATGGAGTGTTGGCGTGCCCGTGGACTAGGATGTCGGCTCAGCCATTCCTGGAAATGTCGGGGTTCTGCTCGCCTGATGGACATGAACTCGATCTCCCCATTCAAGAGGGATGAGCTCAGGTCAGGGCGGTAGGCGTTGCCTTGGCCGATCTCTTTTTCCGGCTCGTAGATGGTCAGGTTGAGTTCGCGCGTCAAACCCCGTCGAGCAAGAGCGTCGGCCAGGCTGACGCCGGTGGCGCCACCGCCAATGATTGCGAATTCCATTGCATCCTCTACCTGACAAGAGACCGGCAGACGTATTCCGTCGGGGCGCTGGGGTGGTCATGGTATCGACCTGGCCGAGGCACTAGGTGTGCTGACCAGAGGCAACGTCGTCGGGGGCATCCCCGGCCACCATCCGGCGCAGCGAACGTTCGGCGGCACGGGACACGGTCGGGGTGATGATGGCGGCGAGTGCGACGATGACGCCGATGATGAACCAGCCCGCCCTCTGCCAATTCATCGCGAGGAAAGTGTAGGCAGCAGGTGCCCACACGCTACCAATCGTCTGGCCGACCTGGTCTATGCCCATGTACTCGCTGCGGCGGGCGGGATCGGACAAGCGCTGGGTGAATCCCCAGCTCGCCGCCGCGTGGAAGAGCTCAGCACCGGTCAATACGATGTGCGCCAGCCATACCAGGACGATGGTCAGCCACTCGGTGGTGCCGTCTGTGAACGCGATGATCACACACGACACCACGAAGCAGGCGGCGCTCCGATATGTCGCCCGAATAGCGCCCGACCGGGTGTCGGTGCCGCCGGCGGCCAACGTCTGCAGGGACACCACCATCAAAGTATTCGTCGCGAGCAGTCCGGCCAGAAGCACCCGTGGTGCGTCGGTGTCTTGCACCAGCCATAGCGGAACGACCACGGAGAGGACTACCTGGTTCGTTGACAGCACACCGCTCAGGACAGAGAGGGTGAAGAACGGGCGATTGGCCAGGGCGCCCACCCACTTGCGAGGTTCACGCTTGACTGATGGGCCCAGCTGCGGTTTGGGAAGCTCGGGCAGCCGGCGGATCACCGTCGCGTTGATCAGCATCACCACTCCGATGAACACAGGGAGCAACCGGATCGCCGTGTCGCTCCCAATGGCCAGGGCCAGGCCACCCAGTCCCGCGCCAGCAGTGAACCCGACGTTCAACGCACTTCGGTTGTAGGCGAGCCCCGCGACCCGTTCCTCGTCGGGGTAGAGGTTGAGCACGTATCCGCCGTAACCCACACCCCCAGCGGCCTTGCACAGTCCGATGGCTGTGATGATCGCCAGGAACGAGGCGAACCCGGAAGCCAACGGGTAAGCCAGGTAGCAGGCGGCTTCCACGAGCGACGACAGGCCCCACACTTTCTTCGCGCCGATCCGGTCACTGACCCGGCCCAACGGCACCGCGGCGACGAACGTGCTGATCCCGGCAATCGTCAGGCCCAGGCCGACCGCAGCAGCGGAGAGACCAATGATTTTGGTGAAGAAGACGGCGTTGACAGTGAGGTAGCTGCCAGTGCCCAGCCCGTAGAGCAGCGCCTGAGTACTGACCCTCCCAACCGTCCGCGACGGAGGAGCCATTCGCCGGAGCAGGCGAGCGAACGGGCTGCGAGCGGCAGGTGGGGGGGGACTAGAAGAAATTTGCGGCACGCGCACAGATTATGCATGCGGCGTGTGCGCGCCTCCTGGCATTCACCAGGGTCGGCTGCCCGGCTGACAGCTACTGGCTTCCCGGCTCATGTCGACGGACACGAGCCTGCCCTGTTAATCCGAGCGATTTACACCTGAGAATAGGCCAACGACCGGAGGTTGACCTACTGGCATCGGGCAGGGGCCTTCGCCAAGCTCCGTAGCATCTTACCTCGATGGGCTTGCCGGCTGTGGGGCGCCCGAAGTTTGTATGTCCTGTGTGCTGCGACGACGGCCGGGCCCGGCCGTACGGCGGCGTGGTCGCCTATGTACCTGAACGGGCTCTATTCCATACTGATCCGGTTCTGCGGTGGTGTGGGCTGTGGTTTTACTGGGGATGATGGGCGTGGGTGGGATCATCTCGGGTCTTGCCGTCGCTCGTCTACGTTCCGTGATCGGCCTGTTTGGCGTTCTGGCCGTGCAGATCCGTTCTGCGAGCCGGCGCTCGAACAGCTAGAGCTCGTAGCACGATCTTGTTGACGTTGACTTGTGGGGCGTGCACGGTGTGACGATTCGACTGTTCGTGAAGGCGTCGGTACTCAACCGTGGATCGTGGACGATGAGTTGTGGGCTCTGGTCGAGCCGTTGCTGCCGCCGTGACCGAAGCGGTCTCCGGGGCCGAGGCCAGTGTCGGACCGGCTCCGCCTCCAGGGCACCCTGTTCGTCCTCTACAACGACATAGCCTGGCAACTCCTCCCTTTGGAGATCGGGTTCGGCTCGGGGCAGACGTGCTGGCGGCGGCTGGACCGGTGACAGGAGGCAGGAGTCTTCGACCAGTTGCATCGGGTCCTGCTCACCGAGCTGACTGCGGCCGGTGAACTCAACTGGACACGTGCGTGCGTGCACGGTTCCCACATCCGTCCGAGAATGTGGACGCCGACACCGGTCCGTCGCCGTTCGACCGGCGGAAACTTGCAGCAAACACCGCCTGATCTGCGACGGACGCGGCACCCCGCTCAAGGTCATCACCACTGCGGCAACGTCAACGACGTCACCCAGACCCTCGCCCTGGTCGACGGCATCCCACCAGTCGCAGGACGCCACGGCCGGCCCCGCCGACAAGCAGAGGTTCAACTCGGGTACAAAGGTTGCGACTCCAACCCCAACCGCGACGAGCTGCGTCGCCGACGGATCCTGCCCGTCATCTCCGCAAGGGTTCACCGAGCATCAGAGGCATCGGCAAGCTGCGGTACGTCGCCGAACAAGCCTTCGCCCTGCTCCACCAGATCAAACGCCTCGCAGTCCGCTGGGAACGCCACACCGAACCCCACGACGCCTTCGTCTGCCCCACCTGCAGCCTCATCTGCCACCGACGCCTCAAGAAGATCCGACCAGGATGGTGTTGCGAGCTCTAAGGGCTGGCGGCCGGGACCTGTCCTATGTCAGGAGTCGTTTGCCAGCGGCTCAGCTAACGTACACGCACGCCTGCTGCACAGGGTGGCATTGCCCTTCTGTGTCGTGTTCGACACCTTCGCCTCATGCAGATCTCACGGAGGTCGTGGCGAAGAATTGGCCCAATCCTGTCGGTGGCAGCGCCGACTGAGGCCCACCTGCTAATGAACCAAAAGGAGCTTCGATGCTGCGCCTAGCGCTGGTGAACATGCCCTTCGCCGCCTGGAACCGCCCTTCCTTCGCACTGGGCCAGCTCGCGACCGTCATACGACGTGAACTGGGTTCCGATGTCTCGGTTGATGTGAACAACTTGAATTTGGACTTCGCAGAATATCTTGGTATGCCAGCCTACGAAGCGATCACGGAGAAGCTGGAACACCTACACACTGGCATTGGTGACTGGCTGTTCAGGGAGATCGCCTTCCCGGAAGCCGACGACAATTCAGACAAGTACTTCCGCCGATTCTATCGGGGCGACGTGTGGGCCGAGTTCCGCGATCTCATTCGCGAACGACGGGAAGGGCTGCGTGAAATGTGTCTCGACCTGATCGATCGTCACCGGCTAGACGAAGCCGACGTGGTGGGCTTCACCTCGATGTTCGCTCAGACCGGGGCAAATATCGCGATGGCGCAGCTAATTAAAGAACGCAATCCCGGCGTCGTCACCATCATGGGTGGTGCAAACTGTGAGGTGCCGATGGGGGCGGTCCTCGCAGAAAGGGTGGCTGCACTCGACTACATCTTCTCCGGTCCGTCGCTCGACACGCTCGTATCCTTCATAAAGTACCGGGTGGACGACCGGCTGGCCGAAGCCGATGGGATTCCGGGAATACTGTCCCAGCGTAATTGCCGGGAACCACGCTTCCGCAAGGCCATCGGTGCCGATCACGACATCGATGATGTTCTGTTGCCGGACTACGAAAGTTTCTTCGCCGCGCTGGCAGAGCACCCGAGGCTTACTGAGACGAACACGACCGGACCGACTCTTTTCTTCGAAACATCCCGCGGCTGCTGGTGGGGAGAGCGTTCGCATTGCACGTTCTGCGGACTCAACGGGCAGAGCATGAACTACCGCTCCATGGATCCAAAAAAGGCCGTGGAACAGTTCAACTGGCTTTTCGGCTTCGCACCCAAATCCTCCACATTCTACTGCACGGACAACGTCCTGCCGCGTAGTTACCCCCGTGAAGTCCTTTCCCGACTCAGCACGCCTCCGGATGTTTCCATTTACTACGAGGTCAAGCTGCCGCTGAGTCGTAGCGACTTGGCGACCATGGCCACGGCCGGCGTCAACATTGTCCAGCCGGGCATCGAAGCTCTGTCCACCTCGACTCTGAAGCTGATGGGCAAGGGCACCACCGTCTTCCAGAACCTTCAGTTCCTCAAGAATTGCTTGGAGTACGGCATCGAGCCGGATTGGAACCTGTTGATCGGTTTCCCGGGCGAGCCCGCTTCGGTCTATGAGAAGTACCGGAAGGACCTGCCGCTGCTCAGCCACCTGCCACCGCCGCACGGCGTGTATCTGGTGCGCTTCGACCGGTTCAGCCCCTATTTCAACCGCCGTGAGGAGTACGGCCTGGACCTACATCCGATGGATCACTACGGGCTCATCTACCCGTTTAGTGACGAGGACCTCGCAGACTTGGCCTACTTCTTCGCCGACCACAGCTTGTCCCCGTACCAGATCCACTCTGCAGAGCATCACGACGCCCTGCGGGACCTGGTAACGCAATGGCGGGAGGCATGGGAGGAGCACGGCGGACGGACGGCCCCCCGTGAACTGCAGCTGGTCGAGGGCGGGCCAGGTGGTTGGATGATCCGCGACTCCCGGTCCGGCACGCTGTTCACGCACCAGGTCGACGCCGCGACGCGTGACCTGTTGCGTCGGTTGACATCGCCGGTCCGCCGGGACCAATTGCTCAAGGGATGGTCCGGCGGGCCGGACGATCTCGACCGTCGGCTGGTCTGGCTGCGCGAGCAAGGGATGCTGTTCATGGAGGGCGACCGGATGCTCGGGCTTGTCCTAGGTGAGTTCGAGCCGGGCGAGGAGTCCGGTCCCGAGCCAGCGGCCGAGCTTCGACAGTTGCCACTGACGGTCATCCAACGCCCGAACTAGCCGTAGCCGCACGGACGATCCTGGCGATCGGCTAGGCACGGGACGTCTGCCAGAGCAGGTGTTCCAACCCACCAGACGGGAGATGGCTGCGGGTAAACAAGCGCACGGAGCTCCTGAAACCACGGTTGATCTGGCCGACAACTCATCCACCAGGAACTCCGATCATCCGTGAGGCCCGTCCAACTCCGAGTCGCCTGGACAGGTTGGAAAGCGCTCATGGTGACCGTCGCGGTAGGACCGAACCCTGCGATATCTACAAGGTGGCAGTCTGAGCATCGACGGGAGCGAGCGCATCCGGCTCAAGGCCGCAAATTGATGCACCGCTGGCCGGGACAACACTGTGGTCGCGAAGCAGCTACGGATCAGCGTGCGCTCGGCGCATCGGTGGCGCGAGAGCCTGGCAGGTCGATGGGCTCTGCGCTCGAGGGGCCTGGCGTACTTCTCTGTTCTAAGCTTGTTCTTTATCTACCAAGGTCTTCCGGGCTTGCCGATAGCTTTGAGGTTCTCGGGGCGTTTGACGGTCTTGCCGACGTCGTAGCGGGGTGCCCGGTGTTTGTTCTTGGCGCCGGGTGGCCGTCCGGGGCCGGCGCCTCGGGGTTTGGGAACACGGGCCGGGCAGGCGAGGTGAGCGCGGATGTTCCTGAACCCCCGGCGGACCCGGGCCGGGGTGAGCCGGTCGGGTGTGGTGGGTTTCTCCCAGGGGCGGCGGAGGTCAGCGGCCAGCGGCCGGGCAAGTCGGAGCTGGGTGTGAGCGACGATCAGGATCCAGGTCCAGCGGTCCGCGGCCTCGGGAGTACGAAATTTCGGGGTGGTCCATCCGAGTGTCTGCTTCGCGAAGCGGAAGGTGTGCTCCAGATCGAAGCGGCGGAGGAAAGCCTGCCAGAAGCGGTCGACATCGTCCGGGGTGGCGCCGGTCTTGGAGGACCATAACCACACCGGCGGAGCATCCCGTTCCTTTGAGAGGTGCTCGACCTTCAACCGGATCAACGTTCCTTCCACCAAGGGCAGTTCGCCGTCGTGGTCGAGCCATGAGGAGCGGTGGGTGAGCCGGGGGTGGACCCGGTCCCATGCCTGGGTTTCGGCCTTGCCGTAGTTGGTGGTGTCGGTGACTGTGGTGATCGCGGGTTCGGGCCAGGTCTCCGGCTTGGTGAAGCGGAATTCCGGTCCGTGTTTGGGCGGCCGGCCGTTGACGCCGTGCATCCGCGGTGGCTTCGGCAGGCGCATAACGCGGTCGGAGCGGACCCGGCCGACCAGCTCGACGGGCAGATCGCGCAGGACCCAGGCCAGGCGGGTGACGTCGTAGCCGGCATCGCTGACGATGACGATGGCCGGGTCCCCGGCCTGCCACTGCCCTGCGGCGATGAGTCGTTCAACGACGCCTCGCAGCTGGCCGGCGGTGACCGCGGTCGCGTCGTCGACCGGGCCGAGCCGGACCGTGTCCAGGATCGCGGTCCAGGACGTGGCGCCCGGCTCCAGCACGGCGACGAGGGAATAGGGCCAGCCCGGGATGAACTGCGATGCCGTCTTCGCGCGGCCGTAGACGTGGCAGAACAGCCGCTCCGCTGAGCACGGCGCGTCCGAGCGGAGCCACGGCGGCACATCGACCGCCAGGACCAGACGCCCGCCCTCGAAACGCGGAAGCGACAGCCCGGCCAGCACCGTCCGCAGACGGGTGACGTCGATGCGGCCGTGGTTCAGGCCGCCGTACATCGCTCCGTGCCCACGACGATGCTCGGGCAGCAGCGTCAAGTCCACCGGGGACTTCACCGCACCGTCCGCACACAGCACCGTATCCACCAACTCGAACAGTTCGTCGCGCCGAGAGGTCAGACACTCGTAGAACTCGCCCCGGAAGCGTGACGCTTCCGCGAACGCTTCCTTCCAGACAGCATCAGGCAGCAGACTCACCTCACGGCCTTCGTTGTGGTCACGTGCACCTTGGTCGGAGCACATGATCAGACGAAGGCCGCCCCCGCGTCCGGCGAACCTCCAGGTGAGCGACCCAGTTCGAGACACCGTTCGAGGCCGGAAGAAAAAGAACAAGCTAAGACGTCATTTCATTTGGCGTTGCGGCGGTGACATATGAGGGTTGCTGTGATAGCGGTGAAGGCGAGGAAGTGCTCGGGGTTGCGTTCGTAGCGGCGGTGGAGGCGTCGGCACCCTGACAGCCAGGACAGTGTTCGTTCCACGACCCAACGGTGCCGGCCCAGGCGCTGGGAGGAGTCGGTGCCTCTGCGTGCGATTCGGTGGCTGATTTGCCATAGGGACAGCCAGCGTCGCAGGTGGGGGTAGTCGTAGCCCTTGTCGCCATGGAGTTTGGCGGGCCGTCGGCGTCGGGGGCCGCGGCGGGAACGGATGGGCGGGATGCCGCGCACCAGCGGAATGAGGGCCTGGCTGTCGTGGAGGTTGGCCGCGGAGACGCCGAGCGAGAGGGGCAGGCCGTTGCGGTCGACGATGAGGTGGATTTTCGATCCCTTCTTGCCGCGGTCGGTCGGATTCGGTCCCGTCAGCCGCCCCCTTTGAGGGCGCGGACGCTGACCGAGTCGATCGCACACCGCGACCAGTCCAGCTCACCTCGGGCGCCGAGCTCTTCGAGGACCAGGCGATGGAGCTTGGCCCACACCCTCGCCTCGGTCCACTCGGTGAAGCGGCGGAACGCAGTCATTCCCGAAGGCCCGAAGCCTGGGGGCAGTTGGTTCCATGTGCACCCCGAGGTGGCCACGAAGATGATCGCGGCCAGCACCTCCCTGTCGCCGTGCCGCCGCCGGCCGCCGCCCTGCGGGCGTTGCGGAGCTGGTGGGACCACCCGCTCGAACAACTCCCACAGGCCGTCCGGCGCCATCCGCTCAACAAGCGATGCAGTCACCGTTCCAGACTGCCGCAAGATCACACCAAACGAAATGACGTCTAAATGAGCGGCTGTTCGCCGTGCTCAAGCAGGAGTTGGCCATGGGGCCGGCTACGCACAGTGGAAAAGACCACACCTGGACTGTGGGCGCTGATCGGGCGCCGCTTCCACAAGCGCATCACGCTGTCCGCTATCGCATCGATGCTGCGGCTGCACGGACGGGGTATCAGGTCCCTGCCCGGCGGGCGCTGGAACGCCATGGGGTGAAGGCCGACGGGCGGGTAGCGAACACGTAGCCGCAGGTGGAAGGACCGCGGTGGCGCTCGGGAGCCGGATCGCCTTGGAAAACGAAGACGGATTCTCGATAGTCTCAGTCGAGATTTCCTTGACGAGGTGACGCGCGGAAGAACCCAGCCTGTAATGCTTCCCGTTCCAGGTCCATAGTTGGTCTCAGCGGTACCGTGCGACACCCCTGTCGGGACATTTGGTGGTCATAGACTTGGCCGTGCGGCGACTGTTCTGCAGGCGTCCAGACGGTTCTGTCATCGGTGGTACAAGGTCGTCCTCGCCGGTGCTGACGATGATGCCCTCCAGAGGACTGTCGGCAGCGGTAACAGTCGCCGCGAAGTTCCCTGCCGGCGTCAGGACAATCATGTCGCCCGGCGCCAGGACGGTGAAGAAGTCCACGACTTCGTCAGGCAAGGACCTCATTGTCGACCTGCCGCGCGGTGGACGCTGCACGCTTGTCGGCCCTTGATCCCCCGGGGCCCCGTGAAGAATGCTGCGCGTATCCCATCCGGTCTACCCACTGCGGCTGGCCGGTCGTCCTACGTTGTAGGCCGAGGACGCAGAAAAAAAGACCAACATCGGGGAAGCGCCTATTCCGTGCCAACGAAGAAGTAGGGGCTCTCGAATGTCTGCCGCGCCCGGGCGCGGATTCTGGCCGCACGATCAACCTCACCATTCCGAGCCGCCGCGAAGGCGTCAGCGATGAGGGCCATGGACGCCTCGGAGGCGCCTTCGAACGTCACCTCGGCGCTGCCCAGTCGGAAGATGGGGCCGGCGAAACCCGGCATGTCAGTCTGGACGTTGACCCGGACCCCAGCCTGAGCTAGTGCCTCGGAAAGTTTGTTCGTCGCCGCCTGGCCCCCGACATCAACCCAGAGCTGATGGTTGTCGGTGAACCCGTCCGCGCAGCGCGCGACTTCGAAGTCCCGCGCCGCCAGCTCAGCACCAAGCCGCCGGGCATTGATAACCACCTGCCGTGCGTAAGTCGTTCCGAAGTACTGGAACTCGCGCGCCGCCAGGCCCAGTGCCAGGGTCGCGGCGAAGTGATGACTACTCAGCAAGACGTACTGCGCGTCCTTGATCAGCTCACGCACCCGCGGTAGCCGGGTGAGCAGAACACCCTTGTGCGGCCCGGGAAAGGTCTTATGCGTAGAGCCACCGAAGGAGGTCGCGCCGAGATCAAGAGGGTTGGGCACCTGACCGCCTAGAATGAGGCCCAAGGTATGACTGGCGTCAACGTGCAACAAGGTGTGCGGGCTGTGCTCGGCCAGGCAGGCGGCAACCGGGACGACGTCCAGCAGGTGCAGGCTGTTTTGCAGGTCAAGGTAGACCAGGGATACGTCCTGTGTGGACAGGATCTTTTTCAGTCCATCGACGTCCACGATACCCGCTTCAACCGCGACCGTGGCCGGTACAAAGCCGAAACGCTTAATCACCGCCACGGTGGCATAGTGGCCTCCGCTCGCGGGGTCAACACAGACTACCGTGCGGCCAGTCTCGCCCCCCATGCCCGAGATCGAGATGATCATCGCGCTCAGCCCCGAGACGGGGCGGAGATTCACGAACGGTGCATCGGACAGCATGCTCAAGCTGCTGTACGCCACATCCGTTTCGATGTCCGCGATACTTTCCCCGCCCCGGAACTGCCAAAAGTCCGGGGCGTGGTTTTCGTTGAAGAAGTACCGGTTATAGAAATCAAGCTGCAACGGCAACTGCGCCAACGGGGAAAGGCGGTTTTCGCTTGGGACCAGACTCAGCGCCTCCTTGCCGTTGTGATGGCCATCCCGAAGTCGACGGGCCAACCCCAATAGCTCACGCTCGTGCTTATCTCGTACAGCCGCGCTGGACGCGACTCCATTACTCTCTGTCACAGTACCTCACATATCAGAGTGACCCAGTCGGGTGCCGGATGGGCAGTCAGCAACCGGGACGGAATGCTCGACTAGGAATCTAACCTGCCGGTAGGCGTGATCGGATTCGGTGGCGATCACTACAGCCGACAGCAGAGACATCCCAGGCCCGTAGAGGACGTAATCCCGTTTGGCTCCCCTAACCGCTGTGCCGCTCGGAAATGCGTTCAGGTATTTGTCTCGCCCGAGAGCCGCGCTAAGTACGTCCTCGATCGGGGCATGGTTCAGGTCGACGGCAACCAGCGCTGGACCGGAATCCCGCAAAGTCATCATGTCTCGGGCCAGCATGGACCAGCCCTCAGCGAATTCCGTATCCGTGGCGCACGCGCCGAAGTGCCGCAGTGGAAAGCAATGGCCGTTGATCAGCCCGATCTCATGCCTCCCTAGGCCGATCCGGGTGATCAGGTAGCCCTTGTCATCCAGCGTCCATGGCTGTCCGTTGGGGCCTGTTCCGGTCCGACCGGGATTGGGGAACTGCCGGTAAACCGTACTCGTGATCGGGAACCGAGACAGGACCGCCAGTGCGAAATTGGCGTCTTTGGCCAAGTGCGAGACGCTGGTACGGAACAACTCCACATGCGGATAACCAGCTTGTCGCGCCAAGTAGTGCGGCTGACTCTCCCGAAACCCGAAGTAGTCGTGCGCCTCCTGAAGGCAGACCACATCCGGCGCCTGCTGCCGGAGGACCGAGGCGTAATATTCAGGCGAGGGCGTTCCATCGCGCTGATGAGATGCCCCGACAATCCCACCTCCGATGTTCCAGGTCGCCAGGTCCACAATTGCCGAGTCGGGGGGGAGTGAGGATTTCACGAGCGGGCAGTGTCCGGAATCTGACTCCTATCCAGAAACCTGACGTGCTGTTCCTTCGCTTCGTCGAACGCCGGTGAGACCGTGAGCAACATCTCCAGGGCGCCCAAATAGTAGACGCGCGTCATCGGTGGAACGACGACCAGATCCCTGGCTTTCACCGACACGGCGTCATCATTGAGGTAGAAGGTGCCGCAGCCACTGATGACATAATATATATAGCTGCTCTCCGAGTTGTAGAACTCCTGAAAGTGGCCTTCCGAAACGCTGACGTGGGCGACGGTCACGAGCGGGTCCACCTGCCCGTACACGGTGAGATTGACGCCGTGTTTGGCGAAGTGGGCGGCGGCATCCACCGGATACTTGTGCTGGGTCATGTCTCCGTGCACCTGACCCGTTTCACAACCAGCGGTGGAGCTGCCCCAGCTCCCCGCGCAGTTGGTTGACGGACGGCCGTTCGACGTAGATCCCCTTGCCTCCGTCACCCTTTTCACTGACAGGGCTCGTGCGATAGACATTCGTCGTATCCTTGACCGTTGGCCCCTGGAGCACCACCGTGGCCGTGGGCCCGTCATTGGAACGCGCGATGCTGTGAAGCACTCGGTGGTCGAGGTGGTAGACCGTGCCGGCTTGAACATTGATTTCGCAGACTTTGGCGAGCTGTTCGCTCCCCAGGGCCTCCAGCGAGAAGTGCTGGTCCACTCGGACCGGGGTGTACCGGTAGTGATGGTAGTCGTCGCCGGGAGCGATCATGTACTCGCGGGCGTTGTACTCGCCGAGCAGCAGGGCTGTTGTGAAGTCCCAACGATGCGAGTGGATGTCCTCCCTCGGCAGGAGATCCGCCTCCGACCGCGGGTGCCACACGTGCAAACGAAGTTTCCAGGCGTTCTCATCGCCCATTGCCAGAACGATTTTGAGGAAGCTGTTCGCGTGATAGTACGACCGTGCCGCGATCTCGCCGAGCTGACGGTCGTCCGACAAAATCCCGTCCAACAGGTGTCGCATCTCGTCATGCCTGCTGAGCTGGCGGACCACCGCCTCGCCCCGAGCGGAGAGCGAGTCGTCGCCCAGCGGTCCATTTGTCGCCAAGTGATCGCGCATCTCCGGTAGCAGTGTTTTCGCGAGAGACCTTGCCATGAGTCAGATCCTTCGTATGAGGTCGGCTCTCCAGTCGCTGGGAACGTCTTCCCTGCCAGAGACCGCAGAACGGAACGCAGGTGGAATTGGTCGGACGGCTTGTCGGGGGCGGCTCAGCCAGGGGTGCGAAATAGTGTTTCTCAGTGAGTGATTCGAGCTGTCAAGTCGGGGCAGCTCGGTGGCCGACCGAAACTGGATCCTAGCGACCGAACGGCGGCCCGCGTACTGACATCGGCTAGTACGGCAACCGCCAAACGATGGCTGGTCAGGGAGTAGTTGCGCGCCAGGCGGTTGCGTTTACGGAGCCAGCGGGGACCTGCCTGGTTACGGGTCGCCAGTGAAGCTCTTGTGAGCACTCAGCGGTCCGGGTTGGGGGGAGGATCCCGGGTGATTCAAGATCAGCCAGGCGATCGCTGGTTGAGGGACCGTGCAGCAATCCATCGCCTTCTTCCAGGTAAGTCTGGGCCAATTCATACTGACATGGCTTCTCGATCATTATCGCGCCGTCGATAGCACGAAGTTCTCAGCGGTCTGAAGTATCGTTTGGATCAGCTCACCAGGAAAATATCTCTGGTTGTAGCAGGCGATGATCTGTGGGGTCGTTCCACCGAGTTGCCACTCGATCTGGATGGTCTGAGGCCAAGTCATCTGGCCTGGCACATACATGAAAACGGTCTCCGCCGTGATTCCGGTCAGCAGCGACTCCCCGAAAGAAGTCGTTCGCTGGTTGCCGAAGCCCACCTGCACCCCGGCTTCCCGGTCGATATGCGCCAGGTTTTCGTTCCAGAGCTGTCCGACGGACCAGAGCGGAAGGCTGTACTCAAACACATCGAGCGAATGGCTGAATACTTCGTGAACCGTTTCCTCTGGATGACGCGACCGTGTCGTCAGGTGCAGGGGGAGTTTCTGAACGAACAGGCCGGCGATGTCGGACGTGCCGGGCAGCACACGGCCGTGATAATTGGTGCTGGCCCCCACGGTCGAGGTGCCGGTGGCCTCCTGTACGCCCGCCAGCACAGCGGCGGCCGCGGTCGCGAACGGGGTCGCCCGGGCCCGTCTGGCGAGATCGAGGAATCTCACCTCAGCGTCCTTCGGCAATTCGTGCTGCACCAAGGTGCTGCTGGGTTCGCCTTGCGGTTCGCAGTCGATCGGAAAGGGCGGAGGAAACATTCCGAACCGCTCGGCCTGGGCCTGCCAAAAGGCCCGACGTTTCTCACCCCAGGCACCGGACAGTTTGCGGCGCTCGAGCACGGCGAAGTCGTGATACGCGTTCTGCTCGACCTTCCGGTCAAGGCTCGCCCCTCGGGCAGCGCGATCGTAGAGCTCGGCGAAGTCCCTCATCAGGAGGTTCCACGTCACGAAATCGACGATGACATGGTCCAGCGCTATCGCGAAGAGGTGCCGGTATTCATCGCGCTGAACAATCGCGATCCGCGACAACCCGAGACCGGCGAGGTCGAAGGGAGGCTCGACGAACCGGCGAATTGTGTTGAGTGCCTCCGCATCCGAGTCGGCGGCATAAAACTCCAACTCACCCAACATGTCGTCGTATGTGCAGGCTTCGTCCGACGAGAGGTAGGTCCGGCGTAGAATGTCGTTACGCAGGCAGACTCCGCGCCACGCCTCACGAACGGCGGCGATGTCCAACTTGCCGGTGAGCCAGACCACGCTATAGACAATGTTGTGCCACCCCGCGAACTCGCCTGTCAATCGAGCCATCTCGGCGAGCGATGTCGGCCCCCGTGTGATATCAGCCCGGCCCGCAGTCATTTACTTCGCCCTCCATGAATCACGTTGTCAGGGTCGCCGCTCAGGAGAACTCGACAACATTTCGCCCAGCCGACTGTGCCAGCGGGCACCCAGGTCCTGGACCTCATAGCCGACCCCCTCGTTCACCATCAATTCGAGACCAATCTCGTGATTTCGGACCGTCGCGACAGCGCTGAACGCCTGAATGGGCTGGTTTCGGCCGTCACGCGCCGCGACCTCGACCGCCTCAACCCCGGCTACGCAGGCGCTGTCCTCGGCCGCGGTCGCGTAGGCGAGCATCCCAGAGACCGAGCCGGAGAAGGCGGATCCCAGACCGGCAACCGCGGCGAAGGGCATATCCGCGTGATCAATCTCCAGATACCAGTCGCCGAGGAAGTCAGCCATCGTCCCGTGCGGTCCGGTCCGGTCGAGCGAGACGACCGTGTTCAGGAAACACCCGCTGACGTCGGAGGATGCCGCACTCCGGTGTCCCCAGGGATAGGCGATGACAGTAGCCTCGGCCGCCGTGACATCGCGCAGGGCGCGGTGGATCGAGAAGAGGACATACGGAAAGCATGAGCCACGTAAGGCGGTCGGGCGGGCGACGCCCGGAAGGTCGACGAGGGCGACGCGTTCCGGGGCAGCCGTCGAGGCAGTCCCCGACGTAAGCTCGCCGGGCAAGTGCTTCAAACGGTCTGTCCAGAAGGCAATTCCGCGTTCGTCGGCGGTGGCGGCCTTCTCGAACTCGGCACGGTCCCGGATAGCGGCTTCGAAACGCTCCCTGACGCCGTCCGCGGCCGGCTCCGGGGCAGCCAACTGCTGGACCATCGTTGCCTGCGACTCACCGTCGACCAGAGCGTGGTCGAAAAGCATCAGCAAATAGTCGGCCTCGTGAGTGCGAACGAGACGTGCCGCTAGCGCGGCGCCGTTCAAGTCGTTCTCGAATTCATCGATGACCGCTAGACGAAGTCGAGCGACGGCCGCTTCGTCCTCCACTCGCACTTCAGCGAAGTCGTAGGCGTCCGAAGACCGTTCCTGGTACGCCTCGCCTCGCGAAATCCCCAGGCGATAGGACAGGGTGGGATTTCGCAGCATGATTGAGCGTAGGACCAGATTGAGATCGTCCGCCGACAACACAGCGGGCGGCAGACGGAAGAGACGGTTTGTGGTGACTCGCCGACCCGTGCGTTCCGCCATGAGCAGGAAGCCGAGTTGTGTGCTAAGCAACGGTAGCCTGCCCGCCATGCCTCGCCTTCCGTGACGACCGGACCCACATCAAGTACTCCACTCACCATAGCGAAGTAGGGGCTGCCGGAGTCCTTACAGATCGCAGGAGCGGAGCCAACCCGTTATCTGCTATCTATCAGGAACGATGCGAGGAGCAGCCAACTTGGACGCGGGAGGTCGGTCAAGCGATGGCTGGTGCTCGTCCCGCTATATTGATACTCGAATCGAGGCAATGCACCATGTGCTACTCGACGCACTTCGGCTGAAACCGGACGACGGAGACGAAAAGCAAGCCAACGAAATCTGTTCCGACTTTGACGAAGGAAGCCGACCGTGTCGATCCATGTGCTTCTGCATGACCTCGCTCAGGAGGACCCTGCCCGTCTCGCGCTGATCCACGGAGATGAGATCATCAGTCGGGGGGAGCTCGATGCCTGGTCCGACGCGGTCGCCCGGTGGCTGGCCGCAGAGGGAGTTCGAGCCGGCAGCATCGTCCCTCTTCAGATGGAGACGTCACCGGCGCTGATCGCCGCGGCCCTCGGAGTGCTGAAGCTAGGCGCCGCGTACGCGGTCATGGACCCGGAGTGGAACGCACGGCGCCTTCGACGGATAGACGAGATTCTCGGCGGCACACTCGCGGTCGCTGCCCCGGGCCGGTCTCGCGGCTTCTTCCGGCGGGAGATTGAGCTGCCCAGGTTGGACCCATTCGTCGGCCAGACCTGGGAACCGGTCCGCGTCGACGGCTCCGACGCCGCGACACTCTTCTTCACGTCAGGCAGCACTGGCGAGCCGAAAGCCGTGCTCTCGACGCACGACGCGATCCTGCGGCTATTCACCGAAGAAGGCATCCCGTTCATGGATGACGCGACGGTCATGCCGCACCTGGGCTCCTCGGCGTGGGACACGTTTGCGCTCGAAGTGTGGGGCCCTCTCCTGCGTGGCGGCGTATGCATACTACGGCAGCAGCGGGCGATCGCGCCCGACGAGCTGCGTAGTGAGATCTCGGTCCACGGCATGAACAGCGCCTTCTTCACCGCCTCGCTGTTCAACGTGCTGGTCGACGCGGACGTGTCCGCGTTCGAAGGCATGCGTCTCGTCATCGCCGGAGGCGAAGTGCTTTCGCCCCGGCACGTCGCGCGCTTCCTGGCCGCCCACCCGGACATCGCCTTCTTCAACGGCTACGGCCCAGTCGAGTCGACCGTCTTCGCCCTGATGCACCGTGTGGCACCCGCCGATACACGCGACGCCATCCCCCTAGGCCGACCGATACCCCGCACTGGGGTGCACGTGCTGGACGGCGAGCGGGAGTGTGACCCCGACGAAATCGGGGAGCTGTGTATCTCCGGCGACGGGGTGTCTCCCGGATATCTTGGCGAAGAGGCCCTGACTGCGGCTAAGTTCACTTCGGTTCTGATAGGTGGCCGCCGTCTGCGGGTGTACCGCACCGGGGACTACGGCAGTAGGAACCCCAGCGGAGTGTTCACGTTCACGGGGCGTCGCGATCGCGAGCTAAAGATCCGTGGCCACCGGATCGACGCGGGCCAGATCGAGCGGACGGCATGTACTTTCGAAGGCGTCGCGCAGTGCGCGGCGCTCCCATTGCTCGGCCTCTCCGGCCAGCCGGAGTCCCTGGCTCTAGCCGTGCTCCCGGCTGGTGATCACTTGGATGTGAAGAGCCTCAGGAGCACGCTGGTGGCTGGCCTGCCGCCAAACTGGGCTCCGGCGGTGATCGTCCAGCTTGATGCCCTGCCGCTGACGAGCAACGGGAAGCTCGACACGGTCGCGCTGCACTCCGCAGTCGTGGAGTTGACCGCAGCCCGGGCGCAGGACGATTCCAGTGATCCGATCGATGTGGCCTTCAGCCGGATATTCGGCGGCGAACCGGTGGATCCCGACGCCTCGTTGTTCGACCAGGGCGGCACGTCACTGAGCGTGATTCATCTCTGCGCGGTCCTGAGCCAGATGACCGGTCTCAGTATTCCCGCATCAGTCGTTCGCGGCCACCCATCGCCCAACGCCATGCGGGCTTGGATCACCAGGCGGTCCGCGGAAATGAACGCCATCGAGAGCACGGCAGACGCGGCCGCGCCGGCCCCGCTGAACGAGATGCAGTCCGGATTCCTCCTGCAGCACCTCGACGGCGACGACACACAGAACCACCTCCTCTTCGCCTGGCACATCGCCGGCGCTCTCAACACGGACTCTCTCGTTGAGGCACTGCACGATGTCCACCGCCGTCATCGGTTCCTCCAGGGCCGCTACGCCTTTGGGGACCGGGCCACCTGGAATCCCACCGACCGCCCGGTCATGGTCGAGCACATCGAGGCCCCGGACGAGGCATCAGCCCAGCGGCAGGTGAAGGCCGCCCTCAGCCGAAATTTTTCCCTGTTCGACGGGGAGGTCTGGCGCGCGGTGCTCTGCCAGCTCGACGAATCCGGGCAATGGGTCTTCGGCGTGTCCGTTCACCACATCGCGTTCGACGGATGGTCCAAACGGATCTTCGTGGAGGATGTGGCCGAGGCATATCGCGCGCGGTGTGAGGGACGTGATGCCCTGTTCGCGCGTTCAGTCGCAGCGCCGTCGGAGATCTACGCGGAAACACAGCGGATCCGGAGCCTGGCGGATCTTGCGGTGCAACGGGAGTACTGGGCGAAGGAACTGGCTGGGCTCCAGGTGGGCCCGGCGCCTTGGGTCACGCCGACGGAGGGCACAGAGGGCGGCGTGGCAACGATCGATGTTCCCCTGGCGCCGGAACAAGCCGATTTCTTGGGCCGGCGCTCCACCGGGGGTGGCCTCCTTCCGCCACTCATCGCCGCGCTGGGCGAAACACTGATCGACGTCACCGGCACCGAGGACCTCACCATCGGCGTTCCGGTGTCCCAGCGTTCTACCCTGACTCTGCAGGACACCATCACGTGCCTGATCGACACGATATGCGTCCGGCTGCGGACCCGCGTCACTGACGACAGCACAGTTCTCGCTGCTCTGCGCAACAACGACCTGTCCATCGCGGAGGTGGCCCGGTTCGCCGGGGCGGCGGGTCGGCAGCTCTATCAGGTCATCGGCGCGGTCCAGGACTCGCCGAGCGCTGAGCTCCAACTCGACGACTGCACGGTGCGCCCGATCGAGCTGCCGTGTCTACGCCTTCACGTTCCGCTGTCGGTCGAATTGCTCGCGGACGATGGCTTCGCGTCGACGGTGCGGGTCAGCTACGAGACCGGGTTGGTGACCGAAAGCACGGCTCGGAAGGTTAGCGCGGGTCTGGTCGCCCGGCTCACGGACGATCGCGGCAGCGTTCGCAGAGGTGAGCGGCGGCAACTGGTGTAGCACTTCACCTGAACGACATGAGCCCCGCCGTGAACGGCGAATTGGACAACGATATACAAGAGGGGCCGCTAACCATGAAAATTGAGTACCGGAACGTCTCGGACCGCACCGCCGCGCTCACCGGGATTTGGTGCGAAGTGCTTGAGGAGGAGGACCTCGACGAGACGTCGAATCTCTTCGAGAACGGGGCCACCTCTCTGCACGTCCTCAAAATTGTCGGCCGGGTCTACGACGTTCTCGGTGTGGACATCCGCCCGCGCGAGGTTTTCACACACGCCTCGCCCAAGCTCCTATCGGCATACATCGAGGGCTCTCAAGCCTGACGAGAAGGGGTCGAACATGAAGCCCTACCTAGTCTGTCTCCCGTTCGCCGGAGGCGGCGCCAGTTTCTACCGGACCTGGCAGAAGCAGTATCGCAAGCAACCGGACAGCCTGGTCATCCTGCCACTCCAGCTCCCCGGCCGAGAGGAACTGTTCCTCGAGGAGCCTTTCCGTGACCTGTCCAAGGCGGCCGACGCACTAGCGCCACAGGTGATCGAGCAAACCGGTGGGCATCCAGTGGTGCTCTTCGGGCACTGCCTGGGCGCGACGCTCGCTTACGAGGTCGCTTGCCGCCTACGAAACGTCCCCGCCGTCGACCTGTGCCACTTGATTGTGAGCGGCTCACCGGGACCGTGGAGCGACCGGAGCCAACTGGCGATCGGCCTCGCCGACGATGAACTCGTCGACAGTGTGCAGGAACTCACTGGCTACCAGCATGAGGCGCTAGCCAATCCCGACCTGCTCGAACTGCTTCTGGTGGCGCTGCGCGCCGATATCGAGATGCACGCGAACTATCGGCCGGAGTCGGTCAAACCTTTGCGCATCCCCATCACCGCACTGCGCGGGAAAGACGACCACCTAGTCAGTGCGTCCCAGGCCGCCGGGTGGAGGAAGGCCACGACGGGCGACTTCCGTCTCCGTGAGTCACCCGGCGGTCACATGTACCTGGTCGAGTCGCCTGAGCAGGTGATGACCACCGCGACGGCGGCCCTGGCCGAACCGGTCTCCTGAATCGGACCCGGCCTCTCCGGCCACGACGATCGTCGTCCCGCGAGTCCGGCCGAAAGGGCAGCATGTCGAGAGAACAGGTGAATCACCCGCTTGAGTGGGGGCTGGGCGATCCAGCCCGAGCCGGCGAAGTCAGCTCTGTTCCCATCGACCTCTCCAGCCTGACCACGCCCGACGTCGGTCGACCACTCGGGATTGCCCGTCTCCTCGTTCACGTCAGTGTCCCTAGATCCACCGCTGGTGCTCTTCTGCATCGCGGCCACCAACCGCACCTGACCACGGATGCGTACCGGCGAGCGCATCTGCATCAACACCCACGGTGAGGATCAACAGGACGTATCGGCCCGGCTGTCGAGCAGTGGCACGGACAAGTTCGACGACGACGCCTGGACGCTCTCGGCCGATGGGAATTCCGTGCCGCACAGTGTGCTGACCTGGCTGGAGTGCACAGTGACGGACGGACACCGGGCCGGGGACTACTACATCGTTGTCTCCAGAGTCGACCGGGCGGCATCAGCCGCGGACGGGGCTCCGCTCGTTCGCAACCGTGGGCGCTACGTATGCCTGGTGGCCCCTGATACACACAAGGAGGTTTGCCCATGACGGCCGACAGCCGGCCCATCGAGGTCGAAGTAAACATCGGCGCGGGTTCCGTGGCGGAAGCGGTCGCAGCAGCCGAGCGGGCGGAGTTACACGGCGCCGCTCAGATCGGGGTGTGGGACTCGCCGGCCGGTGTTCCGGACTGCTGGACAACGCTCGGCGCGCTGTCGCAGCGCGTCTCGACGGTACCGATCGGGGTGGCGGTCACCAATCCGGTCACTCGGCACCCGGTAGTGACCGCGAGAGCAATCGCCAGCCTCGCCGAAACAGCTCAAGGTGGAGTGTTCCTCGGTATGGGCACGGGTGACAGCGGAGTGTACAACCTGGGGCGGCGCGCAGCGACGTTGCAGCACCTCAGGGAGTACGTGATGTGTGTCCGGGCACTCCTTCAAGACGGCCGTGCCCGCTGGCAGGAGACGGATCTGAGATTGAAGTGGGGCCTGGGCGTGCACGTGCCCGTCTATCTGGCGGCTCACGGGCTGCGATCGCTCGAACTGGCTGCGGAGACGGCGGACGGGATCTTCATCGGTCTCGGACACAGCGAGGACGTCGTCCGTGAAGTGCTCAGTGTGGTGCGGCGAGGAGCTGAGCGGGCGAACCGGGACCCCGAGGGCATCGACCTCGTCTGGACCGCTGGCGCCATCAGCATCAACGATGACTCGGATCACGCGGTGACCGACGCCGGTTGGCTCGTAGCCTCGCTCTCACATCATTTCGCTAGATTCAATAGTTCTTCGAAGCTAATTCCGGCCGAATTCCAGGAGGGAGTGAGAAGGCTCGGCGAACTGTATGACCTCTCACAGCACGGACACCAGCCGGCTATGCGAAGGCAGGAGTACATCGAGGCCGCGATGGACCTTGGAGTCTGGGAGTACCTGAGCGACCGATTCCTCATCGCCGGCACCGAGGCGGAGGTGCGGTCCAGGATCGAAATCCTGCGATCCCGGGGGGTTCGCAAGTTCGAGATCGGATTGTCTGTCGGAGGTTCAGAAGCTGTGGCGTCGGCTCTCGACCTGGTGCGGCGGATCAACGAATCGGACCATTCCTGAATGGGCCCCGTCCAACGGGCGGAGACGGCGAGTGACGGAGCTTCTTCAAAGTGGCCACCGGTCGGATGACGCCGCGACGGAGATCGCGCCGGATGAGCTGCGAGGACTGGGCGATCCGCGCTCCGTTGGGCCAGTGCCCACGGGTCCGGCGGCGGCCGCGTGCGTAATCTGCACGTCGGGCTCGACCAGCCGTCCGATCCGGACCACGGACGCGCGATCTGGAGCCGTGCACAACCTGACCGCGGCCCGGACACACGGCATTTCCGCCACCGTGGCCGCTGACGACATCAAATGCTGGGCGGACAAGGTGTATCAGGGCGCAGCCCCTACTGTCCGCGTGCCATTTGGGGCAAGAACCCGCACGGCTGGCGTCAGCATCACAACCGCGACCAGGCCAAGATCCGCAGCCTTGGCGAACGTTCCATGATTCGCAGACCAGCAACGGTTCACACCTCAGGGTTCACCAAAACTTTCCACATCCGGCTGTATCAAGTGCCAACTCAGCTGGGACCTCGGAGCTTTAGAAGCGCTTCAGTGAAGGTCCGCAGCGTGGGGTTCTGGAGCAGCACCGCCAGCGGGACTCGCGCCGCCAAGCGCGCCTGCAGATGTTCAGCGGTCTGCACGACTCTGAAGGAGTCGCCCCCGAGGTCGAAGAAGTCGTCATCCGGGGCGATCGAGTCAACCCCGAGCACGTTCCGCCACACTTCACTCACCACCGCAGGCAGGTCCAGAGCATCGGCGCTCACCCCTGTCACGAGTGCGGGTGCGGCGGCGGTCGCCCGCCTTTCCAACGCGGTCCGGTCCAGTTTCCCGTTGGCGGTCAACGGCATCGCCTCGAGTACCTCGACCGTGCGCGGAATCATGTGCTGCGGGAGCCGCACGCGCAGACTCTCGCGCACGCGGTGCACCAGGTCCGGATCCTCTCCCGCGCCTGCCTCCCGCACAATGAACGCCGCCAACGCCTTGCGTTCGCTGGCCCCGTGGGCGACCACGGCCGCTTGCCTGACCTCGGGGTGCAGCAGAGCAGTTACCTCGATCTCCCCCGGCTCGATCCGGATGCCGCGGATCTTCACCTGCCGGTCGACCCGGCCGAGGTACTCGAGGGCCCCGCCGGGTCCGGCGACCCGGACGAGGTCGCCGGAGCGGTACATCCGGCCGTGCGGTGTGCTGACGAAGCGTTCGGCCGTGAGGTCTTGCTGCCCGAGATAGCCGAGGGCGAGTCCGGCACCTCCGATGTACAGCTCGCCGGGCTCGCCGGCCGGCACCGGGTTACCCTCGGCGTCGCAGACCTGCAGGTACGTCTCCTGGACCGCGTTGCCTATCAGCACGGTCTTCGGATCCGGGTCGCGTGGGCACAGCCAGGCCGTGCAGTACATGGTGCACTCGCTGGGTCCGTACAGGTTCGTCAGGGTCGCGGCCGAGCGGGCGTGGAACCGGGTCACGAGTTCCGGTGGGAGGGGCTCTCCGCCGGTGAAAACCTGCCGAAGGCCGTCATAGCGCTCGATGGACGGGCGGGCGCGCAGGAAGAGGTCGAGCAAGGAGACCACACAGTACATAGTGGTGACGGCGTGGTTCCTCAGCAGGGCGGCCAGATGGTCGGCGTCGCGCTGCCGATCCGGTTCAGTGAGGACGACTGCGGCGCCCGCAAGTAGCGGCCAGTAGATCTCGCTGAGGTGCATGTCGAAACTGCAGGCCGTGTGGTGGACCATACGGTCGCGCTCGTCCAGGGGGTTCGTGGCCTGCAGTGCGTGCAGGCGGGAGACCAGAGCGCGATGACTGATCAACGATGCCTTCGGCGCACCGGTGGAACCCGAGGTGTAGATGAGCGTCACGGGGTCGTCGGGTGAGCAGTGCGTCGGCGGGGCGGGGGCATGGGACGCGCACTCCTGCGGGGTGAGCACCGCCACGCCTTCGAGGGCCGAAAAGCGTTCCCTGAGGTGTGGGTTAGTGAGGACGACCTTCGGCGCGCAGTCCCGTACGGTGGCGAGGATCCGCGACTGCGGGTCCTTCGGGTCGAGCGACGCGTGCGCTCCCCCAGCGAACGCGACGCCCAGGACCGCCACCACGAAGTCCACGGACCGCTCGTGATGCACGACGACACGGTCGCCAGGCCCCACCCCGTGCGCGCGCAGGGCCCCGGCGATACGCAGCACTCGCTCCCTCAACTCGCCCGTGGTGAGCAACTGTTCGCCCGCGATGAGTGCGGTCAGGCCAGGCGTCCGGTCCCAGCGCTCGAGCAGCAGAGCGTCTACCCGATGGAGTGCTTCGCCGCCCTGATGTACGGCGGACGGGTGGTGTGCTTCATTCACGAACGGGCCGCCTCTCGCTGCGTTGGAGTGAAGTGGTCCAGGTTTCCCGCGAGGACGTCCACGAGGAGCGCCGGGCTCTCCGTGAAGAGCATGTGGCCCCCGGGCACCCGCACCGTGCGGCTGTGCTCTGCGAACAGCTCCCAGCTCTCGGTCCGTTCCTCGGGGCAGTGGGGGTCCTCGTCCCCGAACACAGTGAGCAGGGGGCACGCGAGCTGCGGGGTGGGGGCCGTCGCGTACTCCTCCACGGCCCGCATGTCACCGACGATCGGCGGTAGCAGCAGCTCCAGCAGCTCCTCGTTCGCTGCGAGCGAGTCGGGCACACCGCCGTACTCCCTTAGAAGGGACAGGATTTGAGCGGGATCGTCGGTATCGCGCAGCCGCGGCCGATCAGGGTCGGGAGCCCGGTCGATCGCCCACTGGGACACCGCCGCGAACCCGGCGACCATGCCGTCACCCTCGCGCTGCAGGGTCCGTACAGCCTCCAGGGCGAGGATCGCTCCCGAGCAGACCCCGACGACGAGCAGCGGCGCGGTGCCGGGCAGGGCGCGCATGGTCGCGGTGACGTCAGCGACCAGGTCTGCCAGGTCGTCAGCGCGCTCGCGTACACGGGATTCGCGGCCGGGTAGCCGCGCCGTCGCCACCAGCCAGTCGGCGGGGGCGTGCGCGGCGAAGCGGGTGCCGCTCGCCGCACCCGCACCCGCGTGCGGTACGAGCAGCACCCGCAGCGCGGCCTGCTTCGATGCGGCGCCCTTGAGCGTGAAGGTCTTGGCGCTCACACCCTCACCCGGCCGTCACAAACGCGCCCAGCGCGCGCCAGATGGCCCGAATCACGGGCGCCGACAAGTTCGCGGGCCGAATGCATGGGTAGACCCGGCACTCCGACGTCAACCGCCGTGACGCCCAGGCGGGCAGCGGTGAGCGGGCCGGCGGCCATGCCGCACGACATGGCCTTGTTCCACACGAGCCGCTGCGAGGGCACCCCGGCCCGTTCGTGGGTGGAGAAGAACGCCGCGTGGCCGGCAACCAGGACGCGGCACCAATGCTCTTTCATGACCCCCCTTGCCTAACCAAAGTTTTTTACACACTAAATGGACTGCACTGACCTGCGCAACAAGATCGCAGGTGATTCAGTCGCTCTCAAAGAAAATGATCCGATGGCGACATCGCAGCTCCGGAGCGGAATTCCCAGCGTCAGTCACGGGACGAGGAACCTCACCCCGCAGAACGGTCTCTCTGGGCGTTTTGTGCACTCTCTAACAATTTGCCTCGCGGGGGAGGTGAGCTCCCAGAGGTCCTCTGCCGACTGAGCTCAGGACTGCACTACTCAGGTCGCCTCTCAAGGCGACCATTTGCCCTGCTGCCACGCCTGTCGGCGGCCTCCCTCTCTCCGACCCGAGCCCCAACTGCCGGATGCATCCTGCGTCTCTCCGCGCAGCGACCTCCTGACCTGCTCAGCGATGCACCGCCGAGAGGGATGATGCGCGTGAAGCCCTTGCTGGACCAACAGCGTTCAACGAAGGGGCGGTTGAGCTGTCAGTGGCGCGCGGCACGAGATGACCTCTCGGATCGCAGCCGATTCTCCAGTCGGTATACTTTCACATACCTCCACGACACCGTCCTTCCGGCATCGCCATACGGTCACACAGCGGACCAAACCGTCGCCGGTGAGCGAGAACGCGACCGCAGTCTCGAACTTCTCGGTTCCTCACGGGTAGCAAGCCTCGTCGGGAACCGCGTCCGCCCAGATGTCCGCGTACTGAGTTCTGTGGCCCGGCAAGATTTTCGTGAAGCGGGTGTGCCACCGTGCGCCGACGGCGCTCTGCCACGGGTGGCGGCAGTATCGACGAGTTCCATGACGCCGAAAGAACGTGGGCATACTGGATGTGGTGCGGGAGGAGCGAGTGTAGTGGATGGGTGGCGTGGTCCAAGTCACGCCACGTACTTGCGAGTTTAGGGTGACGTGAGTCGCCGACCCATCATCGTGCCGGTCGATGGTTGGATCGCCGAGAAAGGCAACTTCGACGAGCTCGCTTCAGATGGTCGCCTGTTCCCGGAACTCCTGGCCCTGTCAAAAGACAGGTGACGTAGGCTACTAGTCAGGGGCACAATCGACGCGCAGAAGGCGTCGGCACAACATACGGAGATTCGCGGCCGCCTGACTTTCCGCGCCCGCAGCACCCTGTAGAGCAGAAGGAAAAACCGCCATGCGCGCCACCACCATCCACGCCCCCTACGACATGCGTGTGGAGGTGGTGCCTGACCCCCGGATCCAGAAGCCCACCGATGCCGTGGTCCGTGTGCTGCGGGCCTGCATCTGCGGCAGCGACCTGTGGGCGTACCGCGGCGAGGCGGTACGACAGAAGGGGCAACGCATCGGGCACGAGTTCCTCGGCATAGTCGAGGAGACCGGGGCCGACGTGCAAGGGATCAAGGTCGGGGATCTGGTCGTCGCCCCCTTCATGTGGTCCGACGGCGTCTGCGACTACTGCACCGAGGGGCTGACCACGTCCTGTGACCACGGCGATTTCTGGGGAGCGGTCGGACACGACGGCGGCCAAGGCGATGCTGTGCGCGTGCCGCACGCCGACGGCACTCTGGTGCGGCTGCCCGCCGACGTCGCCTCCGACGACCACCTGCTCACCGCACTCCTCACCCTCTCGGATGTGCTGGGCACCGGGCACCACGCTGTGCTCGGCGCCGGCGTACGCGAGGGCTCCACCGTCGCCGTGGTCGGTGACGGCGCCGTCGGTCTGTGCGCGGTGCTCGCCGCCAAGCGGCTCGGCGCCGAGCGGATCATCGCGCTCGGCCGTCACCAAGTGCGTACGGACATCGCGAAGCGCTTCGGCGCCACCGACGTGGTCGCAGAGCGCGGCGAGGAGGCTGTGGAGGCAGTACGGGCACTGACCAAGGGGCAGGGCACGCGCTGTGTCGTGGAGGCAGTGGGCACCGAGCAGTCGATGAGCACGGCCGTGAACATCACCCGCGACGGCGGCGCGATCGGTTTCGTCGGCGTTCCGCACGGCAGCGACATGGGTCTCGACCTCGGCGTGATGTTCTACCGCAACATCGCCCTGCGCGGCGGCGTTGCCCCTGTCCGCAAGTACATTCCGGAGCTGCTCCCGGACGTCCTTGACGGCACCATCGACCCGTCCCCGGTCTTCGACATGACCGTCGGCCTCAACGAGGTCCCGGACGGCTACAAGGCGATGGACACGCGTACGGCGTTGAAGGTGCTGGTCAAGCCGTAGGCGCTCAGGCCCTGAGCGGCCGGTCGTAGCCGATGTGCCCCTTCCCCGGGCATGGCTACCCTGGTGGACACGGATGCCCGCAGCCCCTGCGACGGCGAGACCGCGTAGGAGCTCCGACTGCCAAGCCATCCACCCGGGAACGAGACCGACTTGAACGTCATCTTGATGTCCGACCTCAGCGTGGCCGCCCTTCCTGCGACGGATTGCGGCGAGCACTGGACCCGGTGCCATCGCGCACCTGTGGCGAGGCGTCCTAGACGCCTCCTGGCCGTACAGTCACGCCTGCCGGCCGGGCTGCGACTGCTGTACGTCGAGGGCTACCGGCCGCCCGCCGCGGTTACGAGCGGACGCCAGCCGCATCATGTCTCCGCCGGAGATCGCGCCGCGCAGCGCCGGCGCCGCCGTGGACCTCACCCTCGTCCGTGCCGACGGCTAGTACTGCAATGGTCTTTGGCCTGATGGTTGGGCAGCTTCTGGTGGTGTGTGGCCGCGTTGTTTGTAGTGGCTGAGGCGGGCTTGGTGTTGTC
>NZ_JBFAIS010000048.1:0-39680 GCF_040654795.1 Streptomyces sp. NPDC050617 | reverse complement strand
CGCCCGGGAAAAAGCAACAATAAAATGCCGCCGATCCCACAACTGCCGCACATACTCCGCCAACCCCGGCCGGGCACCACTCACCGAGAGACCGTGCGCGGCGGCGAGTTCCGCCGGGGAAAGGGGTGCGGCATCGGACCGTTCGAGGACGGCGGTCGAGGACGTAGGGAACTCGGTCACCTGGGAACTTTCGGTAGGGGGGCACACCTCAAGGCAGCCGGGGCGCGACACGCGGCCCAGGGCGGTGTGAGGGCAGATGACATCACGTCGGAACGGATGCGTTCCGTCGTGTCGTCAACGCTAGAGGAGGAGACGATGGAACACAAGCGTTCCATCGCCGAGTTAGGCTCAGTGCATGGATAAGGAGTCCCAAAAGCCGCGTCGCGCCCCAGCGGGGGCCGCCGCGTTCCGCGAGGACGTCACCGAGGCGATCCGCGCCGCCGTCTTCGAAGAGCTGGCCACCGTGGGGTACGGGCGCATGTCGATCGAGCGCATCGCCCGCCGGGCCGGGGTGGGCAAGGCCGCCGTGTACCGCCGCTGGCGCTCGAAGCTGCCCATCGTCCTCGACGTGGTCTCCGCCCTCGCCGTCCAGGGCATGCCGACGCCGGACACGGGCAGCCTGCTGGGGGACGTACAGGCGCTGCTGAAGGTGACCGCGCGGCTGCTCCAGCACCCTATGGCCGCCCAGATCCTCCCCGACCTGCTCGCCGAGGCGGCCCGCAACCCGGACATCGCCCAGGCGCTGCAGACGGCCGTGCGCGACTCCCAGCGCGGCATAGCGGAAACGATCGTCCAGCACGCGGTGGCCCGCGGCGAGCTGTCCGCCGACACCAGCGTCGACCTCGCCCTCGATTTGGCCTGCGGCCCCCTCTACTGGCGCCTGGTCATGGTGCGCTCGCCCCTTCCCGCGGGCTATCTGGAAGGTCTCGCGCGGGCCACCACCGCCGCCCTGGGCGCGGCGCGCACGGCCCGCTGAGGAACCGCGGGGCCGCGCGGCGGGCCGGTGAGCGGACCCCGGCGGAGCTCGGGAAACCGCCGGTCGTCAACCGCGTGCGCCCGGCCCCCGCCCTGCGGGTGCAGCCCGCCATGAGCCGCTGACCGCCGACGTTTTCCGCCCTACGGTCTGACCATGGCCCGTTCCGGAGCATCACCCGCAGACCGCGCCGAGCACTTCGTCTGGCTGACCGCCCGCGTGCTCGAGCAACGCCGATTCGCCTATCACTTCCTCGACGACAGCGACCGCGGCGCCGATGCCGTCGAGACCGCGCTCACCGCCTACCTGGGGGAGGACGGGGGCTACGGCTACGCCCTGGAGCCCGATCTGCGGGGCCCGGTGAGCCAGCCATTGCACGTCGCGCACGCGCTGCGCGTCCTGGACGGCATCGGGCGCTGCGGCGGGCAGCGGGTGGAGCGCGTCTGCCGCTATCTGACCGGCATCTCGACCCCGGACGGCGCACTGCCCGCGCTCCACCCCTCGCTGCGCGGCTATCCGGCGGCCCCCTGGATGCCGGTGGTGGACGACCCGCCGAGCGAGCTGCTGACGACCGGCCCGGTGGTGGGGCTGCTGCACCGCAACGAGGTGTGGCACGCGTGGCTGTTCCGGGCCACCGACTACTGCTGGGCCGCGGTCGAGTCGCTGACGCGGACGCACCCCTACGAAGTGCTGGCGGCCGTCGCCTTCCTGGACGGCGCCCCGGACCGTACGCGCGCGCAGGCGGCGGCCCAGCGCCTCGGCGGGCTGGTGCACGAGCAGCAGCTGGCCGTGCTGGAACCGGAGCGGGCGGCGGACCACCCGCTGCCCGAGGGGTACGCGCCGGGTGAGCACCACTTCCCGTACGACTACGCCCGCTCCCCCGGTTCCCTGGCCCGTCACTGGTTCTCCGACGCCGAGATGGACCGGTCGCTGGACTTCCTCGCCGGGTCGCAGGAGCAGGACGGCGGCTGGCCGGTCAACTGGCGCCAGTGGGCACCGGGCACCGCCCTGGAGTGCCGCCCCATGGTGACCATCGAGGCGCTGCTGACCCTGCGGGCGTACGGGCGTCCCCTGTAGGCCGCACCGGGGCCCCGGGGGCGCTGTTTTCGGCTCGGGGCTGTCCGGCTGCCTCTCCGGCGGAGTGCGCGTCAGCCGCCGAGTGCGCGTACGCCCGCGGTGACGATCACGGCGACGGCGATCACCAGCAGGAACGGGGCGCGCAGCAGGAGTGCGACGGCCGCCGCCCCGAGTCCCGCCGCGCGGGCGTCGACGACGAGTTCGGCCCCTGTGCTCAGGGTCTGCTGCGCGGTGAGGGCGGCCAGCAGCGCTACGGGGACCAGCGCGGCGAGGCGTTTGACGAGGGGGCGGTCCAGCACCCCGGCCGGTACGGACAGGCCGAGCAGCTTGACGAGATAGCAGCCGACGGCGGTGGCTCCGATGGCGATCCATACGTTCACTGGCTGCCGCCCTCCTCGGGGACGTCGCGGGAGACTTCGGTGCTCTTACGGGCGTCCGTACGGGTGTCGGGCGCGTCCGTACGGGCGTGGGGCGCGTCCCTGTAGGCGTCACGGGCGCTACCGCCCCTCTCCGGAGTGCGCGCCGTCCGCATCGCGCGTCCCTTGAGGGCGAGCACGACGGGCCCGGCGAGCCCGGCTGCCAGCACGGGCACCCCCGCGGGCAGCAGCGGGGTGCACCCGAGCACGAGCAGGACGGCCAGGGCCGCCGTGGCCCGCTCGACAGCGCTGGTGAGCAGCGGGGCGAGCAGGGCGAGAAAAACGGCCGGGCCGGCCGCGTCCAGGCCCCAGGCGTCGGTGTCGCCGAGCGCGGCGGCCCCGGCGGCCCCGGCGAGCGTGGAGAGGTTCCACAGCGCGTACAGGGACAGGCCGGTGACGGTGAAGCCGATACGGGCGCTGCGCCGGTCCGGCTGCGCGAACGCCACGAGCGAGGTCTCGTCGATGACGAGCTGGGCGGCGAAGGGCCGTACGGCGCGCGGCAGCCGCAGCACCTGCGAGAGCCGCAGCCCGTAGAACGCGTTGCGGACGCCCAGGAAGAACGCGCCCGCCGCGGCGGTCAGCGGGTTGCCGCCCGCCGCGAGCGCCCCCACGAGGGCGAACTGCGAGGCCCCGGTGAAGACGAAGAGGCTCAGCGCGCAGGTCTGCGGAAGGCTGAGCCCGGCGCCGGCCGCGGTCACCCCGAAGGCGAAGCCGGAGAGGCCGACGGCCACCCCGACACCCAGGGCGTCCCGTACGACCGCCCGGTCCTCGCGCGCCCCCGGCTCGGGAGGGGCGGCCGGTTCCGTAGAAGGCTCCGGCTCCGGGGGACGCGGTTCCCGCTCTGCCCGGACCCTCGTCATGGGACCCGCCGTCTCGTCAGCGCCTGTCGTTCGTTTTGCCACACCCGAACGCTAGGGGCGGGCGCCTGACCCGGTCTTGTACGTTCTTGCGCCTCCTCGGGGCGCGCCTTCCCGGCCGGGCCGAGGCGTCCGACAGTGCGCGCGCCCATGGAGAGGCATGGTCGTTTTCGCGCGCCCACGGGTGTGATGATGACGGCCATGGCGTTGGCGACTGCGTTTACGAAGTTGTTCGGTGTGCGGCATCCCATCGCGCTCGCGCCCATGGGCAGATCGGCCGGCGGCGCGCTGACGGCGGCCGTCTCGCGCGGCGGCGGGCTCGGGCTGCTCGGCGCCGAAGCCGGGTCCCCGGACTGGCTGGCCCGCGAGCTGCCCCTCATCGCATCGGGCACGGACAGCCCATGGGGCATCGGCTTTCTGACGTGGGCGGTCGATGTCGCCGCGGTGGAACGGGCGCTGGAGCACCGCCCCAGGGCGGTGATGCTGTCCTTCGGGGACCCGAGCCCGTTCGCCGAGCGCGTCCGCCGGGCGGGGGCGAAACTCATCCTCCAGGTCACGGATCTGGAGGAGGCCCGGCAGGCGGTGGACCTGGGCGCCGACGTGATCGTGGCGCAGGGCACCGAGAGCGGCGGGCACGGGGCCGAACGGGGCCGGTCGACCCTCCCGTTCGTACCGGTCGTGGTGGACCTGGCGGGGCCGGTCCCGGTACTGGCGGCAGGCGGGATCGCCGACGGCCGCGGCGTGGCGGCCGCCCTCGCGCTGGGCGCCGCCGGAGCCGTCATCGGCACCCGCTTCCAGGCCACGGCCGAAGCCTTGGTCGATCCCCTGACCGCGGCCGCGATCGTCGAGGGGCGCGCGGAGGAGACCGAGCGCAGCCGCGTGCTGGACATCGCCCGCGGCTCCCGGTGGCCCTCCCGGTACACCGCGCGCACCCTGGGCCATCGCTACCTCGACCAGTGGCGGGGCCGGGAGGCCGAGCTCGCCGCGGACGCCCAGGCGCTGCGGGACTATCAGAGCGACGTGGCGCGCGGCGACGTGCCGCCGTTCCCGGTGTGGGCGGGCGAGGCCGTCGATCTCATCACCGACCGGCCGCCCGCTGCCGATCTCGTCGCCGCCTTGGCCGAACAGGCCGAGAACGCCCTGGCCCGAGCGGGACGGGGCTGACGGCGGCGCTGCCCGCGCGGCCCGGCGCGCTGATCACCGGGGCGCGGGAGGAGCCGGCGGAGGGGCGAGGGCGCGGATGGCGGCGCGCTCGCGCCGGTACGCGCCGGGCGGTACGCCGACGATCCGGGTGAAGTGCCGGTTGAGGTGCGGCTGATCGGTGAAGCCGACGGCGACGGCCGTCTCGGCGGGGGCGCGCCCGGCCTCCAGGAGCCGGCGGGCCCGGCGCACCCGGGCGTTGGTGAGCCAGGCGTGCGGGGGCATCCCGTAGGCGTCGCGGAACGCGCGCAGCAGGGCGAAGGGGCTGGTGTCCAGTTCGGCCGCCAGCGCCGCCAGGGACGGCGGGTCGGCTATCCGCTCTTCCAGGGCCGCGCGGGCCAGGAGGGCGTTGCGCGCCCCCGCCGTGCGGGGCGCGCGGGCCGGGAGCGGGCCGCCGTGCAGGCGCAGCAGATGGGCGAGGACGACGCGCAGCAGGCTGTCGGCGGCGAGCGCGTTGCCCTCCTCGGCCGCCCGGTGCACGGCGTGGATCAGGTGGACGGCCCGCGAGTCGTCGGCCACGGTCTCGGCGAACCCCGGCGTGCCGCGGATCGTGCCCAGCTCGGCGGCGACCTCCCGGATCACGTGCGCGGCGGGGTAGAGCGTGGCGTAGGCCCAGCCGTCGGGCGTTCCGGCGCGGGCGGTGTGCGCGACCTCGGGGTTGATCATGATGACGCCGCCGGAGCCCACCCGCGCGGTCCCGCCCCGCAGCCCGATCTCCTCGATGCCGGACGTGATCGCGCCGAAGGTGAAGCCGTCGTGGGCGTGGCGCGGAAAGGCGTGCCGGACATAGCGGGCGCGCAGCAGGTCGAGGCCGGGCAGCCCCGTGAAATGCCAGTGCCTGGCCCACTCCGTGTTCCCTGTCATCGCCTCGCTCCCCCGTCCTCGCCCATCATTGTGCGCCGACCCCGCCGGCACTCGCCGACCGGGCCGACCCCGCCTCTGACCTGCGGATCTCCTGTCCAACAGCTCATTGTCAGTGGGGCGGTGCACGATGGGGTCATGGCGGACGACCAGGCTTCGGCCCTCGCAGCGTTCTCCCCCGCGACCCGTGCGTGGTTCGAGGGGGCCTTCACCGCGCCCACGACCGCGCAGGCCGGGGCCTGGCGCGCGCTCGGCGAGGGATCGGACGTGCTGGTGGTCGCCCCGACCGGCTCCGGCAAGACCCTCGCCGCGTTCCTCGCCTCGCTGGACGCGCTGGCCGCCACGCCGCCGCCCGCCGAGCCGAAGAAGCGCTGCCGGGTGCTGTACGTGTCGCCGCTCAAGGCCCTCGCGGTGGACGTGGAGCGGAATCTGCGCAGCCCGCTCACCGGCATCCGCCAGGAGTCCGTACGGCTGGGGCTGCCCGAGCCTGAGATCAGGGTGGGCATCCGCTCCGGGGACACCCCGGCCGCCGAGCGGCGCTCCATCGCCAACCGGCCGCCGGACATCCTGATCACCACCCCCGAGTCGCTGTTCCTGATGCTCACCTCGTCGGCGCGGGAGGCCCTCGCCGGGGTGGAGACGGTCATCCTCGACGAGGTGCACGCCGTCGCCGGGACCAAGCGCGGCGCGCACCTCGCGCTGTCCCTGGAGCGGCTCGACGCGCTCCTGGAGCGGCCGGCCCGTCGCATCGGGCTGTCGGCCACGGTGCGCCCCGTGGACGAGGTGGCGCGCTATCTGTCGCCGCAGCGCAGGGTGGAGATCGTCCAGCCGCCGTCCGGCAAGGAGTTCGACCTCTCGGTGGTCGTCCCGGTGGAGGACCTGGGGGAGCTGAGCGGCGCGCCGGCCAGGGGCTCGGAGGACGCGGGGGACGGCGACAAGCCCTCGATCTGGCCGCATGTCGAGGAGCGGATCGCCGACCTCGTCCAGGCGCACCGCTCGACGATCGTCTTCGCCAACTCCCGCCGTCTCGCGGAGCGGCTGTGCAACCGCCTCAACGAGATCGCGTACGAGCGCGCCACCGGCGAGCCGCTGCCCGAGCACCACTCCCCGGCCGAGCTGATGGCCGAGTCGGGCGCGGCCAGGGGGGCGCCGCCCGTGCTGGCCCGCGCGCACCACGGCTCGGTGTCCAAGGAGCAGCGTGCCGTGGTCGAGGAGGATCTGAAGGCGGGCCGGCTGCCCGCCGTCGTGGCCACGTCCAGTCTCGAACTGGGCATCGACATGGGCGCGGTGGACCTCGTCGTCCAGGTCGAGTCCCCGCCGTCCGTCGCCTCCGGGCTCCAGCGGGTGGGCCGCGCCGGGCACCAGGTGGGCGCCGTGTCGACCGGCGTCGTCTTCCCGAAGTACCGGGGCGACCTGGTGCAGGCCGCCGTGGTGACCGAGCGGATGCGCGAGGGGGCCATCGAGTCGCTGCGGGTGCCGGCCAACCCCCTGGACGTACTCGCCCAGCAGATCGTCGCCATGGTGGCCCTCGACAGCTGGGACGTGGACGAGCTGCTGGCCCTGGTGCGGCGCGCGGCGCCGTTCGCCTCGCTCCCCGAGTCCGCCTACACCTCGGTGCTCGACATGCTCGCCGGGCGCTACCCCTCCGACGCCTTCGCGGAGCTGCGCCCCCGCCTGGTGTGGGACCGCGTCGCGGGTACGGTCACGGGCCGCCCGGGCGCGCAGCGGCTCGCCGTCACCTCCGGCGGCACCATCCCGGACCGCGGCCTCTTCGGCGTCTTCCTGGCCGGGGCGGACCCCAAGAAGGGCGGCGGCCGGGTCGGCGAGCTCGACGAGGAGATGGTCTACGAGTCGCGCGCGGGCGATGTGTTCACGCTCGGCACGACCTCGTGGCGGATCGAGGACATCACCCGCGACCGGGTCCTGGTCTCCCCCGCGCCCGGTGTGCCGGGCCGCCTCCCGTTCTGGAAGGGCGACCAGCTGGGCCGCCCCCTGGAGCTCGGCCGCGCCCTGGGGGCGTTCCTCCGCGAGATCGGCGGCCGCGCGCCCGAGGAGTCGCGGGAGCGGCTCCTGTCGGCCGGCCTCGACGCCTGGGCCGCGGACAACGTCCTGGCCTACCTGGACGAGCAGCGCCGCGCCTGCGGACACGTCCCGGACGACCGCACGATCGTCGTGGAGCGCTTCCGGGACGAGCTCGGCGACTGGCGGGTGGTCGTCCACTCCCCCTTCGGCGCGCAGGTGCACGCTCCGTGGGCGCTGGCCCTGGGCGCCAAGCTCACCGAGCGGTACGGCATGGACGCCCAGGTGATGCACGCGGACGACGGGATCGTGCTGCGGCTGCCCGACGCGGACCTGATGGGGCTCGACCTCCTCGACGCCGATCCGGGGGCGCGGGGCGCGGAGTCCGACCCCGAGCAGTCGCCGGTCGGCGCGGCCGACGTCGCCTTCGACAAGGGCGAGATCGGGCAGGTCGTCACGGACCAGGTCGGCGGCTCCGCGCTGTTCGCCTCCCGGTTCCGTGAGTGCGCCGCGCGGGCGCTGCTGCTGCCGCGCCGCTCACCGGGCAAGCGCACCCCGTTGTGGCAGCAGCGGCAGCGCGCCGCCCAGCTCCTCCAGGTGGCGAGCGAGTTCGGGTCGTTCCCGATCGTCCTCGAAGCGGTCCGCGAGTGCCTGCAGGACGTCTTCGACGTGCCCGGCCTGACCGAGCTGATGGGGGACATCGAGGCCCGCCGGGTCCGGCTCGTCGAGGTCACCACGCCCGAGCCGTCCCCCTTCGCGCGCTCGCTGCTGTTCGGCTACGTCGCCCAGTTCCTCTACGAGGGCGACTCCCCGCTGGCCGAGCGGCGCGCCGCCGCCCTGTCCCTCGACTCCCGTCTCCTGGCCGAGCTGCTCGGCCAGGCGGAGCTGCGCGAGCTGCTCGACGCCGACGTGCTCACCGAGCTGGAAAGCGAGCTGCAGTGGCGCACGGAGGACCGCCGCCCCAAGGACGCCGAAGGCGTCGCCGACCTGCTGCGACTCCTCGGGCCGCTCACCGACGCCGAGCTGGCCGAGCGCGGCGCGGACCCGCAATGGGCGGCCGCCCTCGCCGACGCCCGCCGCGCCATCCGCGTCCGTATCGCGGGGCAGGACCACTGGGCGGCCGTCGAGGACGCGGGGCGGCTGCGCGACGCCCTCGGCACAGCGCTGCCGGTCGGGGTGCCCGAGGCGTTCACCGAACCCGTCAAGGACCCGCTCGGCGACCTCCTCGCCCGCTTCGCCCGCACCCACGGCCCGTTCACCTCGGCGCAGGCCGCCGGGCGCTTCGGCCTCGGCACGGCCGTGACGGACGGGGCGCTGCACCGGCTCGCCGCGAGCGGCCGCGTCGTGCAGGGGGAGTTCCACCCCTCGGGCATCGGCCAGGAGTGGTGCGAGGCCACGGTGCTGCGGCGGCTGCGCCGCCGCTCCCTGGCGGCGCTGCGCCACGAGCTGGAGCCGGTGGCGCCGCCGGCCCTGGCCGCGTTCCTCCCCCAGTGGCAGCACATCGGCACGCACAGCCTGCGCGGCGTCGACGGACTGGTGCGCGCCGTCGAGCAGTTGCAGGGCGCCCCGATCCCGGCCTCCGCCCTGGAGAAGCTGGTGCTGCCCGGCCGCGTCACCGACTACGGCCCCGCCATGCTCGACGAGCTCACGGCCTCCGGCGAGGTCGTCTGGGCCGGCGCCGGAGCGCTCCCCGGCAAGGACGGCTGGATCTCCCTGTACGTGGCCGACGCCGCGCCCCTGCTGCTCCCCGCCCCGCACCCGCTGGAGCTCTCCCCGCTCCACCAGTCTGTCCTGGACGCCCTGGCCGGGGGCTACGGGCTGTTCTTCCGTCAGATCTCCGACCAGGTCCGCGCGTCGCACCCGGAGGCGGCGGACGCCCAACTGGCCGACGCCGTCTGGGACCTGGCCTGGTCCGGGCGGCTCACCAACGACACCCTCGCGCCGCTGCGCTCCCTCCTCGGCTCCGGCCGTACCGCCGGCTCCACGGCGCACCGCGCGAAACGCGCGGTCCCGCGCGGCCGGTACGGCGGGCTCACCGGCCGCTCGGGCGCGGGCCTGCGGCCGACCGCGTCGCGCGGCGGGCCGCCGACCGTCGCGGGCCGCTGGTCGCTGCTCCCCGCCCCGGAGAGCGAACCCACCCACCGCGCCCACGCCCTGGCCCGTACGCTCCTCGACCGGCACGGCGTCGTGACGCGCGGCGCGGTGGCCGCGGAGGGCGTCGAGGGCGGCTTCTCCGCCGCGTACCGCGTGCTGTCCGTCTTCGAGGAGAGCGGCCAGGCCCGCCGCGGCTATGTGGTCGAGGGGCTGGGCGCGGCCCAGTTCGCCATGGAGGGCGCGGTCGACCGGCTGCGCGCGGTGGGCAACGCCCGCGACCGTGCCATCGCCGGCGACGGGCCGGGCGCGAAGGACAGCAGGCGCGCCGTGGTGCTGGCGGCGGCGGACCCCGCCAACGCCTACGGCGCCGCCCTGCCCTGGCCGGACCCGCCCTCGGGCGTGACCCACAAACCGGGCCGCAAGGCGGGCTCCCTGGTGGTCCTCCTCGACGGCGACCTGGTTCTCTATATGGAGCGCGGCGGCAAGACCCTCCTGGCCTGGCCGCCGGACGAGTCCCAGGGCGACGGGTCCGGGGACGAGCCCCGGCTCCGGGCGGCGACGCAGGCCCTGGCCCAGGCGGCGCGCGCGGGAGCCCTGGGCACGGTCACGGTCGAGCGGATCAACGGCTCCGCCGCGCTCTCCTCCCCCATGGGCAGCGCACTGGAGGCCGCGGGCTTCCACGCCACACCGCGGGGGTGGCGCCTGCGCGCACCGTGAGCAGGGGCCTCGGAACGGGTGCACGGGTTCTCCTTCGGGGCGCCCTCGGCGTGCCCCGGAGCCTGCGGCCGAGCGCCTTCCGGGACGGCGCTCGGCCGAACGCGGCGGCCCGCGCGGAGCCCCGCCGCGCGGCATCATGGTCCGTATGCCCGAAGGAGACACCGTCTGGCGTTCCGCACACCGCCTGCATCAGGCCCTCGCCGGTCACCGCCTGGTCCGCTGCGACCTGCGCGTGCCCCGCCTGGCGACCTCCGACCTCACGGGCCGCCTCGTCACCGATGTGACGGCGCGCGGCAAGCACCTGCTGACGCGCGTCGAAGGCGGTCTCACCCTCCACTCCCACCTGCGCATGGAGGGCTCCTGGCAGATCTACGCCCCCGGCGACCGGTGGCGCGGCGGACCCGAGCACCAGATCCGCGCCATCCTCGGCGCCGCCGACCGCACCGCCGTCGGCTACCGCCTCCCCGTCCTCGACCTGCTGCGCACCGCCGACGAACCGAAGGCGGTCGGCCATCTGGGCCCCGACCTGCTCGGCCCCGACTGGGACCCTGAGGAGGCCCTGCGCAGGCTGCTCGCCGATCCGGCCCGCGCCGTCGGCGAGGCGATGCTGGACCAGCGCAACCTGGCCGGCATCGGCAATGTGTACAAGTCGGAGTTGTGCTTCCTGCTGCGCGTCTCCCCGTGGCTGCCGATGGGCCGGCTCCCGGCCCCCGAGCGCCTTCCGGCGCTCGCGAGGAAACTACTCGACGTCAACAAGTCCCGCCCTTCCCGGGTCACCACCGCCGATCCGCACCCGGACCGCCGCCTCTGGGTGTACGGGCGGGCCGGGCGGCCGTGCCTGCGATGCGCGACCCCCGTCCGCGTCGCGGACCAGGGCAGCGGCGGCCAGGAGCGCCTCACCTACTGGTGCCCGCACTGCCAGCCGGAGCCCGCCGACTAGTTGACGGGCCGTCAGATACGGTCGTACGGTCCCGGCATGCCACTCACGGCGTACGACCTCACCGGACGCACCGCCCTGATCACCGGCGCCGCCAGCGGAATCGGCCGCGCCACGGCGCTCCTGCTGGCCGAGGCCGGGGCCTCGGTCCACTGCGCGGACCTCGACGCTCAAGGCGCCGAGCAGACCGCCGAAGAGAGCCGCAAGAGCGGCGGCAGGGCCCGCTCCCATGCGCTCGACGTCAGCGACCGGACCCAAGTAGCCGCGGTCGTGGAGGAATCCGTACGAGCCGACGGCCGCCTCGACATCATGGCCACCATCGCGGGCGTCATGCACCGCAGCACGGTCCTGGACACCTCCGACGCCGACCTCGACCGGGTGCTCGCCGTCAATTTCAAGGGCGTGCTGTACGGCTGCCAGGAGGCGGCACGCGCGATGATCGCCCAGGGGAACGGGGGCAGCATCGTCACCATGACCTCCGGGGTGATCGACACGGGAGCCCCCGAACTGCTCTGCTACGGCGTCGCCAAGGCCGCCGTCTACCAGCTCACGAAGACCCTGGCCACGGAGGTCGGCCGGCACGACATCCGCGTCAACGCCGTCGCGCCGGGCTGGATCCGTACGCCCATGACGGACCGGCACGTCGACGACGCCCAGGGGTCCGGGCAGCAGAGGATGGCGCGGCTCTCCCCGCTCGGCCGCGTGGGCGAGGCGGAGGACGTCGCACATGCCGTACTGCACCTGGCGTCGGACGCCTCGGCCTTCACGACCGGCCAGCTCCTCCGCCCCAACGGCGGCGTCCATATGCCTTGGTGACCTCGCCGACGACCTCGGCCGCGCCGCTTCCGACGTCCTCGGGCCTGCTGCATCCGACGACCTCGGCCGCGCCGCTTCCGGCTTCCTCGGGCCTGCTGCTTCCGACGACCTCGGGCGCACCGCTTCCGACGTCCTCGAACGGCGCGGCGGCCGCCCGCACGCCCTCGGCCGGCGGCGTTCCGTCACAACCCGTGTGCCGCCGACGGCCCTTACGATCCTTAGGGTCCTTGCGCCTCCTGCCGTCGTCCTTCTTCGACCACGGCACGCAGTGCACCGGCAACAGGCTCAATCCCCAGCCCCCGGCGACGACGGTCCCTTCGACGAAACCGACCCGGCCCGGCTCCACGAGCAGGCGGAGCGCAGCCCACCACCACATGCCGCCGACGACGAACGCCGACGCCCACCCCACCGGCCCGCGAGACCGGCACAAGCCCCAGAAGTCACGCCAGGCCATGGCTTCCTCCTCCGGCCGACGCTAGACCGGCGCTCCACCGCTTCGGGAGGGCGCACCGGGGGCGGTGACGGCGTGCGGTACGTACGCACGCGCCTGTGAACCCCCGGCGCCGCCACCGGCACCGACCCGCCGCGACCGACGCGAGCCGCGAGGAAACCGACGCGCGCCGTCAGGAACCGGACCGCCGGTCGTCGTCCCCCGATCCCAGCTGGTCGTTGAGCTTCTGCTGGGCGCTGTCGACCTGGCCGCTGTACTTGCCCTGGGTCTTCTGGTCGAACGCGTCGCCCGCCTTGTCGACTCCCTTGCGAGCGGTGTCCTCGTGGCCCTTGATCAGCCCTTTGAGCTTGTCAAGCATGGACATGATCAACCTCCTTGCTTATGGACCTGTGCTCCTCAGCATCACCGACAGACCCGAATCCCGCATCCGCACCACGGAGCACCACACCTCACACCCCGTCTCACCAGGCGAAACAGCGTCGACGGACCAGGAAATCGACCGAACCGGGCGCCGTGTGGCCGGTAAGAGGGCACGGATTCGGCCGGAGCGGGTGAAGGGCGGCGGGGAAGTGATGCGCGGGCATAGTGTGCCGGGCGTCCGTTCCACACCATCACGTCGAACCGTCACTTTGAGGGGAACTCTCCGTGTCCAAGCGCGTGTTGTGGCGCCTGCTCGGCGCGTTCGCATCCGTTCCGGCGATGCTGTCCGCGGGGGCAGCCGTCGCCGCTCCCGCCTCGGCCGCTCCGGCCGCCGTGGCCGACACCGTCTATGGCTGCCCGGCCCAGGGAACGGCCCGCCTCCCGTACCCGGACGACGCCCACAAGGTCGTCAACTGCGCCAACGGCACCGCGAGCGTCGCCGCCTGTCCGAACGACCTCGTCTGGAACCCCAGGCTCCAGGCGTGTGGCGGCCTCGGCGCCGTCCAGCCGTACGAGACGCGCACGGCGGCCGGCACCGCCCGCCTCAACCTCGTACCGCTCCAGGTCATGGGCCTCAACGCCCGCCTGACATGGCAGGACGGCCGCCCGCTCGGCGGTGCCACCATCACCTTCACCACGACCCGCGGCGCCGCCCTGTGCACCGCCCGCACCGACGGAAACGGCTACGCCACCTGCAACTCGGCCCCCGGCGTGACCATCCCGGTGAACACACTCCTCAACGGCTTCGAAGCCACATACCAGGGCATCCCCACCCTGCGAACCTCCCAGGCCCACGGCACCGTCACCCTCTGACACCACAGCCGCCGCGCCGCACGCGAAACGGAACAGTCTTCTCCGCACATACCGACGCGGCCTTGTCCGCACATCCACACATACCCACGCGGACAAGGCCGTCCGGCACACCCACCGACCCCAGGTGACCAGGCAGAAGGCCCCGGAGAGGCCGCTCCGCGCGACCCGGCGACGGAACCGGGCCACCCGCATCAGCGTCGATCAATTCGTCCGCAAGATCGCGAACGCTGACGGAAGGCCGAACATGACCGGTACGGCGACCCGCTACCTCTACCTCGCGCGGCATGGCGAGGCCACGGCGGACGAGAGCGCGCTGACGGACAGGGGCGCCCGGCAGTCCGTACTGCTCGGCGAGCGGCTCCGCCACAGCCCGCTCGCCGCCGTTCACCACGGCCCGCTGCCCCGGGCGGAGCAGACCGCGCGGCTGATCTGCGACCAGTTCGACGGCGTGCGCCCGCAGCCGTCGGAACTGGCCGGGGACTACCCCCCGTACCTGCCTCGCCGGGAAGAACTCCCGACGGATTCGGCCGACGCCTTCCTCGCCCACCTGGCCCAGATCCCGGCGGAGGAGCGCGAACGAGGCCCGGAGCTGGCCCAGGCGGCTCTCGTACGGTTCGCCGGCCCCGTGGACGGCGATGAGCCGCGCCACGAACTCGTCGTGACCCACGCCTTCCTCATCGGCTGGTTCGTACGAGCCGCCCTCGACGCCCCGAAGTGGCGCTGGATGGGCCTCAACCACGCCAACGCCGCACTGACGGTCATCCGCTACGCACCCGGACAACCGGCTTCCGTCCTCTTCTTCAACGACACGGGCCATCTCCCCGCGGACCTCCGCCGCCCGGGATTCCCACCGGACCTCTGCGTCTGAGAAGACGCGTGGCCCCCGCACGCAGGTCACAGACTCGCAAGGAGGTCGTCGAGCGGCGCCAGCGTCTCTCCACGGCCAAGAGCCTCCACGAGCAGCCGGCCGTAGCGGATCTTGCGCCCCTTCTTCGTACCGAGGAAGCGCCGCAGCTGCTGATGGCGCGACCGGCCGTGCTGTGCCGGCTGCCGCTGAAAGGTCTGCCAGGCACGCGCATCGCCCTCGGCCCGGATGATCTCCTCGACCCTCGCCGGTCCCAACGCGCGGACGAGCTCGTCCTCCAGGTCCGCCACGCAGACGAAGAAGCCCTGGCGCGGCGCCCCGGCCCGCTCCAACGCGCGGTCGTAGAAGCGGCGCTCGCCCTCGTCGCACAGCCCGGCCAGCCGCAGGCCGAGCCCGGGAGGCCCGAGAAGACCGGCATAACGGCCGACGCTCATCGCCCCGCCGATCGACATCACGCACACCCCTTCGGCGACCAGGTCCCGACCACCCCACGCGGCCAGCGCCTCGACGGCCGCGAGATCACTCGGCCCCTCCAGCAACACCGCCGTCCGCAGCCCCAACCGCCCGGCCAACTCCCCCGCCGCACCGCCAGAACCACCGGCCGCCCAGCGCCCGACCGCGTCCCGGAACCCCCGTATGTCCGCCATGAAGCGAGTCTGCGCTCCCACCGACCCGCACGACACGCGATATTCGACACTCCCGCCCGCCATTGAGAGCGCCCGCGCAGGGCGCGCCGACGCAAGTGCCACCGGCCTCGCTCTGTGCGTTCCCTCCATTCCATCCGTTCCATCCGTAACCCGGCCTGCCACCGCGACGTACTTCTTGAAAGGGCGCCAAGTCTCAGCCACGCCCCTCGGAGCCGGACTTCCTGATCAGGTGCGCGAGTTGTCGCACGCCGGGTACGAACGACGACTCGGGGGTGTTGCCGTATCCCAGGACGAGCCCGTTGTGGGCGGAATCCGCGAGCAGCGAGGAGCGGGACAGGGGCCAGGGCGCCATCCGGTGCCCCCGGGCGGCCCGGACCACGCGCTGATCCGGGAAGTCTGCCGGCAGCCGGACCGTCAGGTGCATGCCGCTGTCGCCGCCGGTCACGGTGTGCGGCACGTCGAGGTGTTCGGCCAGCGCCGCCCTGAGCGCGTCCCGGCGGCTGCGGTACAGGCGGCGCATGCGTGCGAGGTGCCTGCTGTACTGGCCGCTCTCCATGAAGTGCGCCAGAGCCAGCTGCTCGCAGCGGTGCCCGCCGCGCAGCATCTCGTCCACGACCGGCGCCGCCTGGTCGACCAGTGCCTCGGGCAGCACGAGGAATCCCAGGCGCAGCGAGGGGAACAGCGTCTTGCTGAAGGTGCCCACGTAGAAAACGGGTGCGTTCGGCGCCATGCCCTGCATGCAGGCCAGGAGTTCTCCGCTGTGGCGGAATTCGCTGTCGTAGTCGTCCTCCATGATCCAGGCGCCGTGGTCGCGGCACTTCTCGATCAGGTCGAGGCGCCGGGAGGCCGTGAGGACCGAACCCGTCGGGTACTGGTGCGCGGGGGTGGTGTAGACGAGGCGCGGTGGACGCTCCCTCCAGTCGGCCGCGGAGACGCGTAGGCCCTCCGCGTCGACCGGCAGGGGGTGGACGTTCAGGTCGCCGGAGGCCAGTGCGGTCTGTGCGCCGCGGTAGCCGGGGTCCTCGATCCAGGCCGTGTCTCCCGGGTTGGTGACCAGCCGGACGCACAGCGAGAGCGCCTCCTGCGCTCCCTCCGTGATGACGACCTGCTCCGGGGCGCAGCGTACGCCGCGGGCCAGCGCGAGGTGGCGCAGAACTGCGGTTCTCAGCGCCGGCTCCCCCTGGGGCGGGCCGTAGCCCAGCAGGCCCGTTCCGCCCTGCTGGAGCGTCCGGTCGAGGGAGCGTCGCCAGGCCGCCAGCGGGAACTGGGCCAGGGCGGGCACCCCCGGCGCGAAGGCGAGGGAGTCGACGCCTTCCAGGAGGGGCTTACGGATCCGGGCGCTGCGCTGCGACAACGTGGGCGGGGCGGGCGCGTGGCGGGCGGGGCCGTCGGGCTCCGGTCGGGCCAGCGCGGCGACCCGCGTTCCTTGTCTGCTGAGCTCGATGTAGCCCTCGGTGCCCAGCACGTCGTAGACGAGCGTCACGGTGTTGCGGGAGACCCCGAGCCCTCTGGCGAGGGTGCGCGAGCCCGGCAGGCGGCTGCCGGCGGGCAGCCGGCCGTCGAGGACGGCGGTGCGGAGGCGGTGCAGGAGCTGCTTCTGCAGGGTGTCCCCGTCGCGGGCTCGGGACAGCGGTTCCTGCTGGAGGAAGTCGAGTTGCGGCCCCAGGGCCTCGCTGCCGGAGATCGACACTGCTCAGTCACCCCTCGTACGACGCCCGCCCCCAGGGCCGGACCTTGCGGCCCTGGGGAACGGCCCCACGGAATAGCCTCACGGAACGGCCCCACAGAGTGGACCCATGGAATGTCCCCACTGTGGACCTTACTAGGGGTCCACGCCAAGCCTAGCCTGGCAGGGGCGACACGCACAGGGAGAAGAGAATGTCCGCACATCTGAATGAATACGGCCAGCCCATCGGCCATCCGCTGCCCGACTGGACGGTCCGTCCGACGCCCGCCCGCGTCACCCTCGACGGCCGCTTCTGCCGGGTGGAACCGCTGGACGCGGACCGGCACACCGACGACCTGTACTCCGCCTACGCACGCGCGGCGGACGGCAGGGACTGGACGTACATGGCAGCCGGTCCGTTCGGGAGCCGGGACGACTACCACGGCTACGCGGTGTCGGCGGCGCAGGCGGACGACCCTCTGCACTACGCGGTCATCGACTTGCGCAGCGGCAAGGCGGCGGGCACCCTCTCCCTGATGCGCCAAGACCCGTCCAACGGCGTCGTCGAGGTGGGAAACGTGGCGTTCTCGCCCCTGCTCAAGCAGACCCCGATCCCGACGGAAGCACAGTTCCTGCTGATGTCCTACGTCTTCGACGAGCTCGGCTTCCGGCGCTACGAGTGGAAGTGCGACAGCCTCAACGAGCCCTCGCGCAGGGCGGCGCAGCGGCTCGGTTTCACCTTCGAGGGGATCTTCCGCCAAGCCGTGGTCTACAAGGGCCGCAGCCGGGACACCGCCTGGTACTCCGTTATCGACTCCGAGTGGCCCCAGGTCGGCAAGGCACTGCGGGAGTGGCTTTCGCCGGACAACTTCGACGCGGACGGCCGGCAGAAGCAGTCCCTGTCCGCTGTACGCGCCTACGACGCGAACTCCGAGGCGGAGCGGGTGCTCTGAGGTTCGACACCGGCTGCCGCAGGCGCTCGGCGCATCCACGCGAGTCCGAGGACGTTCCCTGATGCTCCGACGGGACGCCGAGCAAGACCCAGACCCAGCCCCCCAGCCCCAGCCCCATCGCCTACTCTCCTCGGATCCGACGAGTGTCAATCGTTGTCGGCGATGAAGTCCGCTATCGCGGCAGCGACAGCTTCGGGCTGCTCGTCGGGGATGAAGTGTCCGGCGTCGGGCACGACGATCCGGGTGGTGTTGTCGGCCCATGGGCTGAGGGAGGCGGCCATGTCCGGAATGGAGCCGTGGCTGCTGGAGATTCCGAGGAGGGGCACGGTCAGGTGCCGCCGCTGGAGCGCCTCGCGGTTCTTGCGCGCCGACTCCGCGGCGTCTCGGTAGTACGCGAGGGAAGCGCGCAGGCCGCCGTCGGCGGCGACGGCCGCCGCGTAGTGGTCGATCTCGGCGTCGTCGAACGCGTCGGGAGACAGGGCCTTCGCCTTCAGGAACCAGCCGACGTACTCGCGTTCGCGGCCTGCGAGCAGCGTCTCGGGCAGGTCCGGCACGGTGTGGAACGCGAAGTGCCAGGTTTTCCACGCGCGGTCCGGGTCGGTGGGAATCGCCTCCGGGAGAGTGATTCCGGGGATTCCGGCGTCGAGCAGAGCGACCCCGCGCAGGTGGCTCTCGAAGGTGAGGGCGAGGGAGAAGGCGACCCAGGCGCCGACGTCGTGGGCGACCAGGGAGTAGGTCGACACTCCGAGAGCCTTCACGGCGGCGTGGACATGCGCGGCGACCGTGTGCGTGTCGTAGCCGTGCTCCGGACGCTCGGAGTGGCCCTGACCCGGCAGGTCGATCGCGATGACGTGGAACCGGTCGGTGAGGCCGGGCATCACCTTTCGCCAGGCCCACCAGGTCTGCGGGAATCCGGCGAGCAGGACGACGGCCGGACCGCTCGGCCGTCCGCCTTCGACGGCGTGGAGGCGGACGCCGTCCGCGTCGACCCAGCGGTGCGTGAATCCGGCCAGATCCTGCACGGGCAGGCCGCGGACGGGGTTGCTTTCGGAGACTTGCGGAGCGCTGTTTGCCGGGCCGGTCACGGGAATCCTCCATCAGGGTCAGGTATCGGGTGTCAGGTATCAAATGTCAGGTATCAGGTGCGCGGTTGAGACGGTGCAGCCGACGCCGGTGGCTGGGACCACGTGGGCCACGCGGTGTGTTTCTCGCGCGGTCGCGAAGCGCGCGGCAGGCCTGGTCGCCATGACCACGCCTGAAGGCTACACATCTTGAACCAATCAGTTCAAGATAGAGTGGTACGCAGCACAGTCCGGACCATCGACGCATCGGCAAGGAAGTACCGCGTGGCAGGCAAGAAGCAGTTCGACATGGACACGGCGATCGACGCCGCGATGATCCAGTTCTGGCGCGACGGCTACGCCGACACCTCACTGGGCGATTTGTCGCGGGCAACCGGCCTGAACCGCAGTTCCATCTACTCCTCCCTCGGCGACAAGGACGCGCTCTTCCTGCGCTGCCTGGACCTCTACGCCGCGCGCTATGGCGAGAAGTACGACGCCGCCCTGGAGTGCGCGGCCTCGGACCCCGCCGCCGCCGTCCGCGCGTTCTTCGACGTCACCCTTGAGCGCATCGCCGATCCCGCGCTGCCCGACGGATGCCTGATCGCGCAGTCGGCCATGGCGATTCCCGTGCTGAGTCCGGCCGTCGCAGCCCACGCCGAACAGGCGCTCGGCTTCCAGCACCGACGCCTGCGCACCGCGCTGAAGGCCGGCCGACTGACCGACCGGGACGCCGACGCCTTCGCCGTACACGCGGCGGCCGTCAACCAGTCGCTCGCCGTCATGAGCAGGGCCGGGGCGAGCCCGGCGCAGCTCCTGGCCATCGTGGGCGTGACCCTCGACGCGCTGTCGCAGGCGCCGCGCGCCTAGCGAATCCGATCCGGCCGCCAGACGCGCAGCCTGATACGCACAGTCACCAGATCAACCTCATACACCCCGCCCCGAGACGTGCCCAAGGTGACAGGTGGTGCACCTGCGAATTCCGACCAGATCCCCACCAGATCCCGGCCGGGACCGCCTCGAAGCGAAGCGACATCATCGCCCTGTGCGATCACCTGACCGCCGGCAGTGTTTGCCGCTAGCGTGTCCCACCGCATGTGATTGCCCATCACATAAGCCTGAGGGCAGTCGCGTTCGGCGTCGCAGGTGTGGCCTGCGACTACTCGGTTGCCCGCAGCCAGACCGTGCGGGCCGGCAGGAGGAGAACGTCGTGGCGTTTACACCGGGTAGGACGTATCGGATCCGCAACAAAGCGAGCAACGGTCTGGTCGTGACCCCCAAGGGGTGGGGTTCGGGAGAGGCCCAACTTCAGATCTACACGCTGACGGGCGTGGGCGACGGAAACCGCGCCAAGCAGGTATGGCACGTGATGCCGCTGGACAACGACGACGTCATGCTCGTCAGCAAGCGGACCGGCCTGTGCGTCAACGTCCACCAGAACAGCACGGCGCCGTCCATGGGAGTACAGCAGTACGACATCCAGTCCCCGGAGGTCGCCTCCTCCCAGCGGTGGATGCTCAGGCCGGCGACGAGCGGCTACTACACCGTCGTCAACAAGAAGAGCGGCCTGGAACTGACCCCCCAGAGCTGGGGCACCTCACCGTCGACCAACCTCCAGCAGTACACCCCCGGCGGGCCGGAGACGCGGGAACGGCAGTACTGGGCGCTGGAGATGGAGGACGAGTATCCGCAGATCACCAGCCTCAGGCCGATCGACAGGGATCCCAACGACATCGGTGACGTCATCCGGCTCACGGGCTTCACGGAGCCCCCGCGCGACACCACACCGGATGTGCTGATCGGCAATCTGGCCGTTCCCTTCTTCACCATCGGGGACTCCTCGCCCCAGTGGCAGATCGACAACAGCCCGTACTACATCGTCAAGCGGTACGGCTACTGGGAGAAGGTGTACTTCTACGATCACGCCGGCACCAGCAAGGTCACGAAGACCAAGGAAGTCACGGTCGGCCTCACGACGAGCACCGCCAAGACGGTGGAGGAGACGACCAGCATCTCGGTGACCGCCGAGGCGTCATTCGCCTACAAGGGCTTCGCCGCGTCTCTGAGCACGACCTACAGCCGCGAACTGAAGGTCACCACCTACACCGGCGTGGTGGAAGAGCACAGCAAGAAGGAGAAGGTCGAACGGGAATACCAGGCGGACGGCGTACGGGTCGCCGAATGCCTCTGGTTCCGGGGCGACCGGTACACGGTGGAACGCATGGACGGCACCAAGATCCTGGAATGGAACACGCTCAACCCGGCCGTCAGCGTTCTGGACGGTCACGGGCGCTGACGACCAGGACGACGCACCGGCCAAAGAAGCCGCGACCGCAGCGGCCCTCACCCGTCGGGGTGAGGGCCGCTGCGGTTACTCCTGACTTACGCTTTACGCCCGGATTACGCGATCCAGCGCAAGCGATCACAACGTCACGCAGGACGCCGAACAGGCTGCCGGATAAGCCGCCGAAAGCGCTTGCCCGCAGGTCGAAGCCCTCTCAGCGCGCCGACCCGCTCAGCCGTTCTCCGCCTGGAACATCCAGTGGTGCTTCTCCAGGTCCGCCGTCAGGCCGATGATCAGGTCCTGGGTGACCGGGTCCGGCTTGTCCGTCGACTGGATGCGCTCGCGCATCCGGCCGATCACGGCGCCGAGCGCCGACACCAGGATCTGCACCGCCTGGGTGTCCTTGTTCCAGCCTTCGCCGACCGTGTCGATGCCGCTCGTCTTCGCGACGGTCTCCGCTCGGCCGTCCGGGGCAATGCCCAGGGCCGAGGCGCGCTCCGCCACCGTGTCGGCGTGCTGGCGCGCGGAGACGACGACGTCGTCCAGCTGAAGGTGGATCGAACGGAAGCGGGGGCCGACCACGGTCCAGTGAACCTGCTTGGCCACCAGCGAAAGGTCGACGAGGTCCACGAGGGCACCCTGCAACGCCTCGCCGACGATCTTGCGGTCCTCCTCGGACAGCGTGCTCTTCACCACAGACATCCGGCTACTCCTCTTCGGCTGACTGATCCGTTCCGTCCCCCGTGTTCCCACCATCGCACAATTGACACAGAACTGGTCAAAAAAGACCGGGTCCCGGTCAGTGTCACTGACCGGGACCCGGTAAAGCACAAGCGCCGCTCTCAGGCCGCGACCACATCCACGGCCTCTGCGGGCGCCTTGATGGTCACCCGTTCCCCTGGGACGCCCGTCACGGACGTCACGGATACCGAATTGAGCATCGGCCGCATCGGCGCGGGTACCGGCTCGCTCGCCGCCGCCGACTGCGCCAGCTCGGCGAGCGACAGTTCGTCGCTGACCTCGCGCATGACCTCGGACATCCGTACGTCCAGAGCGTCGCAGATTGCGGAGAGAAGCTCGGAGGACGCCTCCTTCTGCCCCCGCTCGACCTCGGAGAGGTAACCGAGCGAGACCCTGGCTGAGGAAGAGACCTCGCGCAGAGTGCGGCCCTGGCGCTGGCGCTGCCGACGCAGCACGTCACCAAGCAGGCGACGGAGCAAAATCATCGGTGGCTCCCTCCTTGGACCGCGAATCCGGATCCTTCACGCCCCACCGTACCGCCTCGGGGTCCAGCCGTGCGGGGAGCGATGTCGTGTTCACTCAGGGCTGCAAACATCCAGAACCCCCACCATGTTCCGTATCCTGTGTCCGCGCATTTTCGATCAGTTCGCCCAGCAGTACTTCCAGCGCCATCCGGACGCTCTCCGCCCGGATGCCGGCCCGGTCGCCGCGGAGCGTCAGCTTCCGTACGGACCCGGCGCCGCCCGGACCCGCGGCGGCGACGAACACCGTTCCCACCGGCTGTCCGTCCTGCGGTTCGGGGCCCGCGACGCCCGTCGTGGCGACGCCCCAGTCGGCGCCCAGCACCGCCCGCACACCGTCCGCCATCTGCCGGGCGACCTCGCCGTCGACCGCTCCGCGCGCGCTGAGCAGCGCGGCGTCCACGCCCAGCACCGCCGCCTTGATCTCGGTCGCGTACGCGGTCACCGAGCCCCGGAAGGCCCGCGAGGCGCCTGGTACGGCCGTCAGCTCGGCGGCCACCAGGCCGCCCGTCAGAGACTCCGCGGCGGCCAGCGTCCGGCCCCGCTCGGCCAGCAGGCTCAGCACCTCGGCCGCGGCCCACGTCCCCGCGGCCCGCGCTCCTGGAGCACCGGCCTCGCCGACATCACGGGACGCGTCAGCCCCGCAAGCATCACGGGCATCGCCATCGTCCCAGGGATCCGCACCGACCCCCGTCACCGCACGGACTCCCGGCCGGCCCTCTCGCGCTCCGCCGCCAGCCCTGCCCGTCGCAGCACGACCGCCTGCCGTACGTAGTCGAGGCCCGTCAGCACCGTCAGCGCCACGGCCACCGCCATCACCCACAGCCGGAACGTGGCCAGCGGCCCCGTGAGCGCCAGGATGTACATGCCGACGGCCGTGCCCTGCGCGAGCGTCTTCATCTTCCCGCCGCGGCTGGCCGGGATGACGCCGTGCTTGATGACCCAGAACCGCATCAGCGTGATGCCGATCTCGCGGAAGAGGATCACGCCCGTGACCCACCACGGCAGATCGCCCAGGGCGGAGAGGCAGAGCAGCGCCGCCCCCATGATCGCCTTGTCCGCTATCGGGTCGGCGATCTTCCCGAAGTCGGTGACCAGGTTGTATCTGCGGGCCAGATGGCCGTCGAAGAGATCGGTGATCATGGCGACGGCGAACGCGGCCCAGGCGAAGGAGCGCCAGGCCGGGTCGTAGCCGCCGTTGTGGAGCATCAACAAGACAAAGCCGGGCACAAGGAACAGCCGCACCATGGTGAGGATGTTGGCGATATTCCATAGTCCCGCCGGTGCCGCTGTCGCCGACGCCGTCGCCGAGTGCCCACCGGCGGCGGAGGCCGGGACTCCGGTCATCTGCGCGCCTCCTCGGTACAGCCGTCGTCGCCCAGCGGCTCGGCGACCAGGTCCACGCCCTCGGTCGCGACCACCTTTGCCACGACCATACGGCCCGGCGCAAGATCACGGTCACCCGTGAGGATGGTCTGGCCATCGGTCTCGGGCGCCTGGTGCGCGGCCCGGCCGATCACCCCGTCCTCCTCGTCGACCCGGTCGACCAGCACCTCGACCGTCTCCCCGAGCCGCTCCTCGGCGCGCTGTGCCGTGAGCTCCTCGGCCAGCCGCGAGATGCGCTCCAGCCGCTCCGCGACGACGTCCGCGTCGAGCTTGTCCGCGTATCCGGCCGCCTCGGTGCCGTCCTCGTCGGAGTAGCCGAAGACGCCGATGGCGTCCAGCCGCGCGCCGGTGAGGAAGCGTTCCAGCTCCGCGACGTCCTCCTCCGTCTCACCGGGGAAGCCCACGATGAAGTTGGAGCGGGCGCCGGCCTGCGGCGCCTTGGCCCGCACCTGGTCGAGGAGGCCCAGGAATCTGTCGGTGTCGCCGAAGCGGCGCATCGCGCGCAGCACTCCGGGGGCCGAGTGCTGGAAGGACAGGTCGAAGTAGGGCGCGACCTTCTCCGTGCCGGTCAGCACGTCGATCAGGCCGGGGCGCATCTCGGCGGGCTGCAGGTAGCTGACCCGGATGCGCTCCAGGCCGTCGATCGCCGCCAGTTCCGGCAGCAGCGTCTCCAGCAGCCGGATGTCGCCGAGGTCCTTGCCGTACGAGGTGTTGTTCTCGGAGACCAGCATGATCTCCTTCACGCCCTGCTCGGCCAGCCAGCGGCTCTCGCCGAGCACGTCGGAGGGGCGGCGCGAGATGAAGGAGCCGCGGAAGGAGGGGATGGCGCAGAACGAGCAGCGCCGGTCGCACCCGGAGGCCAGCTTCACCGAGGCGACGGGGCTGGAGTCCAGGCGGCGGCGGAGCGGCGCGCGCGGGCCGGAGGCGGGGGCGACGCCCTCCGGGAGGTCCTCGGGGGGCGTGTCCTGCGCGTGGCCGGGCAGCGCGACGGCGGCGGACTGCCGCTCGGCCGGGCTGATCGGCAGCAGCTTGCGCCGGTCGCGCGGGGTGTGCGAGGCGTGGATGCCGCCGGACAGGATGGTCTGGAGCCGGTCGGAGATGTCGGCGTAGTCGTCGAAGCCGAGCACCCCGTCGGCCTCGGGCAGCTCCTGGGCGAGCTCCTTCCCGTACCGCTCGGCCATGCAGCCGACGGCGACCACCGCCTGCGTACGGGCTCTCCCCTCGCCCGCGGCGTCCTTGAGGTCATTGGCTTCGAGCAGCGCGTCGACGGAGTCCTTCTTGGCGGCCTCGACGAACCCGCAGGTGTTGACGACGGCGACATCGGCATCGGCGGCGTCCTCGACGAGGTCCCAGCCGTCCGCTGCCAAGCGGCCTGCCAGCTCCTCCGAGTCCACCTCGTTACGGGCGCAGCCAAGTGTGACAAGAGCGACGGTACGGCGTTCGGGCATAGCGCTCAGCCTACTTTGTCCCGAGGCCGCCTCCGGTGCCACGTGCTGATGATCACCCTGCTTCGGGGTCGCCCTTGGTGTAGCTCAGCCGCTGGACCTGCCCGTTGTCGCCGACGTGCTTGATCTCTTTGCCGTTCACGAAGAGCTGTACGGCCCCGGCGTTGCCCAGCACCAGGTCGATCTGCCGGTCGTCGGTGAAGGTCTTGGACGCGCCTTCCTTCAGCACCAGCTCGTCCATCAGCCGGCCGTTGTGGTCCTTGGCGGAGATCCAGCTGGCGGCCTCGGTGGCGGTGACCTTGACCGTGACCTTGTTGCCCGGAGCCGCGGCGATGGCGCTTTCGGAGGGGTCCGGCTTGGGGTCGGTGGGCTTGCTCGGGCTCGGGCTGTGGGTCGGAGTGGACGGGCGCGCCGTCGGGCTGTCGGCCGCGACGGGCTGGCCGCTCCCCTGGTCGCCGCCGCCGCTGAAGAGGGTGAAGCCGACGAATCCGACGACGGCGACGATCGCGGCGACCATGGCCGCGGTCCAGTTGGGGCGCCGCGGCTCGGACCGGATCCGCTCGGCCTCGAAGAGCGGGGCCGCCGGGGTCGGCGACGGCCGTCCGCCGTGCTCGGCGTCGTACTGCTCGACGAGGGCGGCCGGGTCGATGCCCACGGCGCGGGCGAGCGTACGGATGTGTCCGCGGGCGTAGACGTCGCCGCCGCAGCGCGAGAAGTCGTCCTGCTCGATCGCGTGCACGATCGGGGCCCGTACGCGCGTGGTCGAACTGATCTCGTCGACGGTCAGTCCGGATTCGACGCGGGCCTGCCGGAGGCGGCGGCCGATGGAGGGGCGGCCGTCGTCGGGAGAGTTGCCGATGGACACGAGAGCGCCTTTCGAGCGTGCAGCCACCTGCTGGAGGTTCAGTTTAGGGGGGATGCAAAAGAGTCGGGCAAGCGGAAAGCCGGCCTTTGTACGCCATCAGAATGCCCTGCTGTACGCCATCGGACGCTCTGAGACACCGATGGTGATACATCGGCCCTGCCCCTTCCCCAAAGTGACGCACAGCCCAGAGAAACGGTTGCTCACCGTTTCCGCACGGCTCGGTCTCCCCGCTTCCTCACGGCCGGGAGTCCCTGCCCGCTCACGGCTGGGACTCCCCGCGGATGATGGCGAGCACGCCGTCCAGCTCGTCCGGCTTGACCATCACGTCGCGCGCCTTGGAGCCCTCGCTCGGCCCCACGATGCTCCGCGACTCCATCAGGTCCATGAGCCTGCCCGCCTTCGCGAAGCCCACACGCAGTTTCCGCTGGAGCATCGAGGTCGAGCCGAACTGGGTGGAGACGACCAGCTCCGCCGCCTGGCACAGCAGGTCGAGGTCGTCGCCGATGTCCTCGTCGATCTCCTTCTTCTTGGCCGTGCCGACCGTGACGTCGTCCCGGAAGACCGGCGCCATCTGGTCCTTGCAGTGCCGCACGATGGACGCGACCTCGTCCTCCGTGACGAAGGCGCCCTGCATACGGACCGGCTTGTTGGCCCCCATCGGCAGGAAGAGGCTGTCGCCCTTGCCGATGAGCTTCTCGGCGCCCGGCTGGTCGAGGATGACGCGGCTGTCAGCGAGCGAGGAGGTGGCGAAGGCGAGCCGGGACGGCACGTTGGCCTTGATCAGACCGGTGACGACGTCGACGGACGGGCGCTGCGTGGCCAGCACCAGGTGGATGCCGGCGGCCCGCGCGAGCTGGGTGATGCGGACGATCGAATCCTCGACGTCCCGCGGGGCGACCATCATCAGGTCCGCCAGCTCGTCGACGATCACCAGCAGGTACGGGTACGGCGACAGCTCCCGCTCGCTGCCCTCCGGCGGCTTCGCCTTGCCGCTGCGCACGGCCGCGTTGAAGTCGTCGATGTGCCGGTAGCCGTACGCCGCGAGGTCGTCGTAGCGCAGGTCCATCTCGCGCACCACCCACTGCAGCGCCTCGGCGGCGCGCTTGGGGTTGGTGATGATCGGGGTGATGAGGTGCGGGATGCCCTCGTAGGCGGTCAGCTCGACGCGCTTGGGGTCGACGAGCACCATCCGCACGTCCTCGGGCGTGGCGCGCACCATGATCGAGGTGATCAGGCAGTTGATGCAGGACGACTTGCCGGAGCCGGTGGCGCCGGCGACCAGGACGTGCGGCATCTTCGTCAGGTTGGCCATCACGTAGCCGCCCTCGACGTCCTTGCCGAGCGCGACGAGCATCGGGTGCTCGTCGCCCGCCGAGTCGGCGAGCCGCAGCACGTCGCCGAGGTTGACCATCTCCCGGTCGGTGTTCGGGATCTCGATGCCGACCGCGGACTTGCCGGGGATCGGGCTGATGATCCGGACGTCCGGGCTGGCCACGGCGTAGGCGATGTTCTTGGTGAGCGCGGTGATCCGCTCGACCTTCACGGCCGGGCCGAGCTCCACCTCGTACCGGGTGACCGTCGGCCCGCGGGTGAAGCCCGTGACGGACGCGTCCACCTTGAACTCGGTGAACACCGTCGTCAGCGAGGCCACTATCGCGTCGTTGGCGGCGCTGCGGGTCTTGCCTGGCCCGCCGCGCTCCAGCAGGTCGAGGGAGGGCAGCGAGTAGGTGATGTCGCCGGCCAGCTGCAGCTGCTCGGCGCGCGCCGGGAGTACGGGCGAGGGCTCGGGCGACGCCTTGGTGAGGTCGGGGACGCCGCCGCTCTGCTCGTTCTTGCCGGGCTTGTCCCGCTTCACCCCCGGTACGGGCGCGTCGGCCGCCGCTGCCTGCTCGGCGCCGCGCGCGGTCGGCACGGAGCCCGTACGCTCCCGCTCGGCCGAGATGCCGCTGCTCAGCCCGGCGACGAGCGGCGAGGGCTGCACGCCGTGCAGCACGGCCCCGTCGAGGGCGGCCGCGGCGGCGGCCGCCACGTCCACCGCGTCGAGCGGCCGGTCCGGGTCCGGCTGCGCGGCCGTACGGCGCGGGCGGCGGCGCTGGTTCAGCGCCTCCTCCTCGGCCTGCTCGACGCCCTCGCCGCCGCCCGCCGCGCCCTTGTCCAGGGAGGTGCGCCGGGACCGCTTGGCGGGGGCCTCGCGCCATTCCTCGCCGTACTCGTCGTGGACGCCACTGTCGTACTCCTCGGGCAGCGGCTCCGCGAGGCCGAGCCGCACGGCGAGCCGCCGCAGCCGGTGCGGGATGGCGTTGACGGGGGTGGCCGTGACGACGAGCAGCCCGAAGATCGTGAGCAGGATCAGCAGCGGAACGGTCAGCACCTCGCCGACCGTGTAGATCAGCGGGCTGGCCGCCGCCCAGCCGATCAGCCCGCCGGCGTCCTGGAGGGCCTGCGCCCCGTCGCCGCGGCTGGGGGCCCCGCACGCCACGTGCACCTGGCCGAGGACGCCGATGACCAGGGCGGAGAGCCCGATGACGATGCGCCCGTTGGCCTCCGGCCGCTCCGGGTGGCGGATCAGGCGGGCGGCGATGGCGCCGAGCAGTATCGGCACGACCAGGTCGAGGCGGCCGAACGCGCCGGTGATCAGCATCTCCACCAGGTCGCCGACCGGCCCCCGGAGGTCGCCCCAGGTGCCTGCGGCGATGACCAGGGCGATGCCGAGCAGCAGCAGGGCGAGGCCGTCCTTGCGGTGCGCCGGGTCCAGGTTCTTCGCGCCGCGCCCGACGCCGCGGAACAGCGCGCCCACGGTGTGCGCCAGGCCGAGCCACAGCGCCCGTACGAGCCGGAAGACGCCGTTCGTCGGGGACGGCGCCGGCTTCGGTGCGGGCCTGGCCGCGGCCTTCTTCGCCGGAGCGCGCTTCGCGGGCGCCTTCTTCGCGGGCGCGGCGGCTTTCTTGGCGGGCGCCTTCTTGGCCGGCGCCTTTTTCGCGGGCGCCTTCTTGGCAGCGCTCCCGGGGCGTCCGGCGCGCTGCTTCGAGGTGCCCGCCGTGCTCTGGGAACCCTTGCCGGACGTACGTGAGGCCATGGTGGTGAGGTTACCGTTGTCGGCCGCGAGGGACACGTGTGTCTACGCCTTCACCCGTTCGTGTCGCGTGTCGGCGGGCCTCGCGGTGACGCGGCGTCAACAGCTCAGTTCTGTGAGGGGACCGTACTGGCGCCGCTGCCCGCGCCGGGCTCCAGCGCGTCCAGCGCCCGCCGCAGTCCCGTGAGTTTGCGCTCCAGGTGGGCGGCGGTGGCGACGGCCGCGGCGTCCGCGGACTCGTCCAGCTGCTTGGAGAGCGCCTCGGCCTGCTCCTCCACGGCCGCGAGCCGCGCCGAGAGTTCGGCGAGCAGCCCCGCCGGCTCCTTGCTGTCGACCGCGGCGCCCTGGCCGCTCTCGAGCTGGAGGCGGAGCAGGGCCGCCTGCTCGCGCAGCTGACAGTTCTTCATGTACAGCTCGACGAACACGGAGACCTTGGCCCGCAGCACCCACGGGTCGAAGGGCTTGGAGATGTAGTCCACCGCGCCGGCCGCGTAACCGCGGAAGGTGTGGTGCGGGCCGTGGTTGATGGCCGTGAGGAAGATGATCGGGATATCCCTCGTCCGCTCCCGGCGCTTGATGTGGGCGGCGGTCTCGAAACCGTCCATGCCCGGCATCTGGACGTCCAGCAGGATCACTGCGAAATCGTCCGTCAGCAGCGCCTTGAGCGCCTCCTCCCCTGACGATGCCCGGACCAGTGTCTGATCGAGCGCCGAGAGGATGGCCTCCAGCGCCAGCAGATTTTCCGGCCGGTCATCGACCAGGAGGATCTTGGCCTTCTGCACCATGGCCCGTCCTCCTCGCCCCGGAAATGCGCCGGGTGCCGCCCCAGGGGACGACTCCCTTGCGCCGCCCGTCCTTGTGCCGGTCATGGTAGCCGCACCCCGCTTGTCGCCACACCCTGTCACCGCGAAGTCACTGTGCACGTAGCAGAAACGCGGTGGGAGACCAGAAGGTTCCCCGAATACCGCGTTCCCACACGTGTTTGGCCACAGTCAGTCAACACTCCGCCGTGGTTCGATCAGCCATCCGTCACTCCGCGCGCATCCACTGCTCCATCACCGCCAACAGATGATCAGTGTCGACCGGCTTGGTCACATAGTCGGACGCGCCGGACTCGATGGCCTTCTCCCGGTCGCCCTTCATCGCCTTCGCGGTGAGCGCGATGATCGGCAGCCCGGCGAACTGCGGCATCCGCCGGATCGCCGTCGTCGTCGCGTAGCCGTCCATCTCCGGCATCATGATGTCCATCAGGACGACCACCACGTCATCGTGCTGTTCGAGGACCTCGATCCCCTCGCGGCCGTTCTCGGCGTAGAGCACCGACAGGCCGTGCTGCTCCAGCACGCTGGTGAGCGCGAACACATTGCGGATGTCGTCGTCGACGATGAGCACCTTCTCGCCGTGGAATCCGCCCGAGAACCCCGCGGCCACCAGGTCCTGGCCATTGCTCAGCCACGGCTCGGACGACGGCTGGGCCGCCGAGGCGCCCGCGGCCGCCGACTCGCCGCCGCCCGCGCCCTCGGACCCCTGGCCCGACGGCGCCGCCGACTGCTGCTCCGCCTCCTGCGCCGCCCGCTGCCGGCGCCGGAAGAGCCCGGCCGCGCCCTGCTGCTGCACGCCGAACGCCGTCGCGCCGCTCTCCTGGTCCTCCGCCGCGGCCCCGTCGCCCGTCGGCGCGCCCGCGGCGCCCTCCAGCGCGAGCGGCCCCGTGGCGTGCCCGGCGAGCGCGAGCTGCGAGTAGTTCTGCGGCGGCAGCTCGGTCGGGTTCAGCGGCAGGTACAGCGTGAACGTCGAGCCGCGGCCCGGCTCACTCGCGGCGTGGATCTCACCGCCGAGCAGCCGGGCGATCTCCCGGCTGATCGACAGGCCGAGGCCCGTACCGCCGTACTTTCTGCTGGTCGTGCCGTCCGCCTGCTTGAACGCCTCGAAGATCACCCGCATCTTGCTCGCCGCGATCCCGATACCGGTGTCGGTGACCGAGAAGGCGATGACGCCGCCGTCCGCCTCCCGCAGCGCCCCCGACTCCAGCAGCTGCTCGCGGATGCTGTCCGGCACGCCCGCGCCGGCCGGCCGGATGACCAGCTCGACCGCGCCCGAGTCCGTGAACTTCACGGCGTTGGACAGCAGATTGCGCAGCACCTGGAGCAGCCGCTGCTCATCGGTGTGCAGCGTCGCCGGCAGCTCCGGGGAGACCCGTACGGAGAAATCGAGCCCCTTCTCCGCCGTGAGCGGCCGGAACGTCGCCTCCACATAGTCGACGAGCTGGACCAGCGCGATACGCGTCGGGCTGACGTCCATCTTGCCCGCCTCGACCTTCGACAGATCGAGAATGTCGTTGATCAGCTGAAGCAGATCGGAACCCGCCCCGTGGATCGTCTCGGCGAACTCCACCTGCTTCGGCGAGAGGTTGCCCTCCGCGTTGTCGGCCAGCAACTTGGCGAGGATCAGCAGCGAGTTGAGCGGCGTACGCAGCTCGTGCGACATATTGGCGAGGAACTCGGACTTGTAGCGCATCGACACCGCGAGCTGCTCGGCGCGCTCCTCCAGAACCTGCCGGGCCTCCTCGATCTCGGTGTTCTTGACCTCGATGTCCCGGTTCTGCCGCGCCAAGTGCTCGGACTTCTCCTCCAGTTCCGCGTTGGAGATCTCCAGCGCCTTCTGCCGGCTCTCCAATTCGTCCGACCGGTCCCGCAGTTGCTCGGTGAGCTCCTGCGACTGCTTGAGCAGCTGCTCGGTCTTGGTGTTGACGCTGATGGTGTTGACGCTGGTGCCGATCATCTCGGCGATCTGGTTCAGGAAGTCCTTCTGGATCTGCGCGAACGGCTGGAACGACGCCAGCTCGATCACGCCGAGCACCTGCCCCTCGAAGAGCACCGGCAGCACGATCACATGGGCCGGCGGCGCCTCCCCCAGCCCGGAGGCGATCTTCAGATACCCCGATGGCACGTTGTCCACCAGAATGGTCCGCTTCTCCTCCGCGGCCGTGCCGATCAGCGTCTCCCCCGGCCGGAAGGACGTGGGCATCGACCCCATCGAGTAGCCGTACGAGCCGTACATACGGAGCTCGTACGCGTCCTCATCCGCCTCCGACTCGGCGCTCTCGCCCGTGGCCAGGTTCTCGTTGGTCGGCGTCGCCACGAAGAACGCGCCGTGCTGCGCGGAGACCACCGGAGTCAGCTCGCTCATGATCAGGCTCGCCACGTCCGCGAGGTCGCGCCGCCCCTGCATCAGGCCGGAGATCCGGGCCAGGTTGCCCTTGAGCCAGTCCTGCTCCTTGTTGGCGAGCGTCGTCTCCCGGAGGTTGGCGATCATCGTGTTGATGTTGTCCTGGAGCTCCAGGATCTCGCCCGCCGCATCGACGTCGATCTTCAGGTTGAGATCGCCGCGGGTCACCGCGGTGGCCACCTCGGCGATCGCCCGTACCTGCCTGGTCAGGTTTCCGGCCATCTCGTTCACCGACTCGGTGAGGTCCCGCCAGGTGCCGTCCACGTCCCGCACCCGCGCCTGACCGCCCAGCTGCCCCTCCGTACCCACCTCACGGGCCACCCGCGTGACCTGCTCGGCGAACGACGACAGCTGGTCCACCATCGTGTTGATGGTGGTCTTGAGCTCCAGGATCTCGCCACGGGCGTCGATGTCGATCTTCTTGGTGAGGTCGCCCTTGGCGATCGCGGTGGTGACCATCGCGATGTTGCGGACCTGACCGGTCAGGTTGGAGGCCATCCCGTTGACGGACTCCGTCAGGTCCTTCCACGTACCGGAGACGCCCGGCACCCGCGCCTGACCGCCGAGAATCCCGTCCGTGCCCACCTCGCGGGCGACCCTGGTCACCTCGTCCGCGATCGACGACAGCGTCTTCACCATGATGTTCACGGTGTCGGCGAGCTGCGCGACCTCGCCCCGCGCCTCGACGGTGACCTTCCGGGTCAGGTCGCCGTTGGCGACCGCCGTCGCGACCTGCGAGATGTTCCGCACCTGGCTGGTCAGGTTGTTGGCCATCAGGTTGACGTTGTCGCTCAGGTCCTTCCAGATGCCGGTGACGTCCCGCACCCGCGCCTGACCGCCCAGCTGCCCCTCCGTGCCGACCTCGCGGGCGACCCTGGTGACCTGCTCGGCGAAGTCCGAGAGCTGGTCCACCATCGTGTTGACGGTCGTCACCAGCTCCAGGATCTCGCCCTTCGCATCCACCGTGATCTTCTTCGACAGGTCGCCCTTGGCGACCGCCGTCGTCACCTCGGCGATGTTGCGGACCTGCGACGTCAGGTTGTTCGCCATGAAGTTGACGGACTGCGTCAGGTCCTTCCACGTGCCGGAGACGCCCTGCACCTCGGCCTGCCCGCCGAGGATGCCCTCCGTGCCGACCTCCCGCGCCACCCGCGTGACCTGGTCCGCGAACGAGGACAGCTGGTCGACCATCGTGTTGAGCGTGTTCTTCAGCTCCAGAATCTCGCCGCGCGCGTCCACGTCGATCGTCTGGGACAGATCGCCGCGCGCGACCGCCGTGGCGACCTGCGCGATGTTGCGGACCTGGGCCGTCAGGTTCCCGGCCATACCGTTCACGGAGTCCGTCAGGTCACGCCAGACGCCCGCGACGCCCGGCACCTGCGCCTGACCGCCGAGCCGGCCGTCCGTACCCACCTCGCGCGCTACCCGCGTCACCTGATCGGCGAAGGCGGAGAGCTGGTCGACCATCGTGTTGATGGTGTTCTTCAGCTCCAGGATCTCGCCCCGGGCGTCCACATCGATCTTCTGCGAGAGGTCGCCGCGCGCGACGGCCGTCGTCACTTGCGCGATCTGCCGCACCTGCGAAGTGAGGTTCCCGGCCATGAAGTTGACCGAGTCGGTCAGCTCCTTCCAGGTGCCGGACACGCCGTCAACCCGCGCCTGACCGCCGAGCCGCCCCTCCGTGCCCACGTCCCGCGCCATCCGCGTGACCTGGTCGGCGAACGAGGACAGCTGGTCCACCATCGTGTTGACGGTGTTCTTCAGCTTCAGCATCTCGCCGGAGACGTCGACGGTGACCTTCTGCGACAGATCGCCGTTGGCCACCGCCGTCGTCACCTGCGCGATGTTGCGGACCTGGCCGGTCAGGTTGCGGAAGGCCGTGTTCACCGAGTCGGTGAGGTCCTTCCACGTGCCCGCCGCCCCCGGCACCTGCGCCTGACCGCCCAGCTCGCCCTCGACGCCGATCTCCCGCGCCACCCGCGTCACCTCGGCGCCGAACGCCGAGAGCTGGTCCACCATCGTGTTGACGGTGTTCTTCAGCTCCAGCATCTCGCCCGCGACATCGACGGTGACCTTCTGCGACAGATCGCCGTTGGCCACCGCCGTCGTCACCTGCGCGATGTCCCGCACCTGCGTGGTGACGTTGCGGAACGCGTTGTTCACCGAGTCGGTGAGGTCCTTCCAGGTCCCCGCCGCCCCCGGCACCTGCGCCTGACCGCCCAGCAGGCCGTCCGCGCCGACCTCGCTCGCCACCCGCGTCACCTCGTCGGCGAAGGTCCGCAGCGTCTCGGTCATCTGGTTGATCGTTTCCGCCAGCTGCGCGACCTCGCCGCGCGCGCTGACCGTGACCTTCTGCGACAGGTCGCCATTGGCGACGGCCGTCGTGACCTGCGCGATCCCGCGCACCTGGGCGGTGAGGTTGCCGGCCATCAGGTTGACCGAGTCCGTCAGGTCCTTCCAGACCCCGGCGACACCGGGCACCTGCGCCTGGCCGCCGAGCTCGCCCTCGGTACCGACCTCCCGCGCTACCCGCGTCACCTCCGAAGCGAAGGACGAGAGCTGGTCCACCATCGTGTTGACGGTGTTCTTCAGCTCCAGCATCTCGCCGGCCACATGAACCGTGACCTTGCGAGAGAGATCGCCCTTCGCCACCGCCGTCGTGACGAGAGCGATGTCACGCACCTGGGCGGTGAGCCGGGACGCCATCGTGTTGACGGAATCCGTGAGATCCTTCCACGAACCCGACATACCGCGCACCCGCGCCTGGCCGCCGAGCTTGCCCTCGGTACCGACCTCGCTGGCCACCCGGGTGACCTCGTCGGTGAACGCGGACAGCTGGTCCACGAGCCCGTTGACCGTACGCCCCACCTTGAGGAACTCGCCGCGCAGCGGATGCGCCGCGCCGTCCGCCCCCTGCGAGCGCAGATCCATCCGCTGCTCGAGATCGCCCTCGGCGACCGCCGACAGCACCCGGCCCACCTCGGACACCGGCCGCACCAGATCGTCGACCAGCGCGTTGGAGGCGTCGATGGCCGCGGCCCAGGACCCCTCACAGGCCCCGACCTCCAGCCGCTCCGTGAGCTTGCCCTCGCGGCCCACCACCCGCCGTACGCGCGCCAGCTCGCCCGTCAGCTGCAGATTGCGGTCCGCCATTTCATTGAACACGGCGGCGATCTCGGACATCACTCCGTCGCCCGCGACCGTCATCCGCTTCCGGAAGTTGCCGTCGCGCATTGCCGACAGCGCCGTCAGCAGCCGATTCAGGGCCGCCGTCTCCACTTCCGTCGTCCCATTGCTACGGGACCGTCCGCCTTTCGCGCGCGTGCTCACGCCCCGCGCCGCTGCGCCAGACTCCACCGTGTCCCTCCCGCAGGGTCGACCATCGTCATCGCGCTTCCACTTCAAGCGTTCCCAGTGTTTCACTTCAGCGCACCGAACCGTTCGGCAGTGGGAACGTAACCGGGTGGACAAGGGGTCGTTGAACGCGACCACCCCCGAAACACGCGCCTCCGTTCCACACAAGTCGAGCCGACGGTTTAGCCTGGCGGACGAATCGAGGACCTGCGAAACGGGCACAGGACTCGGGGGGAGCGACGAGAGGCCAATGGGGAGTGCTGTGATCACCGCGCGGGCTGCCGCCACCTTCGAGCCGGTCGGACGCTCGGTCGCCTCCGCCCGCGCGTTCGTCCGGGACACCCTCCAGGGCTGGGGATTCCCCGACGTCGTGGACGACGCCGTCGTCCTGACCAGCGAACTCGTCACCAACGCCGTTGTGCACGCGGGTACCGCCGCCGACGTCCTGTGCCTGCGCACGGACACCGGCGTGCGCGTCGAGGTCGGCGACCACTACCCCGAACGTGAGCTTCCGCTGCAGAGCTCCGGCCGCCAGCTCGGCGGCGTCGACCGCGAAGGCGGCCGCGGCCTGCTCCTCTGCGCGGCCCTCGCCACCAGCTGGGGCGTCGAGTACACCGCCACCAACAAGAAGGTCTGGTTCCAGCTCGACCTGCCCTCCCGCCCCGCGGGCACCCGCTCCGCCGGCCCCGCCCTCCCCGCCGACGCCCTCCCCCTCGCCGACGCCCGCGTCCGCGTCGCCGTCATCCAGATCGACCGGGTCGGCGGCATCAGCGCCTGGAACGACGACGCCCAGGACCTCTTCGGCTTCGCCCCGGAGCAGGTCACCGGCAAGCCCCTCACCGACTTCGCGGCCTGGCCGCACACCCCCGGCACCTCCACCGGCATCGCCGACGCGCTCCGCCTCTCCCGCTGGGAAGGCTCGTACGGCATACGCGGCGCGGACGGCCGCGTCGTCCCCGTCTACGCCTCCCACCTGCGCGTACGCGACGCCGACGGCGACCCCTCGACCGTCTGCCTACTCGTACGCGACACCGAGCGCGCGGTGCTCCAGAGCCCCCAGCGCGGCTCCGGCTCGGAGGGCACCACCAGCGACCGCGGGGCCTCCGCGGACCCCTTCGAGGTCTTCATCGGCTCCCCCGCCCCCGACGACCTCGACGGGCTGCTCCAGCGCACCGTCGAGCGCGCCCGCGACATGCTCGACGGCGACTCCGCCTATCTATTGCTCGCCACGGACGACGAGACCGAACTGGAGGTACGGGCCTCCACCGGCCTGCCCTCCGCCCGCCAGCGCTTCGCCCGCGTCCCCGTCGAGGCCGGCACCGGCCGCTACGGCTCGGCCCGCATGCCCGCCGTCCACGAGGACCTCAGCGCCGTCCCCGGCGCCGTGCCGCTGCTCAACAACACCGGCATGCGCTCCGTCGTCACAGTCCCCCTCAAGGTCGAGGGCCGCCTCACCGGCTCCCTGGGCGTCGCCGCCGAGTCCCCCGGCCGGTACAGCAACGAAGAGGCCCTGCGGCTGCAATTCGCCGCCGACCGCATCGCCCTCGCCGTCGAGTCCGCGCGCCTCGGCGAGCTGGAGCGGCTCCGCCGCGGCTCCCTCTCCTTCCTCGTCGAGGCGTCCGACCTGCTCGCGGGCACCCTCGACCGGGACCAGACGCTGGCCCTCATGGCCCAGATGACCGTCCCCACCCTCGCCACCTGGTGCGCCGTCTACACCATCGCCGACCAGTCCTCCGAGCCCGAGCTGTCGTACGTCCTGCACGAGGACGAGGACCGCATCGACGGCCTCAAGGCGCTCCTCGCCAAGGTCCCGCCGCCGGACCCGGTCCCCACCCCCGGCGCCCGCGTCTGGACCGCGCCCTCCGACGCCGCCCACGCCGCTGCCCTGCGCAGTTCCCTGCGCAGCCTCGGCCTCGGCGACGCCGGACGCCTCTCCACCGGCCCCGGCACCTCGCTGGCGACCGCCTCGGCCGTCGGCGGCGAGACCGTCGTTCTGCCGCTGGTGGCCCGCAACCGCGTCATCGGCATGCTCACCCTCGGCAAGCCCACCGACGATCACTTCCGCCAGGAGATCCTCGAACTCGCCGAGGACCTCTCCCGCAGGGCCGCCCTCGCGCTCGACAACGCCCGCCTGTACTCCGAGCGCACCGCCATCAGCCAGTCCCTCCAGCGCAGCCTCCTGCCCCCCGAGCTGCCGACCGTGCCCGGCGTGGAGGTCGAGGTCATCTACCGCGCGGCCGGCGAGGGCAACGAGGTCGGCGGCGACTTCTACGACCTCTTCCCCATCCGCGACGGCGCGTACGGCTTCGCCATCGGCGACGTCTGCGGCACGGGCCCGGAGGCCGCCGCCGTCACCGGCCTGGCCCGGCACGCGCTGCGGCTCCTCGCCCGCGAGGGCTTCGGCGGCCCGGCCGTCCTGGAGCGCCTGAACGCCGCCATCCTCGACGAGGGCGCCCGCAGCCGCTTCCTGACGCTGCTCTACGGCGAGCTGTGGCCGCAGCACGACGGCAGCGCGATCCTCAAGGTCGTCTGCGCGGGCCACCCGCTGCCGCTCCGCCTCCGCCAGGACGGCTCCGTCGAGGCCGCCGCCGAACCGCAGCCGCTGCTCGGCGTGCTGGAGGAGCTGGAGCTGTACGAGCAGACGGTCACCCTCGATCCGGGCGACGTCCTGCTCTGCGTCACCGACGGCGTCACCGAGCGCCGCGAGGGCACCCGGATGCTCGGCGACGACGGCCTCATCGACGTCCTCACCACCTGTACGGGCCTCACCGCGGGCGCCGTCGCCGGCCGCATCCTCCGCGCCGTCGAGCGCTTCGCCGCCGAACCGGCCTCCGACGACATGGCCATCCTGGCCATGCGCGTCCCGGAGCCGCAGGACTCCTGACAACAGCAAGAAGGCCCCCGCCGAACGGCGGGGGCCTTCCTATTCAAGAGCCCCAATACGGAATCGAACCGTAGACCTTCTCCTTACCATGGAGACGCTCTGCCGACTGAGCTATTGGGGCGCGGCAACGGAATAGATCATACCCGAACTCCCGTGCCCCTCTGACCACCGCTGCCCTACGCCGCCGCCTCCAGCAGACCCCCGAGAGCGTTGCAGGCCGACACCACCCGGTGCAGCTCCCGCCGCGTCATCGTCTCGTCCACCGGCAGCGCCAGACACTCGTCAGCAGCCCGCTCCGTCTCCGCGAGCCACACATCCCGCGCGAACGCCGGCATCCGGTGTACGGGCGTCTGTACGGGCACCTGGCACCGCACCCCGCGCGCCCGCAGCGTCCGCGCGAACGCGTCCCGGTCCGGCCGGCCGTTCCCCGGCACCCGCACCACATACGCGCGGTACGCATGCGCCACCCCCGCCCTCGCGGTGGGCGTGACCAGCCCGTTAAGCCGCGTGGTCAGATACGCGGCGTTCTGCCGCCGTCGCGCCACCGCTCCTTCGTGCTCCTCTTCGCCATGCTCGACGACCAGCAGCGACCGGCGCTCTCCCACGGCCCGCAGCGCGGCCATGTCGACCGGATGCCCGAAAAGGGGTACGGGCACGACAGCCGCCGTACGCGGCGTCACCGCGGCCGCCACCGCCGACGCGTCGAGGCAGAACGTCCCAGCGTCGATATCGGCGAACACGGGCACCGCCCCGGCCCCCCGAACCGCCTCCGCGGCCTCCGCAGTCGCGTACGACGGCACGATGACCTCGTCACCAGCGCCTACTCCGGCCGACCTCAGCATCTCCAGTGTCCCCATACCTGCGGATGGTGACGGCGCAACGTGAACATGAAGTAACACTGCGCACTGCATCACGACAACAAAAAAGCTCTGGCCCCTGAACCGAAGTTCAAGGGCCAGAGCTGTAAAAATTGTTCGGCGGCGTCCTACTCTCCCACAGGGTCCCCCCTGCAGTACCATCGGCGCTGAAAGGCTTAGCTTCCGGGTTCGGAATGTAACC
>NZ_JBFAIS010000047.1:0-45660 GCF_040654795.1 Streptomyces sp. NPDC050617 | reverse complement strand
TTGCCGGAGCCGTTGGGGCCCATGATGGCGTGCGTCTCCCCCTGCCGCACCGTCAGGTCGACGCCGCGCAGGATCTCCTTCGTGCCATTGTCGACATCGACGGAGACGTGCAGGTCACGGATTTCAAGCGTAGCCATATCGAACTCAGGACTCCTCGGTAGGGGAGACGCGCACAGTCGCTTCCGGCCGCCTCCTCGGATCTCCACGGGATAACGGGGCCTCTATGGGACGTACGGGAACGGAGCGTGCCGCGGGCAGGTCATGCCGCCGGCCCCGCGGAGTCCTCAAGCTCCCGCTCGATCTTGGCGAGCAGCCGTTCCTCGACGTCGGGGAGGCCGATCCGCTGGACGAGCTCGGCGAAGAAGCCGCGGACGACCAGGCGGCGGGCCTCGTCGGCGGGGATGCCGCGCGCCATCAGGTAGAAGAGCTGCTCGTCGTCGAACCGGCCGGTCGCCGAGGCGTGCCCGGCCCCCACGATCTCGCCGGTCTCGATCTCCAGATTGGGCACCGAGTCGACGCGCGCCCCGTCGGTGAGGACCAGATTGCGGTTCAGCTCGTACGTGTCCGTGCCGGTGGCGGGCGACTGGATGAGGACGTCGCCGATCCAGACGGCGTGGGCTCCGTCGCCGTGCAGCGCGCCCTTGTACGTGACGTTGCTGCGGCAGTGCGGGGCGGCGTGGTCGACGAGGAGCCGGTGCTCGTGGTGGCGGCCCGCGGCGGTGACGTACAGGCCGTAGAGCTCGGCCTCGCCGCCGGGCCCCTGGTAGGAGACGCGCGGGTGGAGCCGTACGACGTCGCCGCCGAGGGTGACGACCGTCGACGTGAAGCCGGCGTCCCGGCCGATGAGCGCGTTGTGCTGGGCGACGTGCACGGCCGTGTCGTCCCAGTCCTGTACGGACACGACGGTGAGCTTCGCTCCCGTGCCGAGGACGAAGTCGACGTTGGCCGCGAGCACGCCGGAGCCGGTGTGCTCCATGACGACGACGGCCTCGGCGAACGCGCCCAGCTCCACGACCTGGTGGCCGAAGGAGGTGCCGCCCTCGCCGCGTACCGCGATCCGGACCGGCTCGCCGAGGACCGTGTCCTGGGGGACGGTCACCACCGTCGCCTTCTCGAACGAGCTGTACGCCTGGGCGGCCACGCGGTCCACCGGCGTGCCCGCCGCGCCGAGCCGTGCGTCGTCGCGGCCGACCGTCTCGACGGTGACGCCCGCGGGGGCGCTCACCGCGACCGTCGCGCTCTCGCCGACGGGTGCGGCCGTGCCGTCGTGCAGGCCGCCCAGCCGCTCCAGGGGGGTGAAGCGCCACTCTTCCTCGCGGCCGTGGGGGATGGGGAAGTCGGTGACGTCGTAGGACGGGGGAGCGCTTATCCGGGTGGCGACGGTGGACTCGGCGGTGACGCGGACGGAACCGACGGTCGTGGAACCCGCGGGGATTTTCCTAGCCTCAGCCATGGCTGTCGATGCACTCGCTTTCTGCGGTCAGGGCGTTCGCTGCGGAGCGCCCGCGGGGGCCGGCGCCGACCCCCACGAGCGGGCGGAGACTGCTGCCTGGGCCGTCAGCCGACGGAGCCCTCCATCTGCAGCTCGATGAGCCGGTTGAGTTCCAGCGCGTACTCCATCGGCAGCTCCCGCGCGATCGGCTCGACGAAGCCCCGCACGATCATCGCCATCGCCTCGAACTCCGTCATGCCACGGCTCATCAGGTAGAACAGCTGGTCATCACTGACCTTGGAGACCGTCGCCTCGTGCCCCATCGACACATCGTCCTCCCGCACATCCACATACGGGTACGTGTCCGAGCGCGAGATCGTGTCCACCAGCAGCGCGTCACACAGCACATTCGACTTCGCACCGTGCGCGCCCTCGCCGATCTCGATCAGACCCCGGTACGAGGTACGGCCGCCGCCGCGCGCCACCGACTTCGAGACGATGTTGGAGGACGTGTTCGGCGCCATGTGCACCATCTTCGCGCCCGCGTCCTGGTGCTGGCCCTCGCCGGAGAACGCGATCGACAGCGTCTCGCCCTTGGCGTGCTCGCCCATCAGATAAACGGCCGGGTACTTCATCGTCACCTTGGAGCCGATGTTCCCGTCCACCCACTCCATCGTCGCGCCCTCATACGCCACAGCACGCTTGGTGACCAGGTTGTACACGTTGTTCGACCAGTTCTGGATCGTCGTGTACCGGCACCGGCCGCCCTTCTTCACGATGATCTCCACGACCGCCGAGTGCAGCGAGTCCGACGAATAGATCGGCGCGGTGCAGCCCTCGACGTAGTGCACATAGGCGTTCTCGTCGACGATGATCAGCGTCCGCTCGAACTGGCCCATGTTCTCCGTGTTGATCCGGAAGTACGCCTGCAGCGGGATGTCGACGTGCACGCCCGGCGGAACGTAGATGAACGAGCCGCCCGACCACACCGCCGAGTTCAGCGACGCGAACTTGTTGTCGCCGACCGGGATGACCGTCCCGAAGTACTCCTGGAAGATCTCCGGGTGCTCCCTGAGCGCCGTGTCCGTGTCCAGGAACAGCACGCCCTGCTCCTCCAGGTCCTCACGGATCTGGTGGTAGACGACCTCCGACTCGTACTGCGCCGCCACACCCGCGACCAGCCGCTGCTTCTCCGCCTCCGGGATGCCCAGCTTGTCGTAGGTGTTCTTGATGTCCTCCGGCAGGTCCTCCCAAGAAGCGGCCTGCTTCTCCGTGGACCGCACGAAATACTTGATGTTGTCGAAGTCGATACCGGTCAGGTCCGAGCCCCACGTCGGCATGGGCTTCTTGTCGAACAGCTTCAGACCCTTGAGCCGGAGCTTGAGCATCCACTCCGGCTCGTTCTTCTTCGCCGAAATGTCTCGGACGACCTCTTCGGACAGGCCCCGCTTGGCCGCGGCACCGGCCACATCCGAATCGGCCCAGCCGTATCCGTACGTACCCAGGCCGTCCAGGTCGGGGTGGGCGGTCTCCGTGGGGAGCGTCATGGCGGTGCTCCCTTCAGCGGAGGAACGGGTTGGCGCCGGCGGCGTGGTTGGTCACATCGACGATCTTGCGTATCCGGGGCATCGCGTCGACGATGAACCGCTCGATGCCGTCCGCCAGGGTCAGCGCGGCGCCGCTGCACCCCTGACAGCCGCCGAGCAGGCTGACGTAGAGCACTCCGTCCTCGATCCGCTCCAGCTTGATGGCGCCGCTGTGCGAGGCCAGCGCCGGGTTGACCGTTTCCGCGAACAACTTCTCTACGCTGGCGCGCAGTTCGTCGTCATCGGCGCCCGCCGGGGCGTCGCCGGAGTCCGCCGCCGCCTCGGATTCCGCGTTCGGGTTGCTGATCACGACCCCGAACTGCGGGTCCGCGTCCAGCGTGGCGCCCGCCAGCCGGCCGGCGTCGGCCTCGGGGACCACGACGGTGAACTCACCGCAGTCCGTGCTCAGGTCTCCGGGGCCGGCCTCCGCCGTCGTCCGCCAGGCGAACTCGTAGCGGAACTCGCCCCGGTCCCCGGACTCCACCGAGACGAACAGCGCGGGGCGCTCCGCACCCGACTCGGGCTGGGCCAGATCGCGCAGCGCCGCGCGTGCCGCGTCGGTCACGGTGATCGCGGTGCGCGCCGCGGCTTGCTGTGCCGTGCTGCTCATATGTGCCTCCCAAGTACGCGACGGAAAAGGTCAGTTGAAGCTGTTGCCGCAGCCGCAGGACGACGAGGCGTTGGGGTTGTCGAAGACGAAACCGGACTCCATGAGCCCCTCCTCGTAGTCGAGGGTGGTGCCCTTCAGATACGGCATGGCCGTCTCGCCCACCACGATGCGAACCCCGTCGCGCTCGATGGTGGTGTCGCTCTCCGCGATCTCGTCCTCGACGTACATGGTGTACGAGAGCCCCGAGCAGCCGCCGGGCTTCACCCCGATGCGCAGCGCCTTGCCCCGGGCGTCGGGCCCCAGCGACGCGGCGATCCGTCCGATGGCCGCGTCGGTCACCCGCAGCGCGTCCGCGCCGGTGCGCGAGGGGATGCTGACCGGGACCCGGTGCGTCGTCTCCGTCATGGCTGCCTCCTTGAGTTCACTTCAGATAGGTGCGGGGATCGGTGATCCGGCCCTCGATCGCCGAGGCCACGACGGTCGCGGGCGAGCCGAGGTAGATCTCGGCCTGCGAACTGCCCATCCGGCCGATGAAGTTGCGGTTGTTGCTGCTGATGATCCGTTCGCCGGCGTCCATCAGGCCGCCGCTGCGCCCGCAGCACAGGCTGCAGCCCGGCTGGTTCACCACGGCCCCGGCGGCGATCAGGGTCTCGACATAGCCGGCCGCCACCGCCGCCCGGAAGATCTCGCGGCTGGCGGGGACGACGTAGAAGCGCATACCCGGGCTGACCTTGCGCCCGTCCAGCATCCGGGCCGCGATCTCGAAGTCCTCCAGCCGCCCGTTGGTGCAGGAGCCGAGGAACGCCTGCTGCACCTCGGTGCCCGCGGCCTCGCCGACCGGCTTGACGTTCTCGACGGTGCTGGGGCAGGCCACCACGGGTTCGAGCTCCTCGGCGCGGTAGTCGAGGACCCGCTCGTACACGGCGCCGGCGTCCGGCCCGAGCGGGCTCTTCCCGGTGATGTCGCCGTGCCGGGAGACGTACGCGAGGGTGGTGTCGTCCGCCGCGATCAGGCCGGTCTTCGCGCCGGCCTCGACGCTCATGTTGGACAGCGTGAGGCGGCTGTCCATGGTCATGGCGTCGATCGTGCCGCCGCCGAATTCCAGCGCCTTGTAGGTCGCTCCGTCGCCGCCGATGTCGGCGATGACGCGCAGGATGATGTCCTTGGAGTACACGCCGGGTCCGAGGTCGCCCTCGACGTTCACCCGGATCGTGGGGACGACCTTCAGCCAGGTGCGCCCCGTGCCGAGCACCGCGGCCATCTCGGTGTAGCCGACGCCCGTGGCGACGGCGCCGAGGCCGCCGTACATCACGGTGTGCGAGTCGGTGCCGACGGAGATGTCGCCGGGGGTGATGTATCCCTGCTCGCACATGATCTGGTGGCTGATGCCGTCGGACCGGTGCACATTGGCGATGCCCTGTTCCTTGATGAACTCCTCGGTCTTCCGGTGGTAGACGGAGTCCTCGGGGAAATTGGTGGGGACCAGGTGGTCGTAGATGATGACGACGGAGTCGGGGTTCTTGAGCCGGGTGAACCCCATCTCCCGGAATTTGCGGATCACGAATGGCGTGAAGAAATCGTGGATCATCGCACGGTCGACGTCGATCTCCACGATCTCGCCCACCGTGACGGGGCGCCCGACCTTCTGCGCGAGGATCTTTTCGTAAAGCGTTGCGGGCACGTCTTCTCTCTCACTTTCCGTGCGCATGATCGCGCTCTTCCGTGCGCGTGATCGCGCGTTCGCCTACAGCAGGCCGGCGAGCCGGCCGATTCCTTCTTCGATCTCCGCGGGGTCCAGGCGCGCGCAGCTCAGCCGCAGCTCGGCCCGTTCCCCGCCCTCCTTCCCGCCTCTGCGGAAGCGGGAGCCCGGCAGGAAGACGACGCCCGAACGGGCCGCCGTCCGCAGCAGGTCCTCGATGTCGGTCGCCGCGTCGAGGGTGACCCAGGTGAAGAAGCCGCCGTGCGCCGTCGTCCAGTGCGCGCGGCCGGCCAGATGGCGTTCGAGCGCGGCGAGCAGGGCGTCCCGGCGGGTGCGGTAGCGGGCGCAGAGCCGGGGCAGCAGCCGGTGGTACGCGCCGCCGGCCAGCAGCTCGCCCATGACGGCGTGGGTCAGCGTGTTCGGGCAGACGTCCGTGTTCTCCCGCAGGGCCAGCGCCTTGCCGATCACGTCGGCGGGCGCGGCGAGCACACCGGCGCGCAGCCCCGGCGACAGCCCCTTGGAGAAGCTGGTCACGTACGAGACCCGGTCGGGCGCCCACCGCTGGATCGGGGGCGCGGGCGGTTCGAAGGCGATGTCCCCGAAGACGTCGTCCTCGATGAGGTGGCACGCGTGGCGCCGGAGCAGGTCCGCTATCAGCGGTCGCTGTTCGGCGGGCAGGCTGATGCCGGTCGGGTTCTGGTGGTCGGTGATGAGGTAGCAGACCTTGGCGCGGGGATCGCCGAGGGCGTTCGCCAGCCGGTCGAGGTCGAGGCCCTGTTCTTCGAGCGGGACCGTGACGATCTCGGCGCCCGCCGCCTCGAAGAGTTCGAGGGCCGCGAAGTAGGTGGGGGAGGTGGTGACGACGACGTCGCCGGGGTCCACGTACAGCCGGGCCACGAGGTCGATCGCCTGCTGGCCGCCGCTGGTCAGCAGGATGGTCTGCGGCGAGGTGCGGACTCCGCGCCGCTCCAGGTGGCCGGCGACGGCCTCGCGCACCCAGGGGGCCCCTTGCGCGGAGCCGTACTGGAGGGCCTGCGGGCCGCGCCGCGCGAGGACGCTTTCGAACGCCTCCTGTACGTGCCACATCGGGAAGAGCCGTTCGTCCGGGAATCCGCCGGCGAAGTTGACGGAGCCGCCGGCGCCCCACCGCAGGACGTCGCCCATGGTGGACTCGCCGAGCCGGCCGGCGACCGCGGACCAGGCGGCGGCCGGGCTTTCCCGGGGCGATAACAGCCCCTGTGCTGAATTCATACGTCGTGGAAACTCTCTGTGCGGCCGGACGGACCCGGGAACGGACCTGGGAACGGACCTGGGAGAGCGCGGGCACCGGAGCGCTACGGTCCGGCGCCCGCGCGTCCGGTCAGCCGGTGCAGATCACTTCCTCCGCCTTCTGCTGCTGCATCTTCTGCGTCAGCTGCACATACAGGCGGTCCTTGATCGGGCAGGGGTTGTCCCAGTCCGTGCCCTTGACCTTCTCCTTCAGGAGCTGGGAGAGGGACTTCTCACGCACATTGCCGAACGTGGCCTCGGTCGAGGTGTAGCACTCGACGTAGTAGCCCTCCTCCGTGATCACCGGACCGAGGTGCCAGGCCAGGCAGGTCATGCACTTGTCCCCGTCGAGGACGATGGGGGTGAGCGTCTCCCGCTTGTCGGTGTAGTTGTCGATCAGGGTGCGGACCGACTCGACCTCGGCCGGCGGGAACAGCTTGGTCGCCGCCTGGTCGAGGGCGCCGCCGATCGGCGACGGCACCTTGCAGATGAACTGGGCGTTGTGGTCCCGCGCCCACTGCTTCATCGCCGGAACGCTGTCGACGTTCTCCTTGGTGGCGATGCCGGTGAAGGACATCCGGGTGTAGGTGCCGTCCGGCTGCTCCCAGGTGTCGCCGAAGCCGGCCTCCATCATCCGGTCGACGCCCGCCTCGAACTTCTCCCACGCGCCGCGGACGTTCACGATGCTCTCGTACAGCTTGGGGTCGAGCGTCTCCAGCTTGACGAGCAGGGAGGCGCCGGAGTCGCTGAGGAACTGGGTCAGCTCCCGGCCGTCGAGTCCGTGCAGGTGCTTGGAGACCCGGTCGTTGCCCATGATCGTGCCGTTGGTGACGATGACCGGCATGAGCTCGCGGGAGACCGCGTGCTTGACGATGTCGGTGAGCGCCGGGTCGTACGTGGGCTCGCCGTCACCGCAGACGATCATGGTGCGGGCGCCGAGGTCCACGGCCTGGTCGATGAGGTTGCGGTACTCGTCGACGGTCAGCTGGCCCGGGTTGCGCTTCTTGTTGCCGAGTGCGTAGCAATACCAACAGCGGATGTTGCACGCCGAGGTGGTGCTGACGCATATGGACAGGATGGCGTCGGGGTTTCCGTTCTCCCGGATCTCCTTGAGGAGGTCGAGGTCGTCGCGGTTGTAATTGTCGATTCCGTGCAGAAGAAGGACGTCCTTCTTCGAGAACGTGTGATCGTTGAAGAGATTTGCCGTTTGCACTGCTGGTTCCTCCATGGTTCCGGTCGGTTCCAATGGGGTTTCTCCGGCAACGCCGCACCGTTGCAGTGAGCACTGCGCGCGGCGTGGGTCAGGAGGCGGTGCCGGAAGCCTCGGCGTTGACACGGCTCCAATAGGCGACGAGGCCGCCCTCGGCCACCATGTTCATGAGCTCCTGCGGGATGCTCCCGAAGGGGATCTCGCGCGGCGGAGCCCCCTCCCGCTCGTCGGCGACCTCGAACACGCACCGCTCCAGGTCGACGCCGACCCGCGATCCGGTGTCGACCAGCGGCGGCAGCGCCGAGGACTCGATCACCAGGAGGCCGTTGTTCAGGGCATTGCGGTAGAAGAGCCGGGAGAAGCTGACCGCGATGACGCAGCGGATTCCCAGCTCCTTGATGATTTCCGGCGCCTGTTCACGGGACGAGCCGCTGCCGAAATTGCGGCCCGCGACGATGACGTCCCCCGGCCGTACGAATTCGGCGAAGTCCGGCCAGATCGGCGAGAAGGCGTGCCGGGCCATCTCCCGTACGCTCGGCAGGGTCATGTACTGGGTGGGGATGACGATGTCGGTGTCGATGTTGTCGCCGAGGCGGATGACCCGCGAGACGTCGGCGCCGCTCATCAGACGAACTCCCGGGGGTCGGTGATGTAGCCCCCGACGCAGGTGGCGGCGACCGTGGCGGGCGACGCCAGGAAGATCTCGCCCTTCTGGCTGCCGGAACGGCCGGGGAAGTTGCGGGTGCCGGTGGAGATCAGCACATCGCCCTCGCCGATGGCCCCCTGGTTGCCGAAGCACACGGAGCAGTTCGAGTTGACGACCATGGCGCCGCTCTCCAGGAAGACGTCCATCAGGCCCTCCTTGAGCGCCTGCATATAGACGCTCTTCGAGGCCGGCGCGACGATGAGCTTGACCTCGGGCAGCACCTTGCGGCCGCGCAGCACCCCCGCGGCGATCCGCAGGTCCTCGATCCGCCCGCTGTTGCACGAGCCGACGAACCCGGTGGTGACCGCGGTGCCCTCGTAGGCGGTGACGGGCGCGATGTTGTCGACGTTGTGCGGGTAGGCGACGACGGGCTCCAGCGTGGACAGGTCGTAGGTGAGCCGGCGCTCGTAGACGCAGTCGGGGTCCGAGGCGAGCAGCTCCCCGGTGTCCACGTCGTCGCCGCGCTTCTCCCGCAGATAGCGCAGGGTCTCCTCGTCGGGCTCCACGACGGAGGACTTGGCGCCGGCCTCGACGCCCATGTTGACGAGGGTGGCCCGCTGCTCGGTGTTGAGCGCCTGGACGCCGGGCCCGCCCCACTCGATGGCCTTGTACGTCGCGCCGTCCGCCCCGAGGTCGCCGATCATGTGCAGCACGACGTCCTTGGCGAACACGCCCTCGGGCAGCGCGCCCTCGACGTCGATGCGGATGGTGGGCGGCACCATGACCCAGGTCTTGCCGGTCACCATCGCGGCGACGAAGTCGGTGGAGCCGACCCCGGCGGCGAACGCGCCGACCGCCCCGGCGGTCAGGGTGTGCGAGTCCGCGCCGAAGACCACGTCGCCGGGCTTGGCGTACTCCTCCAGGATCAGCTGGTGGCAGACGCCCTCGCCGTCGTGCAGCGGGATGCCGTGCTCACGGGCGAACGCCCGCATCTTGTTCTGGGTGGCCGTGGTGGTCGGGCTCTCCGACGGGACGTTGTGGTCGATCACGAACACGGTCCGCTCGGGCGCGTGGATGCCGCGCTCCTTGAGGCGGGCGTTGAACATGTCGATGCTGATGTGCGTGGTGGCGTCGTTCGTCATGCACCAGGAGACATCGACGGTGAGGATCTCTCCCGGCCGCGCGTGCGGAACGCCTGCGGCACGGGCGAGGAGCTTCTCGGTGATGGTCATGCCCAAGGTGATCGGACCTTTCATAGTGCTCATGCGGGGTCAGGGGGTGCGGCGCGCGCGTGTCACGTCGTGGCGAGCAGGTGCTCGATGAGCCCGCCCGCGCGCACGATGTCGAGCACGTGGTCCGGGTAGCGGGGGAAGGCGAAGCCGGACCCGGCGGTGGTGATCGTGCCCTGCTCCAGGTCCACCTCGATCTCCTCGCCCTCGACGGCGGCGGCCGACGCCTCGGCGGACATCACCACCGGCAGACCGATGTTGATCGAGTTCCGGTAGAAGATCCGCGCGAAGGTGGGGGCGATGACGGCCGCCGCGCCCAGCGCCTTGATGACGCGCGGCGCCTGCTCGCGGGAGGATCCGCAGCCGAAGTTCTTGCCCGCCACGATGATGTCGCCGGGGGTAAATCCGCCCGCGAATTCGGGCCGCAGCCCCTCGAAGGTGTGGCCCTTCATATCGTCGACGCCCGGCAGCAGCAGATACCGCGTCGCGATGATCTGGTCGGTGTCCACATCGTCGCCGAACTTCCAGATTTTGCCCATGTCGCTCACATGCTTTCTAGTGATGCCGCGACCGTCACGTCGCGGAAGATCTGCAGCAGTTCCTCGTCCGGCACACCGAGGCCGGTCAGATGCGCGTAATACGCCTCCCGGTACGCCGCGAAGTCGGCCTCCGAAGCGCGGCGTTCGCGCCGGAGCTTCACCTCTTCGAGCACCGCGTCGGCCGCCTTGTCCAGCGCCTCGGCGGGCAGTCCGTCCGTGAGCCCCATTTCCGCCAGGGCGTGCAGGACGCCTGCCTTCCCGCTGTGCTTGCCGAGGACGAAGCGGTGCTCCCCGCCGACCACGTCCTGGTCGATGGTCTGGTAGATCGCGGGGTGAATGGATATGCCCGCGGTGTGCATTCCCGATTCGTGCGCGAAGACGTTGTGGCCGATGATCGGCTCGTGCGGCTGGATGGGAATTCCGGAGTACGTCTCGACCGCCCGCCGCAGATCCCACAGCCGGTCGTAGGCGAAGCCCGGCAGCTCGATGCCGTACAGGTCCCGCAGCACCATGACGACCTGGTGGATGGAGGTGTTGCCGGCCCGCTCCCCGATGCCGCAGGCGGAGATGCTGGCGTGGGTCGCGCCGTGGCCCAGGGCCCGTACGGTGTTGATCGCACCCAGCCCGAAGTCGTTGTGGAAGTGCGCGGTGACGGGGAAGTCGGGCAGCGCCTTGATCAGCGGCGGGATGCAGGCGTCCACGGCCTCGGGGGTGAACACCCCGCAGGTGTCGGAGAAGCACAGCCGGGTGCCGCCGGCGTCGCGGCAGGCCCGCGCCCACTGGAGCAGGTACTCCTCGCTGGCCCGGCTGGCGTCCTCGCTGGCGAACTCCACGGTGCCGAAGCCGAGTTGGGCCGCGTACGCCAGGTGGTCGGTGATGAGGTCGAGGTTGGCCCGCCGGTACCACTCGACGGGCCGGCCCAGCCAGTCGTCCTCGGGCGCGCCCTTGTACTTCAGCAGGGTGCGCCCCAGCTTGTACTTCAGGTGCAGGTCGGAGGCGGTGGACAGGACCAGCACACCCACCGAGGCCAGGTCGGCGCCCGCCTGGCGGGCCGTCTCCGCGGCGACGGCGATGTCGTGCCGGGTGGCCCGCGCGATCGTCATGATCTCCATGTCGGCGCGCAGCCGCCCGCTCCGCCGGGCCGCCAGGATGCGGCGCAGCGCCTCGCGGTCGGACTCGCTCGACGCGGGGAAGGCCGCCATGAGGACGTCCACGCCCATGTCGCTGAGCAGACCGGCCAGTTCGAGCTTCTGGTCGGGGCTGAAGGCGACGCCCGGCATCTGCTCGCCGTCGCGGAGCGTCTCGTCGTAGATGTGGATGCGCCGCGGGAATTCCTTGCCCGCGGTGAACTCGACGGGCTGCCGTACCAGGGTGTGGAGGGGTTCCCTCAATTCGATCATGATGTGTCCTCCGCTCGTCGCTGTCGGGGCTGTTCAGGCGCTCCGGCCGGGGCCGCGGGACCGGCCGAGCAGCCAGACCGTCCGCGGGAACGAGTCGTTGTTGTCGATGATCCCCGGCGGATAGTCCAGCCTTTGGAGCACGGTCAGGCCCGCGTGGCCGTACCAGCGCTCCCACAGCCCGGCCGGGACGATGCTGTTCTTGTACGGGGTCGAGTCCAGCTCGCGCAGGGCGCCGAGCCCCGGCCGGTCCGCCGCCTCGACGGTGGGTTCCATGACGAGGACGACACCGCCCGTACGCAGGGTGCGGACCGCCGACCACAGCAGCCACTGCGGCTGCCGCATGTGGTGCAGGGCGTCCTTGAGTATCAGCAGGTCGAGGTCGGCGCCGAGCGGCCGGTAGGCCTCCAGCGGGGTGATGCGCCGCCGGCGCAGTCCGCCGGGCCGCAGGCGGGGCGCGGTCTCGATGCCGGTGTCGATGTCGACGCACAGCGCCCGCGCGGCGGTCTCCCGCACCAGGGTGCCCTCGAACTCGCCGAGGCCCGCGCCGATGCTGACGACGCCGGGGCGCTTGGGGAGCAGCGACCGCAGGAGTTCGCCGATCCGTAACCAGCAGGCCAGCGCGGTCTGCCGGGCGCGCAGCAGGGCCAGTTCCGCGAGGACGAGCCGTACGCCGCCGGCCGGCGGCCCCACGAAGCGGGCCATGGCGTCCAACTCCTGGGTGAGCACCTCCTCCTGGACCGTCCGGTAGCCGGCGTCGACGGAGCCGTGCAGGTACGCGCCGACGCACGGCGCCCGGTTCGCCGAGCGGAGTTCTTCCAGCAGCGGCCGCAGGCCGGGGGCCGAGGACGCCGCGGCGGGGACCAGCGCGGCCAGCCGGGGGCTTCCGGTGTGCCGCACCACGTCCAGCAGGAGGCCGGACATCCGGCGGGCGGCGGCGCTGCCGCCGCCCGCCCGGAGCCCGAATTCCCAAGGGCGGACGCCTGCGGCCTTCAGAACGGATCGGATCTGCGCGATGTCGCACAGCAGACGCCAGCGATCGGCGGAATCCTGAAGGGTGGACGCGAGTCGCGTCGTCAGAGCGGAGTACTGCTCCTGGAGCGCGCCCGCCGGGAGCGGTCGCGCGGTCCGTCCCCCCGGCGGGTGCGGCGGGAGCGCCGGACGCCAACCGGAGCCGTGACAGTCGCCGACGTCCGCCTCCGCCATCGTGGCACTGGCCGACAAGATCCCTCCCCGTTCGGTCACTTGGCATCTGAAGGGCGTCCATCGGCGGCTGCTGAAGACTGCTCGCCTCGCCCGGGAAATTCGCGCACGGCCGCTGTCCGTCCAGGCACGCGCGCAACTGTGGCATCTCCCCAAGCCGTCGGGGTCCGCCGGAATCAGAGGTTATGCGCTAGGCCTACGCAGGTCTACATCGTGGACGAATACATCTCAACTGTTGAGACATACCCGAAAATCTCGAAGGTCTGTTTAGAGGATCTTTGTCCGCTTCGATCTTCCGGAAAGCCCACGGTGCGGCCGAAGTGTGCCGACGGATCACACGGCCGTACGGACGGATCACGGTCGAGGGCTGCCCGTACGGCGGCGCGGTCAATTAAGATCCCGCCCTGTCCCCAAGCCGCAACGGTCCGCCTCGCCCTGTCACTTCACACCCGCGAGGCAGCCCTTCATGCAGACTCCAGCCGCACCCCCGACGGCCGAGGCGACCGGCCACCCGAAGCGCGGGCTCGTGCTCACCACCATGTGCGCCGCGGTGATCCTCGTGGTGGCGATGGTCTCGGCGGTCAACCTGGCCGTGCCGAAGGTCGCCGACAGCGACCTCCACCCCTCGCCCACCCAACTGCTGTGGTTCGTCGACGCGTACGTCATCGTCTTCGCCTGCCTGCTCATCCCCGCCGGCGTCGTCGGCGACCGCTGGGGCCGCAAGCGCGCGCTGCTGTGGGGGCTCGGCGTCTTCGCCGCGGGCTGCCTCGTCTGCGCCCTGGCCGCCGGCATCCCGGTGCTGCTCGCCGGACGCATCATCACCGGAGCGGGCGCCGCCCTCGTCATGCCGGCGACCCTGTCACTGGCCCTCATCGCCTTCCCGCCCGCCGAACGCCCCCAGGCCATCGCCACCTGGACCGGCGCGGCCGGCATCGGCGGCGTCGTCGGCTACCTCGTCGGCGGCGGACTGCTGCAATTCCTGCCCTGGCAAGGGCTGTTCGCCGCCATGGTCCCGGTGACGGCGGCGGTCATGTACGCCGTCCGCTTCGCCCCGGCCGCCCCGCGCAACGACGCCCCGCTCGACCCCGTCGGCACCGGCCTCCTGGTCCTCGGCTTCGTGGCCCTGCTGTACGGCATCATCGAGGGCCCGGCCACCGGCTGGCTGTCGGCCCCCATCGTCGGCGCCTTCGTCCTGGGGCTGCTCATCCTCACCGCCTTCGCCCTCCAGCAGGCGCGCAGCAAACACCCCATGCTCGAACCCCAGTTGTTCCGCACGCCGCGGCTGCGGGCCGGCGCGCTCGGCGTGACGGCCGCGTTCTTCGCGATGTTCGCGCTCTTCTTCACCAACGCCCAGTACCTCCAGTACGTCAAGGGCATGAGCCCGCTGACCGCCGGCGTGGCGTTCCTGCCGCTGGCGGTGTGCATGATGCTCGTCTCCCGGCGCGCCTCGCGGCTGACCGCCCGGTTCGGCGCGCGCCCGGTGATGGCCGTCGGCATCCTGCTCATCGCCGCGTCCCTGCTGTGCGTCTCATGGTCCGACGCCCGCACCCCCTACGCGCTGTACGCGGTCTATCTGCTCGCCGCGGGCGGCGGCATGGGGCTCACGCTGCCGCCGCTGACCATGGGGATCATGGGCGCTGTGCCGCCGCACCGCGCGGGGCTCGGCTCCGGTCTGAACAGCGCCGCGCGCGAGATCGGCAGCGCCCTGGGGGTGGCCGTGATCGGCACCGTCACCACTAGCCGCTTCGCCGCCGCGGTGGACCCCGCGGCGGGCTCCGGGCACCGCTCGGCCTCCGACATCCTGGCGGCGGCGGCCCGGCTCGGGACCGGGGAGCACGCGCGCGCCGTCACCGCCTTCAGCGACGCGGCGGGCACCGGATACCGGGTCGTCGCCGCGGTCCTGGTGATCGCGGCGCTCTTCGTCCTGCGGTGGCATCGCGCGCAGGAGCCGGAGTGAGGGGGTGGGGGAGCGGGCGGCGGGCGCGCGCCGGACGGGTGAGGTGCGGGGCGCGGATGCCGGACGGGCGGCGGCCGGGCGGCGGGCGTGCCGCTTCGGGTGCCTGCCGTGGCCGCCGGTCGGGCGGCGGGTGTGCCGGGCCGAGTAGCTGACGTGGCGTCACCCGGGCCAGGTGCCCCGCACTTCGTCCTCCAGGGCCTTGGCGGCCTTGCGGAGTTCCGTCCGCAGCCGGACGGCGTCCTTGCGCAGCCTCGGCGGTCCGGACAGGCTCAGCGCGGCGACCACCCGGTGCGACATGGCGCGGACCGGTACGGACAGCACGGTGCGCGAGTCCGCCGCCTCCGTCAGGGCCCAGCCCCGGCTCCGTACCCTCCGCAGCGTCTCGGCCTGTCCGCTCGCCCCGTCCAGCCGGTCGTCCCAGGCCGTGAGGATCTGGCTGGTCGCGTCTCCGCCGAGCGGGGCGACCGTCCCGGTCTCGACGACGTCCCGCAGCCCGTCCAGCGGACTGGCGGCGGCCAGGCACTCGACGCTGTCACTGCGGCGCTGATAGATCTGAACGCTCAACCTGGTGTTCTCACAGAGGAGTTCGACGACTCCGGGGGCCACCCGGGCGAGCGCCCCGCCGTGCGCGATGGCCCCGAGCTGATGGACCCGCGAGCCGACCACCAGACCCAGTTCCTCGACCTCGTCGACCAGTCTGTGCGCTCTCAGCGAGCGCAGTAACCGATGTGCTGTCGAACGCGGCACCCCCGTGGCCGCGGCGATACCGGACGCATGGCGCTCCCCCTCGGCGACGGCCGCCAACACGGCGACGGCCCGGTCCAAGGCCTTCATATCCACCCTCCAACGCCCCTGTCCGATGAGTCGGTGATGTGCCGGCGCGGCACGCGACTCCCGGTGCGGCGCCGAGCACAGTACATACACCCAGTGACCAATCTGCAAGATGAAAAATCCCAGGATTTGGACATCCGGTTTCGGGGGCGACGCCCCGTGCCCCCTGCCGCCCACCGTGAAGGAGCGCGCCATGGCTCAGGAAACCGCCCCTCCGGGCCTGTCCGCCGATGTGGCGGCCCGCCTGGACCGAATGCCCGTCACTCGGCGGCACCGCTCGCTGGTGCTCACCATCGGCATGGGTCTCTTCTTCGACATGTACGAGATCTTCATGTCGGGGGTGCTGGGGCCCGTCCTGTCCCAACGGTTCGACCTCGGCGCCACCGCCACGTCGGCGGTGCTCGCCTCCGCCTTCATCGGCATGTTCCTGGGCGTCGTGATCATGGGACGGCTGGCCGACCGGTACGGACGCCGGCGGTTCCTCATCGCCTCGGTGGCGCTGTACACGGTGTTCTCCGCCGTGGGCGCGCTGAGCGCCAACGCCCCGATGCTGATCGCCGCCCGCTTTCTCGCCGGCCTCGGCATCGGCCCGCAACTCCCGCTGGCCGACGCCTACTTGAGTGACCTGCTGCCCGCGCGCGTACGGGGCCGTTACACCGCTCTGGCGTACACCATCTCCTTCTTCGGCGTGCCGACGGTCGGTCTCCTCGCGCACTGGCTGGTCCGGATGAGCCCCCTGGGCATGGCCGGGTGGCGCTGGCTCTTCCTCATCGGCGCGCTGGGCGGAGCCGCCGCACTGCTGCGCTGCCGCGGCCTGGTGGAGTCGCCCCGGTGGCTCGCGTCGGTGGGCCGTACGGCGGAGGCCGAACGGATCGTGGCGGAGCTGGAGGCGGGGACGCCGTACGCTTCCGCGAAGCCTGTGCGTACGACTGACACTCCATCAATTTCCGTAAAAGAAAAGGCTGTTGCGGATGCTGTCGCTTCGCGGCCAATGTCTCCCGTCTACCGCCGCCGCGCCGCGATGATGGGGGTCTTCCATCTCCTGCAGAGCGTGGGCTTCTACGGATTCGGAACGATGGCCCCGCTGGTCCTCGACGCCAAAGGCTTCTCCATCGTCCACTCGCTGCTGTTCAGCGCGCTGACCTACTTCGGCTACCCGCTCGGCTCGCTGATCTCCCTGACCCTGATCGAACGCTTCGAGCGGAAGCATCTGATCGTCGCCTCGGCCCTGGCGATGGCGGTGTTCGGCGTCGCGTTCGGGCAGGCCGCCGACGAGTTCGCCATCGTGATCACGGGGGTGGGCTACACGGCCGTCAGCAACATCTTCTCCAACGCCTACCACGTCTACCAGGCCGAGATCTTCCCCACCGAACTGCGCGCCACCGCGACCAGCTGGACCTACGCGATGTCCCGCGTCTCGACCGCCGCCATGCCGTTCGCCCTGGTACCGGTCCTGCACGCGTTCGGCGCGGCGAGACTCTTCGCCGCGGTGGCGGCCGTGATGACCGTCATCGCCCTGGAGATCGGGGTCCTGGGGCCCGCGGTCAACGGACGCTCGGTGGGGGAGGGGAGGGCGAACGGCCTCAAGGCTGCCCGGTAGCTGAGCAGCTGAGAAGCTCAGTAGCTGCCGAGCTGAGTAGCTGCGTAGCTCAGTAGTAGTCGCGCATCAGTTCCGTCGCCCACTGCGGCTGCCGGGTGGTGCCGCGGGGGCCGTATTCCGCCATGTAGGGCTTGATGTCCAGGATGGGGGTGCCGTCCACGGCGTCGAGGTCCTTTACGTGCAGGTCGTGGCCGGATACCTCGATCAGGCGGCAGCGTGAGACGCCGATCCGGTTTGGGCGGTTCTTGCCGCGTTGCGCGAAGATGCCCACCAGCGGCCAGTCCTTGTTGCCTCGTGGGTGGCGGGCGTTCGTTTCGATCTTCTCCACCGGTACGCGGTCGAAATGGAAGACGACTTCCAGGTGGGAGAAGGCCGCGATGCCGGACAGTGCCTCGGCCGGGAACTGCCCGGCGTCGAGGCGGATCACCGAGGAGACGTCCGCCCAGTTGTCGTCACGGACCTCGGGTCGGCCCCCGACGACTGTGGCGATCGGACGCGAGACGACCGGCGAAGGCGTGAACGCCCTTCGTTCCAGAACCAGTTGGATGTCGGTTCCAGCCGGTCCGAGCGTCTGCCGCAACACCTTGCCCAGCAGGCTGTGGAGGCGTGCCTGTTGGTCCGCATCGGGGAAGTCCGCCTCGTCGATCGTCAGCAGGCAGACGACGGGAGCGGGCTGGTCCTCGGTGCCGCCGCCGGTGTCGCCGTCGCCGTCGCCGTCGCCGTCGGCGTCGGTGTCGGCCAGGCACTGGCGCCACGTCACGTCGCAGCTCCCCTCGGGGAGCGCGAGGGCCTCGTCGACCACCGATCCGATGGTGTCGAGGCCCGCCCGCCCCGGATCCGCAGCCCCGGACAACAGAGTGAGCACCGCCATGTTCCGACTCCTTCCACGCCGTGGAGCCGACCTCCACCCTGTTGATCACTATCACGAACGCCATGGCCGCGGACGGCGCTTCGGATGATTCGCTCCGTGGTCAGATCGGTACGGGCGCCGAGCGGGGCGGTCGTCGCGCTACGCGGCGATCCCGTCCCACAGCTCGGTGCTCCGGGCCTCGACGAGCGCGCCGATGCGGGCCAGGGCCTCATGGGCCGGCCGGGGTTCGAGCCGCCGCCCGTCGCGCAGCCGCAGCGCGACCCGGTCGTCCACGGCCTCCTTTGCACCGATGACGGCCTGGTACGGAACGAGCCGCGCCTCCCGGACACGGGCGCCGAGGGTGCCGCTCTCCGGGCCGTGGACCTCGGCGCGCAGCCCCAGTTCCGCGCACCGCCGGGCGAACGCGTCGGCGTTCGGCAGCTCCGCGTCCGAGATCGGGAGGATCGCCACTTGGGTGGGTGCGAGCCAGGCCGGGAACGCGCCGCCGTGCTCCTCGATGAGGTGGGCGACGGCCCGCTCCACGCTGCCGATGATGCTGCGGTGGATCATGACCGGCCGGTGCTTGGCGCCGTCCGCCCCGATGTAGTGCAGACCGAACTGCTCGGGCTGGTGGAAGTCGACCTGCACGGTGGACAGGGTGGACTCCCGGCCCGCGCCGTCGGTGACCTGGACATCGATCTTCGGTCCGTAGAACGCGGCCTCCCCCTCGGCCGCCTCGTAGGGGAGCCCCGAGCCGTCGAGCACCTCGGTCAGCAGGGCGGTGGACCGTTCCCATTTCTCGGGAGCGGCCACGTACTTGCCGCCGGGGCCGGGGAGGGAGAGGCGGTAGCGGGCCGGGGTGATGCCGAGCGCCTCGTACGCGCGGCGGATCATGTCCAGCGCGCCCCGCGCCTCCTCGGCGACCTGGTCCAGGGTGCAGAAGATATGGGCGTCGTTGAGCTGGATGGCGCGGACGCGGGTGAGCCCGCCGAGCACCCCGGACGGCTCCGAGCGGTACATGCCGCCGAGTTCGGCCATGCGCAGCGGAAGTTCGCGGTAACTGTGCGCCTGCGAGCGGTAGATGACCGCGTGGTGCGGACACAGACTCGGCCGCAGCACGACCTGCTCGCCGCCCAGTTCCATCGGCGGGAACATGTCGTCGCTGTAGTGCGCCCAGTGCCCGGAGATCTCGTACAGCTCCCGCTTGCCGAGCACCGGCGAGTACACGTGCCGGTACCCCGCGCGCCGTTCGGCGGTGCGGATGTACTCCTCCAGGGTGTGCCGGACGGTCGCGCCGTCGGGCAGCCAGTAGGGCAGCCCCGCGCCGATCAGCGGGTCGGTGTCGAACAGGCCCAGCTCGCGGCCGAGGCGGCGGTGGTCGTGCAGGGCGGTCATGGCGGTCATGGCGGTCTCCTCGCGGTGTCAGGGGGAGTGACCGCAAGGCGAAGCCCCGGGGCACTCGCCCCGGGGCTTCGACTCAGAACAGCTGTCAGCGCGCCGGGACACTCTCCGGCGTCGTCGTCATGCTGATCGCAGCGCGCTTCATGCCGGGCAGATTAACAGGCCGCGGCGGCGTGCGCACCGGAGATTCGCGACGAGGCGGCCGGGGGCCGCGGGCTGTGGTCACTGCCCGGCAGTGACCTTCTCAGCTTCTCAGGCGGTCCCGGCGGTCGCCCTCACTCCCAGTGGTCTCCATCCCAGCCACGCTGAAGACCGTTGCCTCCACGGCTCGTTACGGAACGCGCGCCGTCCATTCCTCCGTCCCGAACTTGGTGCGCGCCAGCTCCTGAGCCCGCGACAGCTCGGCGTCGCTGACCTTCCCCTGCGCGAGCCCGTAGCGGCTGCGGAAGGAGTCGATCATCTTGTCGATGACGGTCTCACGCGGGAGCCCCGTCTGCCGGCGCAGCGGATCGACGCGCTTCTTGGCGCTCTTGGTGCCCTTGTCGGAGAGCTTCTCCTTGCCGATGCGCAGCACTTCGAGCATTTTGTCGGCGTCGATGTCGTAGGACATCGTCACGTGGTGCAGGACCGCGCCGGGGCCGCCGTTCGGCCCGACCATCCGCTTCTGGGCGGCGCCGGCGACCTTTCCCGCTTCGGTCGCGATGTCGTTGAGGGGCTGGTACCAGGCCTTGATGCCCATGTCGCCCAGGGCGGCGAGCACCCAGTCGTCGAGGTAGGCGTAGCTGTCGGCGAAGGAGAGGCCGGAGACGAGCGCGTCCGGGACGGAGAGAGAGTACGTGATGGTGCTCGGGGGCTCCACGAACATCGCCCCGCCGCCGGAGATCCGCCGCACCACGTCGATGCCGTGCCGCGTGGCCCCGTCGAGGTCGACCTCGTTGCGCAGCGACTGGAAGCTGCCGATGATCACGGAGGGCGAGGCCCACTCCCAGACCCGCAGCGTCGGCGGCCGCCGCCCGGCCGCCACCTCCTCAGTGATCACCTGGTCCAGCGCCATGTGCAGCGCGGGCGACTGCGGCGCCTCGTGGATCAGCTGCCAGTCGTAGTCGCTCCACTCGGTGGCGTGCGCGAGGGCCCGGCGCACGGCGATGGCCACGCCCTCCGCCGTCAGGCCGAACATCACGGTCGACTCGGGCAGCGCCGCGGTGATCCGGGCGGCGAGCCCCGCCGTCTCCATGGACGCAGGCGCGCCCTCCAGCGCGGAGTCGATGGCGGCGAGCGCCTCGTCGGGTTCGAGGAAGAAGTCCCCCGCCACCCGCACCTGGCGCAGCGCGCCGTCCTCGACCTCCAGATCCACGACGACGAGCTTGCCGCCGGGGACCTTGTACTCACCGTGCACCGCGTATTCCTCCGCCTCTTCCGGGACCGGCTCTCGAACATCCGCCGATTCGCCGCCCACGTTACTGGGGTTTCCGGTTCGCGGTGATGCCGCGGAAAGGCGGCGGTACAGCTGGTATGTCCGGTCCGGGCGAATCCGGCCCGTACGGCGGGGCCCGGCCCCGTACGGCACGGGATGTGTCGTACGGGGCCGGGCTCGCGTCCCGCGTGCGCGCGGGCAGTCGGTGCGCGCGGGCAGCAGGCGCCGCGGTCAGCCGCTGGTGCGTTCCACCGGAATCCACAGTTCCGCATCAGCTCGCGAGACATCGGCCCGCGAGACATCGGCTTGCGAGGCATCGGCTTGCGAGGTATCGGCCTGCGAGGCGCCGCCGGAAAGGCGGGTACGCAGGATCTCCGGGCCCGGACGGCTCCGGTACGGGTTGGAGGGGAACCACTGCGTGAAGACGTCCCGCCACATCATCTGGAGGGCCAGCGGGAACTCGCCGGAGCTCTCGAAGACCGCCCAGGTCCCCGCCGCCACGGTCAGAGCCGAGCAGCCCTCCGGGGCGTCGGCGCCTGTGACGACCCCGTGGTAATAGTCGAGTTCCGTGCCCTCCGCCCGGCTTTCCGCGAGGTCGTCGCTGACCGCGACGATTCCGCGCGGTTCCCGGTCGGACAGCTCCTCCAGCCTCCGCAGCGTCTCGGGGGCGATGCCCCGGATGAATTCGACGATCGCAGGATTCATCCCCGCGTGCACCAGGGGGACCCGTGCCTTCGGGCCCACCACCCGGAATTCTTCCTTTTCCACGATCCGGTATTCCATACTGCTGCTCCCTTCGATGACGAGACGGAAGGACATCCGGGGCTGGGAACTCAGCGCCGCACCCGTGCGGCGCGCCTCACCCGGCCCGATGCCGTGCATGGCCCGGAACGCCCGCGCGAACGCCTCGCCCGATCCGTATCCGTAGCGCACCGCGATATCGAGCAGGGTGTGCCGGCCGGCGAGTACATCGGCGCCCGCGACGGTGAGCCGACGGCGGCGGATGTATTCCGACAGCGGCATACCGGCCAGCGCCGAGAACACCCGGCGGAAGTGGTACTCCGACGTGACGGCGATCCGTGCGAGATCGGCCGTCTCGATCCGCTGATCGAGACGGTTCTCGATGTGCTCCATGGCCTGGTTCAGCCGGTCCAGCATTCCCTGATCCTTCTTTCTCGGCCTTCGTCCTCGGCCTTCTTTCTCGGCCTGTTTCGGCTTTCTGATACGCCGCTCACGCTAGGGAGCGCCCACGGTGCCGCACCCGACAATCCGTGCCCGATCCGGTCTGCTCGTCCGCGATGGGCCGATGGGCCGATGGGCCGATGGGCCGATGGGCCGACGGGCCGACGGGCCGACGGGGTCGGGAGGGGCCGGGCGGGCCGGGGCACGCCAGGGTGGTGACCGGGCGATGACCGGGTGGGGGCCCCGCCATTGGCACGGCCGGATTTCGTCGTACACTCTGCGCACCCCACGAATTCCCCCCACGCCCCCCACACCGCTCTCCCGGTCGGCCGGGCGTCGGTTCGCGACCGGGCGGCGGAGCCATGCGCGGACGTTCCGCGCAGCAGAGCGTCAGGGGGGACCTGATCGTGAGCAACATATTCACTGCTTTCACCGCGCGTAGACCGGGGCGGGTGTGGGTATCGGCGGCTGCCGTGCTGGCCTTCGGGCTCGGCGTCGTCGGCTGCGACGACTCGGCGGACGGTGGTACGGGCAAGAGCGCGTCGCCCGAGGTCACGGCGACCGCGTCGGTCTCGCCCAGCGAGTCGCCGACGCCGACCCCGACACCCACCCCGACACCCACTCCCACGCCGACGCCCTCGCCTTCGGCGACCGAGGAGCCCGAGCCCGAGGCCGAGCCGCCGACGAGCGCCCCCGCGCCGAAGCCGCCGGCCCGGCACGAGGGCGGGAGCGGGGGCTCGGCTTCCGCGTCCGGCGGTTCGTCTTCCGACCACTCCTCCTCCGGCCACTCCTCGTCCGGCGGCAGCCACTCCTCCTCCGGCGGTTCGAGCACCGGTGGTTCGAGCACGGGCGGTTCGAGCACCGGCGGTTCGCACAGCGGCGCGTCCGCCATCTGCAACGACGGCAGCTACTCCTACTCCGCGCACCGCCGCGGCACCTGCTCCCACCACGGGGGAGTGGCCACCTGGCTGAAGGATCTCCCGGCGTAGGATGCGCGGCACTCGGCCCGTACACCTCGTACGGGCCGTGCCGCGAAGCGGGAAGGACAAGCAGGACAAGCCCGTACCGCGCGCACCGCACGTGCCGTCCGTACCGCCGCCGCCCGGCGCCGCAGCCCGAGGAGTCCGACGATGTTCACGACCCGGCCGACCCTCCAAGGAACCTTCGGAATGGTGTCCTCCACGCACTGGCTCGCCTCGCAGTCCGCGATGGCGGTCCTGGAGGACGGAGGCAACGCCTACGACGCGGCCGTCGCCGCCGGATTCGTCCTGCACGTAGTGGAGCCGCATCTGTGCGGACCGGCGGGCGAGGTGCCGATGATCCTCGCGCCCGCCGGCGGCCCGGTGCGCGTGCTGTGCGGGCAGGGGCCGGCCCCCGCCGGGGCGAGCATCGAGCACTACACGGGGCTCGGCCTGGAACTCGTCCCCGGCACGGGCCCCTTGGCGGCGGCCGTGCCGGGCGCGTTCGACGCGTGGATGCTGTTGTTGCGCGACCACGGCACCAAGCACCTCGCGGACGTGCTGAAGTACGCCATCGGGTACGCCGAGGACGGGCACGCCCCCGTCGAGCGGGTCGGCGAGACCGTGGCGAGCGTGCGCGAGCTGTTCGAGACGGAGTGGACGGACTCCGCCGCCCTCTACCTGCCCGACGGCGAGCCCCCGGCTCCGGGGCGGCTCTTCAGGAACCCGGCGCTCGCGGCGACCTGGCGGCGGCTGATAGCCGAGGCGGAAGCGGCCGGTACGGACCGGGTCGCGCAGATCGACGCGGCCCGGCAGGTGTGGCGCGCGGGCTTCGTCGCGGAGGCGCTCGTGGCCGCCGCCGCCCGGCCCGCCATGGACACCTCCGGCGAGCGCCACGCCGGCACGCTCACCGCCGCCGACCTCGCCGCGTACGAGGCGACGTACGAGGACCCGGTCACGTACGACTGGAATGGCTGGACCCTCTGCAAGGCCGGCCCGTGGTCGCAGGGCCCCGTCTTCCTCCAGCAGCTCGCGCTGCTGCCCGACGACCTCGTCTACGGCACCCCCGAGTACGTGCACACGCTCATCGAGGGCGGCAAGCTCGCGATGGCCGACCGCGAAGCCTGGTACGGCGACGCGGCGGACGTACCGCTCGACACCCTCCTGTCGGACGGCTACAACGCCGGCCGCCGCGCCCTGATCGGCGAGCGGGCCTCGTACGAGCTGCGCCCCGGCAGCCCCGACGGCCGGACGCCGCGGCTCAGCGGGCACACCACCGCCGTCGCGGCGGGCGACGAGGGGTTCGACGCGCTCGGGCTCGCCGGCACGGGCGCGGGGGAGCCGACCGTGGCCAGGGACGGCCTGACCCACGGCGACACCTGCCACCTCGACATCGTCGACCGCTGGGGCAACATGGTGGCCGCGACCCCCAGCGGCGGCTGGCTCCAGTCCAACCCCGTCATCCCCGAACTGGGCTTCCCGCTCGGCACCCGCCTCCAGATGGCCTGGCTCGACCCGAACCTGCCGAACTCGCTCACGCCCGGCCGCCGCCCCCGTACGACCCTCACCCCGTCGCTCGCGCTGCGCGACGGCGTGCCGGTGCTGGCCTTCGGCACCCCCGGCGGGGACCAGCAGGACCAGTGGTCGGTGCACTTCTTCCTCGCGGTGGCGCTGCGTGAGCGGGTACGCGGCGGGCTCGACCTGCAAGGCGCGATCGACGCCCCGAACTGGCACCAGGACAGCTTCCCCGGCTCCTTCTACCCGCGCGCGATGGTGCCCGGCAGCGTGACTGTGGAGTCCCGCATCGGGGCCGAGGTCATCGAGGAGCTGCGGCGCAGGGGGCACGCGGTGACCGTGGGGGAGCCCTGGTCGGAGGGGCGGCTGTGCGCGGTGGCGCGCGATCCGCAGACGGGCGTGGTGTCGGCGGCGGCCAACCCACGCGGAATGCAGGGGTACGCGGTCGGGCGTTAACCCCATGTACGACTTACGTCACCTTGCCGTACATCGCCACTGTCAGTGACGCGTGGTTCGATGGACGCATGATCGAAGATCTGCTGAAGAAGTTCGAGGTGTCCGAGGTCGAAGAGGCGATCCGCAAGGCGGCCGCGGCCGAGATCATGCCGCGGTTCCGGCAGCTCGCCGCCCACGAGATCGTCGAGAAGAACGGCCCGCACGACCTGGTGACGATCGCCGACCGGCTCGCCGAGGAGCACCTCACGGCCTCGCTCACCGAGCTGCTCCCCGGCTCCGTCGTGGTCGGCGAGGAGGCCGTGCACGCCGATCCGTCCGTGCTGGCCGCCCTGCGCGGCGACGCGCCGGTCTGGATCGTCGACCCGGTCGACGGCACCCGGCTCTTCGTCCACGGCGACCCCGGCTTCTCGACGCTCGTCACCCTCGTCCAGGGCGGCGAGTCGCTGGCCTCCTTCACCTACGGGCCCGCGCTCGACCTGATGGCCGTCGCGGTGCGCGGCCAGGGGGCCGTGCTCAACGGCGAGCCGATCCGGTCCGGTTCGCCCGAGCCGGGCAAGACCCTCGAAGTGGCCACCTCCCACCACGACTTCACCAACGACGACCAGAAGCGGGTGCTCGCCGCGCTGGCCGTGGACGGCGTCGCGCCGCGGCCCTGCGGCTCCGCGGGCCTCGAATACCTGCATGTGGCGCAGGGCACGCTCGACGCCCTCGCCTTCTCCTGGGAGAACGCGTGGGACCACGCGGCCGGGCTGCTGCTGGTCGCCGAGGCGGGCGGCACGAGCGCCACGGTCGCGGGCGAGCCCTTCCGGATCGCCGGGGGCAACGCCCTTCCGTTCGCCGCGGCGCGGGACGCCGGGACCGCTCGGCTTATCCTGGGGCTGCTGGCGTCCGCCGCCTGACGCCGGGACGCCTGCGCTTCCGGCCGCCTGACCTCAGAGCGGCCGCAACGACGAGGGGAGCCCATCCGGTGCCATCCATGCTCGACGCGGTCGTGGTAGGTGCCGGGCCCAACGGACTGACCGCAGCCGTCGAACTCGCCCGGCGCGGCATGGCCGTCGAGGTGTTCGAGGCCGCGGAGACCATCGGGGGCGGAGCGCGCACCGAGGAACTCACCCTCCCCGGCTTCCGCCACGACCCCTGTTCCGCCGTGCACCCGCTCGGCGCGGGATCGCCCGCCTTCAACGCCATGCCGCTCGCCCGCCACGGCCTGACCTGGCTGCACCCCGAACTGCCGATGGCCCACCCCTTTCCCGACGGGACCGCCGCGCTGCTCTCCCGCTCGGTCGGCGAGACCGCGATGTCGCTGGGACCGCGCGACGCGGGCGCGTACCGCCGGCTCCTCACCCCCTTCCTCGGCAAGTGGGACGCCATCGCCAGGGACTTCCTGCGCACCCAGTGGGACGGCCCGCCGCGCGACCCGCTCACCTACGCGCGGTTCGGCCCGGTCGCGGCCCAGCCGGCGGCCCTGCTGGCGCGCCGGTTCCGCGACCAGAAGGCGCGCGCCCTCCTCGCCGGGCTCGCCGCGCACGGCATCGCCCCGCTCGGCGCGATCGGAACCGGCGGCATGGCGCTGGTCTTCGCGCTCGCCGCGCACTCGGCCGGCTGGCCGGTCCCGCGCGGCGGCTCACAGGCCATCGCCGACGCGCTCGGCTCGTACCTGCGCGAACAGGGCGGCGTGATCCACACCGGCTTCCAGGTCAAACGCCTCGACGACCTGCCGCCCGCCCGCGCCTACGTCTTCGACACCTCGCCGACCGCCCTCGCCCGCATCGCCGGACTCGGCAACGCCTACCGCGACTACCGCTACGGCGCGAGCGTGTTCAAGGTCGACTACGCGCTGGACGGCCCCATGCCCTGGACCGCCGAGGCGGCCCGCCGCGCGGGCACGGTGCACATCGGCCCCACGTACGGGGAGATCTCCGCGGCCCTCCGCTCCGCCGTAGACGGCCGCGACCCGTCCGTACCGTTCCTCATCACCGCCCAGCCCAGCATCGTCGACGCGACCCGCGCCCCGGAGGGCAAGCACACGTTCTGGGCGTACGGGCATGTGCCCAACGGCTGGGAGGGCGACGCGCTGGAGGCCATCGAGCGCCAACTCGACCGCTTCGCGCCGGGCTTCCGCGACCTGGTCCTGGCCCGAGCCGTGGCCGGCCCGCCACAACTGGCCGCCCGCAACGCCAATTACGTCGGCGGCGACATCGCCACCGGCTCCGTAGCGGGCCTCCGCCTCCTCCTGCGCCCCAAACTGACCCGCGTCCCCTACGAAACGGCCCACCCCTCCGTCTTCCTCTGCTCCTCCGCCACCCCGCCGGGCCCGGGCGTGCACGGCATGTCGGGCCACCACGCGGCGCGGGCGGTGTGGCGGCGACTGCGGGGGAGGTCGAGCTGAGGAAGCATCAGCCGCCGTCGCCGGCCACCGCCCCCTCATTCAACTTCCACGTAGCGGAAATGGTGAGACTGGCCTGCCCGTTGGCCCCGACAATGCCCAACTTGAGGTCCTGCCCGACCTGCACCCCGAACTCCACACTCAACTCCTGCGGCGGATCCGCCGCCGCCCCCACCGCATCGTGCACCTCCTGAAGCAGCGGCCCGAGCGGCCGCAGCACGGTGCGCAGTGTTTCGGTCGCGATAGCGGCCGCCGCCTGCGCACCGCGCCCAACCGGTGTCATCCCGCTGAGCCCGGTATCCCCGCCCCCTGGGTGCGCCCCGGCGGGCGCGAGCGCCAGGCGCACGGTGGTGTCATCGGCCAGCACGATCTCGGCGTAGTCGGTCACTTGGCCCATGATGCAGTCTGATGCCGGGCCGGTCGGCGGACTCTGCGGAATCCACCCCCGCGAGGTGCGCGACGCGCCATGAGCGGGACCGACAATCCGGTTTCCTGTTCTCTCAAGTGTGGTCCCTTGACCCCTTTGTCGCCGGACCGGAAGGATCGAAGGCACACCGACTGACAGGGGGTCAGCCATTGAAACTCAGGCAGCTGGCGAGCGACTGCGACGACGGTCCATGCCCGACGGTATGGACCGTCGAGGGCACCGAGCATGTACTGGTTCAGGGCTTCAAAGTGGAGGACGCGGAAGCGCTGGCCACCATGGCGCTTCCGGACAATGAGACGGCCGTACGCATCCCCGCAGCGCTTCTGAGGAGGGCGGCCCGTGAATATCTCACCTGAAGACTTCGGGAAACTCTTCGACGATTTCCAGCGGGAGGCGTTCCGGCTGGAGACGCGTGACGATTACAGTAAATCCGGTGGCGTGGCGGCCTATAAGGCGTTTCTGGCCGGTGAAGGCCAGCCGGAAGGGTATGAGTCGGCGGAGTGGGTGACGACCGTACAAGACGCTGTCCGGTCCGGAAAGCGCATGTATCGCGTGCACGTCCTCAGCCGACCGCTGAGCGACTACTTGAGGTTCGAACTCGCCTGGGGGTATCACAGAAACCAAGCAGTCGGCGAGGAGTTCTTCATCCTCGACACGACAGAGCGGGATAACCCGCTGGAAGGCGTACCGGACTTCTGGGCATTCGATGAGCACTCCATCGTTCCGATGCGGTACAGCGAGGACGGGAAGTTCCTCGGCGCCGAGGTGCTGTCCGGCAGCCCGGAGGCTGCCGAATGGTTGGAGCACCGGGATGTGGCCATGAGCCACGCGGTGCCGTTCCGTGCGTGGTGGGACCGGTACGCGCCGGGGTGAACGGGCTCAACATCGGAAGAGCGCTGCGGGAACTGCGCGAAGCCAGCGGGAAGCAGGCGAAGGTGGTCGCCCGTAGCGCTGCCATGTCTCCGAGCAAGCTCAGCAAGATCGAGAATGAGGTGCTGGCGCCCAGCGTCATGGATGTCGAGCGCATCTTGACGGCCTTGGAGGTGTCGGGCGAGGTCAAGGATCAACTGACCAAGGCGGCGCGCCGGACTGCCACGGAAGCGACGGCGTGGCGTATCTACCGTCGCACAGGCTCGCACAAACACCAGGAAGACATCCGCGGCATAGAGGCCCAGACGTTCCTGCTCCGGATCTTTCAGCCTTCCTGCATTCCAGGGCTGGCCCAGTCCCCTGAGTATGTCCGTGCCGTACTGGGCCGACACGGGCATACGGATGACACGCTGGAGAAAATGATGGGCGCCCGGCTGCGGCGTCAGGAGATCCTGTACGACAGTGCGCGTGAATTCCGGTTCATCATCACTGAATCTGTGCTCAGGTGGCGGCTCGTTCCTGCTCCGATGATGGCCGCACAGCTGGACAAGCTGATCGCCTTGTCGAGAATGCCCAACATCAGAATCGGCGTTGTTCCCTCGGTTGCTGCGATGCCTGACCTGCCTACCTGCTCTTTCGTGCTCTTCGATGCCCGTCTTGCCATCATCGAAATCCCTCACGCCGAGATCACGACACGCGAGATGAGGGATATCGAAGTGTATGTTGCGAAGTTCAATGTTTTCGAACGTGTTGCTGTTTTCGATGAAGATATGCGAGCTCTCGTGGCCGGCGTTCGTGACGGCTTCTTGAGTGAACGGGAAACAGGCTAGAAGCACGTCAGGAATGGCCTCATGCTGGGTCCACGCCTCGTGGCGGGTTCCGGGCGGCAGCTCAGCCGCCCACCGGAAGTACCAGAAAGGTGCACCAGCATGCCGAATGCCACTGATCTGTACGACCTCGATATCGACGGAGCACGATTCCGCCGGGCCTGCGGAGGCAATACGCACCCGGACGGCGAATCGTGCGTGGCCCTGGCCCGTATCGGTGCGGACGCATGGGCTGTCAGCGACAGCAAGCGGCCGGGCGCCGAGCCGTTGAGGTTCACCACCGCTGAACTGGACGCGGCCGGCATCGACCCCGCGCGCTTCGGACTCTCGGCCTGACCGGTCGGCGCCAACTGGTGGCCTCGCCCTCTGGGGAGGGCGGGGCCGCCTCCAACCCTGCCGAACCGAACGGGACGGACCAATGCACTGCCATGGCTATCTCTGGGTCGGGGAAAAGGCGACCTTCGACAAGGAGGGCATCCGTCGTCCGCCGGCGGCGGAGGAGCCGACCGCCACAAGCCCGTCCGACGTGGCGCAGCGCTACCGGGAGGCGGCGGCCGAGTGGCGCACTTGCGATGTGCCGCCGATTCAGGTGGCTCACTGGCTGATGAAGCCGTCACGGCTTGTCCGCGGAACGTGGGAAGAGCCGAAAGAGGCCGCGGAGTGGCTGGGCCGGCAGCTCGTCGAGTTCGCGCCCCGCTTCTCCTCGGAGGAGGACCGTGACAGCACCCGGTTGACCGGACGGGTGGCCTTCGCCGCCGAGACCCTGGCCTGGGGCGGAGACATCTCGCACGGGCACTACCTGAGACGGCCGCAATTCCTGTCACTCGCTCTGGTGACGTGCTCCCCGAACCGCGCCGCGCCCCAGCTGAACTGCCCGCTCCGGTCGTCCCGCCCGTAGCCGCCGCTTTTCAGACCGTGTCCTATGTGGTGAGGCGGCCGAGCCGCTTGTAGCAGCACAGGGCGGCGGCGAGTCCGAGGGAGGCCAGGTAGTTGCGGGAATTGCGCTCGTAGCGGGGGCTGAGGCACTGGTAGCCCGACAGCCAAGACATGGTCCGCTCGGTCACCCACCTGTGGTGGCTGAGCCGTTCGCTGGAGTCGATGCCTTTGCGGGCGATGCGCACGCCGATGTGCTTACCCCATAGCCATCTCTGCAGGTGGGGGATGTCGTATGCCTTGTCCGAATGCAGCCGCTGGGCCTTGAAGTACCGGCCGCGGCAGCGGCCTGGGCGTTTACCGCTGGGTCGTAGAGCGCAGTTCTGCCTGGCTACACGGCTTCGAGCGCCTGCGCATCCGATGGGAACGGCGAGTCGATATCCACGAAGCCTTCCTCCGCCTCGCCTGCTGCCTGATTACCTTCCGACAGACCAACTAATTGTGTTGGGGACTCAAGCGGTGCCAGGGGCTGGCCGGCGTGCTCATATGCCTGGGGTAGACCCCTGTAGGTGGGCGTTCTCCTGGTGCGTGGCGGTGAGCTTGACGCTGCTGAGGCGCCAGCCGTGCGGTGTCCGGACGGCCTCGTTGTCGTAGAAGCCGACGACCAGCCATCGGTCCGGCCCGTCGCCTGCCCGTTCCTCCGGCACCCAGTGTTCGGCGCGGATGTGCGCATGGAGGGTCGCGCGGTCGCCGTCGATCTCGACGACGTGACCTGTGACGGTGTGGTGGGTGGCGGAGAAGGGGGCGAAGGCTTGGCCCAGCACTTGGACGTACTCGTCGAGCGGCACGGTCATGGGCGGCAGGCCGATGACCGAGGAGAAGTCGAGGGTCACCGAGTCGCTGTAGACGAGGGAGGGGAGGCGGGTGAAGTCCTTGAGGTCGGCGATGTCGGCGTAGCGGCCCATCAGCTCGATCAGTTCGATGCGGTCGGCGAGCGTGCTCATGAAGGGCTCCCTGTTGACTCGGGTGCGGGTGTGGGCGCGGATTTCGGGTTCCGGGACCGGTGGCTCATCGCGAGGATGCCGTCCATCAGCCGGGTCGGCAGGAAACGGGCGAGGGGGATGATGAAGGCGGCGTCCCTGCCGAGGGTGTAGCGGGCGCGCGGGCGGGGCGTGGTCGCCACCCTGGCGATCTTGGCCCCCGCCTTCGCCGCAGGTACGGCGCGTTTCAGGAAGGCTGTGTTCGACGACACGGTCGCGTTGATGAGGTCGCCGTAGAGACGCTGGTGCTCGGCGTTCATCCCGGCGGCGAGTTCGAGGGAGATGTCACCGCTGCGGGCGGCCATCTCGGTCCGTACACCGCCGGGCTCGACGACGACCACCTGCACACCGTGCGCCGAGACCTCGCGGCGCAAGGAGTCGCTGGCCGCTTCGAGGGCGAACTTGGTTCCCGCGTACGCCCCGAAGACGGGCAGCGCGGCCACCCCGCCCACGGAACTGATGTTGACGATCCTGCCCCGGCTCCGCCGCAGGAGGGGGAGGAGTCTCTGGATAACGGCGATGTGCCCGAAGAGGTTCACCTCGAACTGCTCGCGCCACACGGTAAGGGGCAGCACCTCGACGGGAGCGTTGATCTCGATCCCCGCGTTGTTGACCAGGGCACGCAGGACGCGTTGCTCGGGGTCGTCGGCGATCCGCCGGGTCAGGGCCTCGATGTGTTCCGGGACGGTGATGTCCAAGGTGACCGGTTCGACGCCGTCGGCCCGGACGGCGTCCGCCTCGCTGTCGGTGCGTACCCCGGCGAGGACGTGGTAGCCCATCGCGGCGAGGGCCTGTGCCGTCGCGGCTCCGATGCCCGACGAGGCGCCGGAGACGACGATGAGTTCGTTCTTCTGACTGTTCTTCCGCAGGTTTTTCCGTGGACGGGCCACAGCGGCGCTTCCTTTCACGAGGCAGGGGGCGTAGGCGCATCGAGGGGGAAGCGCGTGCCGGTCAGTTCCTCCGACACCTCCCACAGCCGCCGTGCCGCCGAGCCGTCACGTGCTCGGGTGGCCCGTCCGACCAGCGTCGGCGCACCGCGCATGCCCCACAGCCGGTCGGGGCCGACATAGCTGTCGCCGGGGAGGTCCGCGGTGGCGGCGTAGAGCGTGGGCAGGGCGCCGGCCTCGGCGCTGTGGGCGACGAGCCCGACGAGGAGTTTCTCGACGCGGAAACCGAGGGAGGGCTTCTCCTCCGCTCGCATCAGGTTCGTCGAGGAGATGCCGGGATGCGCCGCCGTCGAGATGACGCATGATCCCGCGCGGCTGAGTCTGCGCTGGAGTTCGGCGGCGAACAGGAGGTTGGCCAGTTTGGACTGCGCATAGGCGGCGTTCGGCCGGTACGGCCTGCGTTCCCACTGGAGGTCGGAGAAGTCCAGGGAGCCGATGCGATGCCCGAGCGAAGCCACTGTCACGACCCGCTCCTTGATGCGCGGAAGGAGCAGGTTCGTCAGGGCGAAGTGGCCCAGATGGTTGGTCCCGAACTGCAACTCGAAACCGTCCGCGGTCCGGGAGAGCGGCCCCAGGGAGAGGCCGGCGTTGTTGACCAGCAGATCGACGGGGCCCGGAAGGCCGTGGGCGAATGCCCGGACGGAGGAGAGGTCGGCGAGATCGAGGGCACGGACCCGGACCGGGCCCGTCATGGTCGCCGCCGCCGCTTCCCCCTTCTCCTGATTGCGTACAGCCAGGACGACCTGCGCACCGCGCTCGGCGAGAACGCGGGCGGTGACGAGCCCGATACCGCTGTTCGCGCCGGTGACGACGGCGGTGCGGCCGGTCAGGTCCGGAAGGTCGGCGAGGGAGAATCTGGACATACCGCGAGAGTAGTCAGCGACAACATTGTTGTCAATGGAAACATTGCGCCGAGTAGGCTGGCCCCATGCCTGACACCACCGAGCGGCGGCCCTACCACCACGGGAATCTCCGTACGGAGCTCCTCGACGCGGCGGAGCGCAGCCTGAGGGCCCACGGGGTCGAGCAGCTCTCCCTGCGGGACCTGGCACGGGACATCGGCGTGAGCCACGCGGCGCCCCGCCGGCACTTCGCGGATCGCCGTGCGCTGCTGGACGCCCTCGCGGAGTCGGGGTTTGTCCGCCTGGGCGCGAAGCTGCGGGCCGCGGTGGACGAGATCGACGACGAGGACGACCTGCCCGCTCGCCTGCACGCGTTCGCGTGGGCCTACGCCCGGTTCGCCACCGAGAACGCCACGCTGACCGAACTGATGAACTCCAGCAAGTACCGCCCGGGGGCGACCGCAGTCGCCGAGGCCGCCGCGGCCGCGTTCGGGCAGATCAGCGACCTGATCGAAGAGGGCCAGGCGCGCGGCGAGTTGGAGGGGGGCGACCCGGAGGACGTCGGGCTCATCATCTACGCCACCGTCCTGGGGATCACGTCCATGGTCAACAGCGGCATGATCGAGCCGGGACGGCTCGAAGGGCTCGTGGACAACGCGGTGTCACAGTTCCTGCGAGGTGCCTGTCCCGCAGGGCCGCGCTGACCCGGCCGCAAGATCGTGTCCCGCCTCCGCTCCTCCTGACCGACGGCGCTCGCTGCCGCGGGCGGGCGGGATGGCGTCGAGCAGGGGGATGAGCTGGGCGACATCGTTGCGGTTGCCGCCGGTCAGCACGACCGTGAGCGGTGCCCCACGCCCCGTCCGTGATCAAGTGGCGCTTCGAGCCGACCCGGCCCCGGTCGACCGGGGCCGGCCCTGTTCGCCTCTGACGGCGGATAGCGTCGCGCTCATGCCCTTTGACGTCTTCTTCTGCGACGGCGGAGGCAAGCGCGACGACCCCGAGGGCGTCATTGAACTGCTCGCTCCCGCTGGCATCCTCATCCTGGACGACTTCACCCCGTCCCCGGACTGGCCGCCCCGTTTCGGCGGCGAAGTGGATGAGCTCCGCGTGTTCTACCTCACTCATCCATTCCTGCGGGCCGCCGAAGTGCTCACAACACCGGCTGCCGCAGCGATCGTTGCGACACGTGGTCTTTGAAGAGAGGTCTGAGACGCATGGTGCCTGGCAGAGGGCGATCTCGCGCGGTTCGTCGCGTACCAGCGGATCGCGGTAGCCGAGTCGGTTCCGTTGGGGGAGTGCGGGCGCGGGGGCGTTCGAGGTCGCGTGAGCGGTGTCCTCGCTCCCGACCCCCATGTCGGATTTCCGCGAGCCCACGGGCCCGTCGGCCGTCATGCTGGATTCATGCACACCGACTTCGACCGCTGCGTGCGGGCCGTGCAGTCCAAGGACGCGCGTTTTGACGGGTGGTTCTTCACGGCTGTTCTGACCACGGGGATCTACTGCCGGCCCAGCTGCCCGGTGGTGCCGCCGAAGGTTGAGAACATGACGTTCTATCCGAGTGCGGCGGCTGCGCAGCAGGCCGGGTTCCGGGCGTGCAAGCGTTGCCGGCCGGATGCGAGTCCGGGGTCGCCGGAGTGGAATGAGCGGGCGGACCTGGTGGCGAGGGCCATGCGGCTGATCGGGGACGGGGTGGTGGACCGGGAGGGGGTGCCGGGGCTGGCGGCGCGGCTGGGGTACTCCACGCGGCAGGTCGAGCGGCAGCTGCTCGCCGAGCTCGGGGCCGGGCCGCAGGCGCTGGCCCGGGCGCAGCGGGCGCAGACCGCGCGGCTGCTGATCGAGACGGCCGAGCTGCCGATGGCGGACGTCGCCTTCGCCGCCGGGTTCGCCTCCATCCGCACCTTCAACGAGACCGTACGCGAGGTCTTCGCGCTCTCCCCGAGCGAACTGCGCGGCCGGGCCGCCCGCGGCCGGCGGCCCTCCCCGTCCGGTGTGCTCGCGCTGCGGCTGCCCTTCCGGGCGCCGCTGTGCCCCGACAACCTCTTCGGGCACCTCGCCGCCACCGCCGTCCCCGGCGTGGAGGAGTGGCGCGGCGGCGCGTACCGGCGCACGCTGCGCCTGCCGTACGGGCACGGGACCGTCGAACTGCGCCCGCAGCCCGGTCACATCGGCTGCCGCCTCGCCCTCACCGACCAGCGCGACCTGACCGGCGCGATCAGCCGCTGCCGCCGGCTGCTGGACCTCGACGCCGACCCCGAAGCCGTCGACGACCTGCTGCGCGCCGACGAACGGCTCGCGCCCCTCGTCGACAAGGCCCCCGGACGGCGCGTGCCGCGCACCGTGGACGCGGACGAGTTCGCCGTACGGGCCGTGCTCGGGCAGCAGGTCTCCACCGCCGCCGCCCGTACGCTCGCGGGCCGGCTCGTCGCCGCGCACGGCGAGACCGTCGAGGATCCGGCGGGCGGCCTCACCCACCTCTTCCCCTCCGCCGACGCGCTGGCCGCGCTCGACCCCGCCACCCTCGCCATGCCGGCCGGCCGCCGCGCCACCGTCGTCGCCATGGTCTCCGCCCTCGCCTCCGGCGACCTCGCCCTCGGCGTCGGCAGCGACTGGCCCGCCGCCCGCGAACGCCTCGACGCCATGCCCGGCATCGGGCCCTGGACCTCCGAGGTCATCGCCATGCGCGCGCTCGGCGACCCCGACGCCTTCGTACCGACCGATCTCGGGGTCCGCCGCGCGGCGGCCGAGCTGGGGCTTCCGGCCACCCCGGCCGCCCTCACCCGGCACGCGTCCGCCTGGCGGCCCTGGCGCGCGTACGCCGTCCAGTACCTCTGGTCCGTCGACGATCACGCCATCAACCGCATCCCCGCCGGGTGAACGCCCGAGCCCGTACCCTCCGCCCCTTCCATCCGCCCTCTCCCCATCGGAAGCACGTACCCATGCGCGTACACACCCGCCTCGACAGCCCCTACGGCCCCCTCACCCTCGTCGCCTCCGACGGCACCCTCTGCGGCCTCTATATGACCGAGCAGCGCCACCGCCCGCCCGAGGAGACCTTCGGCGCGCCCGACGACACGCCCTTCACCGAGACCGTGCGCCAGTTGAACGCCTATTTCGCTGGGGAGATCACGGAGTTCGACCTGCCGCTGCACCTGGACGGCACGCCCTTCCAGCGCCGCGTCTGGAGCGAACTCCAGCGCATCCCGTACGGCGAGACCGTCTCGTACGGGCAGCTCGCCGACCGTATCGAGGCCCCCGGAGCCTCCCGCGCGGTCGGCCTCGCGAACGGCAAGAACCCCATCAGCATCATCGTCCCCTGCCACCGCGTCGTCGGCTCCACCGGCAGCCTCACCGGCTACGGCGGCGGCATCGCACGCAAGCGACGGCTCCTCGACTTCGAACGCGGCGTCAGCGGCAGCGGTGCTACGGAGCCGGACGCGCTGTTCTGAGCGGCCCCAACCGTGGAGGGGAAAGCGGAGGGGAGAGACGATGCTGCCCTTCCGCCGCCCGTCTATGGCCTCGGCACGGTGGGTAAGCCTTCGGTGAACGTCACTCGCCCCGGACCAGTCGGCGGCCCGCCACGCGCGGCGCGCCACTCCGGGGCCCCTGCCCTCATGAGAGGCGGTGGCGGAAGGCATGCGCAGCGACGGGGTCGCACGGTCGTCGAGTACGAGGCATCGACATCGACATCGGCACGGGAACGGGCACGGGCACGCCGTCGTGGTGGGGGGAGGCTACGCGGGGCTCGTCGCCGCCCGAGTCCTCGCCCGCCGCTTCGATGCGGTGACCGTGATCGAGGCGGACCGCATCGACCCCGATGCGGCCCCCGTCCACCGCAAGGGGACCCCGCAGAGCCGCCACCCCCACGCGCTCCTGGCGCGCGGCGCGGACATCCTGGAGCGGCTCTTCCCCGGTCTGCGCGCCGAACTGGCCGCGAACGGGGCCCCGTTGTCCGACTTCGGTCGCTTCCCGATGCTGTACCCCACGGGCTGGTCCCCGCGCGTCACGACGGGCATCCCGCTCCAGACCTTCAGTCGGCCCCTGCTGGACGCGGCCCTCCGGCGACGTGTCCTGGCCGAGCCCACCGTCGTACTCGCCGACCGGACCCGCGTCGAAGGGCTCGCCCTCGACGCCGGGCGCCGACGCGTCACCGGTGTCCGTACCGGCGTCCATACGGGCGTCCATACGGGCGTCCGTATGGTCAGCACCGATCCGCCCGAACCGGGCCGCATCCTCCCCGCCGACCTCGTCGTCATCGCCGCCGGCCGCCACTCCCGCCTCCCGCAGTGGCTGACCGACGCCGGCCTCGCCGCCCCCGCCGCGCTCAGCGTCGACGCCAGGCTTTCGTACGCCTCCCGCGTCTACCGGCGCGACGCCCGCGCCCCCGCCCTCGACTGGCAGGCGTCCTTGCAGGCCACCCTCGCCCCGGCGGCGCGCCGAGGCGGCACCGTCCTCGCGATAGAGGAACGGCGGTGGCTGGTCTGCCTGTTCGGCGCGGACGGCGAGATGGCGCCGACCGACCCCGGCGGATTCGCCGAGTACGCGGCCTCGCTCACCAATCCGCACATCGGGCAGATCGTGGCGGAGGCCCGGCCGCTCGGCCCCGTCCACCGGTACGCGGGGCTCGGCGGCCAGTGGCACCGCTACGACCGGCTCCGCCCCTGGCCAGGCGGCCTCGTCGTGCTGGGCGACGCGCTGTGCTCCCTCAACCCGCTGTACGGGCACGGCATGACCGTCGCCGCGATGCAGGCCGTACTCCTGGGTCGGACGCTCAACACCCCCGACATCGACGGTGCTTGCCGCAGCTTCCAGCGTCGCGCCGCGCGTACCCTGCGCCTCCCCTGGCTGCTGACATCGAGCCTCGACCTGGGGTGGAGGACGGAACACGTGCCTTTGACGGCCGCCCTCTCGCGACGGGTTCTCCACCGGTTCCTGCGCCGCATACCCGACGACCCCGCCCTGTACCGGCGGTTCCTGAAGGTCCAGCACATGACGGCCTCACCCGCCACCCTCCTCATCCCGTCCTTCGGCTGCTCCGGCGAAGGCGGTGAAGGGATATGAGACAACGCATCGAAGACTTACGGCAGTTGATCATCCGGCCCGGCCCAGGTCACCCCATCTACCGACTCCCCTCCCAAGGAGTGCCCGGGGCGCGCGCCCTCAACGGCATGGTCGTCAACTGGGCCCAGGAATACGGTCTGGTGAGCGGTGCGGAGGCGCGCGAAAGGCTGGCGGCCATCCGCGCGGGCGACCTCATCGCGCGCGCCTACCCCGGCCTGCGCGCCGACCGCGCCGTACCCCTCGCGGGCTGGTTCTCCTGGCTCTTCGCCATCGACGACTACTTCGACCATCGCGGCCCGCGCACCCCGGACGGTCACGCCGCCGCCGTGCGGAAAGTACTGGCAGCGCTCCCGCCGGAGCCGCGGCAGCAGCCGGACCCGGAGCCGCGGCAGGAACCGGGTCCGGAGCCGGGGGAGCGGGCGGACGGTCTCGACTCGCCGCTGGTGCGCCAGATCGCCCACGTGTGGCGGAGGATCGCGCCCGGCAGCAGCCTCTGCTGGCGCATGCGGTTCATCACCCATGTGACGCACTTCCTCACCGCCTTCCGGTACGAGGCGCTGAACCGGCGGCAGCGCCACACGCCGTCGCTCGACGAGTACGTACAGCTGCGCCGCGCCTCCGGTTCCATCACCGCGTGCCTGGATCTGCTGGAGTTCTCCACGGGGCTGGAGGTCCCGCCGCTGCTCCATGAGACGGAACAGCTGCGGACGATGGCCAACAGGGCCGCCGACGTGGTCGTCTGGGTCAACGACGTGGTGTCGCTGGCGAAGGAGCTGGCCATCGGCGAGACCACCAACGGCGTCCTGGTCGTACGGCGCGAACTCGGCCTGACCGCACAGGAGTCGGTGGACTACATCTACGCGCGCGTTGCCGACGACATCCGCTCCTTCCACGCGGCGGAGTCCGAACTGGAGCGGATCTGCTCCGGATGGCTCGGAGTCACGGAAGCGGAGAGAGCGGCGCTGAACTCCCTGACGCACGGGATGAAGTGCTGGATGCGCGGAAACCTCGACTGGTCGGTGCGGTCCGAACGGTACGCCGTCCCCCCGGAGGGAACGACGTGCGCCGCCGCCCGGTGAGGAAGGAGGGGTCGGTGGAGAAGGAGGAGCGGGTGACAGAGGAGAGCCCGGTGACGGAGATCCCTGTGAACACCTCGCCATTCACCTGCGGTTCGGCCCCCGGAGCGCTTCCCGGGCTGGGTCACATCTGGCCGCTGCTGCACCTCCCCACCGCGTTCCTCGCCGAACTCCCCGCGTACGGCGACCTCGTGGAGATCCGACTCGGACGGACCCGCGCGTACGTGCCGTGCCACCCCGAACTGCTGCGGCAGGTGCTGGCCGGCGACCGCACGTTCGACAAGGGCGGCTCGTACTACGACAGGGCCCGCGCGATGGCCGGCAACGGCGTCGCCACCTGCCCGCACCAGGACCACCGCAGACAGCGCAGACTCCTCCAACCCGCCTTCAACCGCGCTCGGTTGGAGAAATACGCCGAGGTGATGGAACAGGAGATCACGGCCCTCGCCGCATCCTGGAGCCCCGGCCAGGTCATCGACGCGTACCCCGCCCTGTACGCGCTCTCGCTGCGCACGGTCACCCGCACCCTGTTCGGCACCCACGTCGACGAGGAGGCCGTCGAAGGCATCCGGCGCTCCTTCGAGACGGCCTTCAGCGGGTTCTTCCGCCAGATGTTCATGCCCCCGGCGCTGCGCCGGGCGCCGCTTCCGGCCAACCTCCGCCACCGGCGGGCGCTGCGGCATCTGCGCGGCACCGTGGAGCGGATCGTCGCGTCCCGCCCGCGCGACGGCGCGGACCGCGGCGACCTGCTGTCGGTCATGCTGGCTTCGCGGGACGAGGACGGCGGGCCGGGGCTGTCCGACGCGGAGATCCACGACCAGGTCGTCACGGTGCTGGCCGCCGGCACGGAGACCGTCGCCGCCACGCTCACCTGGGCCTTCCTGCTGCTGTCCCGGAACCCCGCGGAGCAGGAGAAGCTGCGCGCCGAGTGCGCGGCCGTCCTCGGCGGGCGGCCCGCCCGCTGGGCCGACGTCGAGCGGCTGCCGCGCGCCGGGCGCGTGGTCGACGAGACGGTCCGGCTGTACCCGCCGGGGTGGCTCTTCACCCGCGTGGCCACCGCCGAGACGGAGCTGGCGGGGCGCTCGCTGCCGCCGGGCGCCACCGTGGTCATCAGCCCCGTCCCGGTCCACCGCCACCCCGGCGTCCACGCGAACGCCCAGGAATTCGACCCCGACCGGTGGCTGGCGGCCCGCGCCGCCGCCCTGCCCCGGGGCGCGTTCGTCGGCTTCGGCTCGGGGGCGCGCAAATGCGTCGGCGACGCCTACGGCATGACCGAGTGCGTGCTCGCCCTCGCCACGCTCGTCAGCCGCTGGGACGTCCGCGCCGAGCCCGGCGCCGACCTGCGGCCCGTGCCGCTCGCCGCCTTCTACCGGCCGCGCCGCCTCGCGCTGCGGCTGACCCGGCGTACGGGACCGGGGTGACCTGCGACCACCGCCTATGCCCCCGGCGGGCTCCCCGCGCCGCCGTCCCGGCCGTCGTCGCGGTCCCGCGCGCTCTCCACCACCCGGCGCAGCCGCGCGTGCCGCACCGGCCCCTGCTCGGAGACGACATCGCCGACCATGGCCCGTACCGCGTCGCGCATCCCGTGCAGCGCGTGGTGACGGGCCGGGCCCGCGCCGGGATCGTCGCGGAGCTCCTTGACGAGCGACCAGCACAGCGCGAGCATCACCAGCACGAACGGCAGGGCGACCAGGATCGTCGCCGACTGGAGCGAGTTCAGCCCGCCCGCCACCAGCAGGACGGCCGCCACCGCCGCCATCAGCACGCCCCAGCCGATCACCAGCCAGGTGCGCGGATGCAGCGCGCCGCGGCTGGTGAGCGAGCCCATGACCAGCGAGGCGGAGTCGGCGCTGGTGATGAAGTACGTCATGACCAGCGCCATCGCGATCCACGAGGTGACCGTGCCGATGGGCAGCGCCTCCAGCAGCCCGAACATCGACGCCTCCGCGCCGTCCTTGATGGTCGCGGTCAGATCGGCCGCGCCCGTGATGTCCAGGCGCACCGCGCTGCCGCCCATCACGCAGAACCAGATCACCGTCGCCCCGCTGGGCACCAGCAGCACCCCGACCAGGAACTCGCGGATCGTACGGCCGTGGGAGATCCGGGCGATGAAGGTGCCGACGAACGGGGCCCAGGACAGCCACCACGCCCAGTAGAAGATCGTCCAGGTGCCGAGCCAGTCCGGGTCCGTGAACGCGCCGGTGCGGGTCGCCATCGTCAGCAGGTCGTGCAGATAGCCGCCGGCGCTCGCGGGGATGGTGTTCAGGATGAAGACGGTAGGGCCGAGCACGAAGACGAAGAGCATCAGGCACGCGGCGAGCACGATGTTGATGGTGGAGAGCCACTTGACGCCCTTGTGCAGGCCGGAGAAGGCGGAGAGCACGAAGGCCGCCGACAGCGAGCCGATGATGATGAGTTCGAGGGTCTTGGAGTCCTCGACGCCGGTCGTGATGTTCAGGCCCTTCGACACCTGGAGGGCGCCCAGGCCCAGGCTGGTCGCCGTGCCGAAGACGGTGGCGAAGACGGCGAGGAGGTCGATGACGCGGCCCGGCCAGCCGGCCGCGCGGCGCTCGCCGAGCAGCGGTACGAACGCGGCGCTGACCCGGTTGCCGCGGCCCTTGCGGAAGCCGGCGTAGGCGAGGGCGAGCCCGGCCATGCCGTAGATCGCCCAGGGGTGCAGGGTCCAGTGGAAGAACGAGTACTCCAGCGCCGTACGGGCCGACGCGCCCGTACCCGCGGAGACCCCGCTGCCGGGCGGCGGGGCGGCGAAGTGCTGGAGCGGCTCGCCGACCCCGTAGAACATCAGGCCGATGCCCATGCCCGCGCTGAACATCATCGCGATCCAGGCGAGGTTTCCGAACTCCGGCCGGTCCTCGTCCCGCCCCAGCCGGATCCGGCCGAACCGGCTCAGCGCGATCAGCACGGCCATCACGAGGAAGACATCGGCCGCGATCACGAACAGCCACGCGAAGTTCGACAGCACCCAGCCCAGCGCGGCCGACGAGGCGCGGTCGAAGGAGTGCTTGCCGAACGCCGCCCAGGCGACCACCCCCAGCACCGCGGCGCCGCCGATCGAGACGACCGCGAGGTCCGGGTGCTGGTCGTGCGGCGGTCCGGGAGGCGGTCCGGCCCGACCAGGTGTTCCGGGCGGTCCGGGTGTTCCGGGCGGTCCGGATGAGGCGGCCGGGTCGGTCGGCTGCGGGGTGTCGGTGCTCATGTCGCCCCACTATGGCCGGATTGGGAGGTTTTTCCGGGGCTGGCGCGCCGCCGGGGGCCATGGGCAACGCCGGACCATGGCGGGTAGGGTCGCTGCGGCGCGAGCGCCTGTGCGAGAGCCGGGCCGAAAAGCAAGGGGAGCAAGGTGGCGGACGTTTCCACTACAGAGCCGACGCGCGTGCTGATCGCCGCGGACAAGTTCAAGGGCTCGCTGACGGCCGTTCAGGTCGCCGAGCATGTCGCGGCGGGGCTGCGCCGGGCGGCGCCCGGCGTCGGGGTCGAGGCCCTACCGGTCGCCGACGGCGGCGACGGCACGGTGGACGCCGCGCTGGCGGCCGGGTTCGAGGCCCACGAGGCGCAGGTCACCGGCCCGCTGGGGGCGCCCGTCACCGCCACGTTCGCGCTCGGACCGGACGGCACCGCCGTGGTGGAGATGGCCGAGGCGTCGGGGCTGCGGCACCTGCCGCCCGGCGTCTTCACGCCGCTCACCGCCACCACGTACGGGACCGGCGAGCTGCTGCGCGCGGCGCTCGACGCGGGGGCGCGCAGCATCGTCTTCGGCGTCGGCGGCAGCGCGACCACGGACGGCGGGGCCGGGATGCTGGCCGCGCTCGGCGCGAGCTTCCTCGACGACGACGGCGACCCCGTGCCGCACGGCGGCGGGCCGCTGACCGAGCTGACCTCGGCGGACCTCTCCGGGCTCGACCCGCGTCTCGCGGAGGTCCCGATCGTCCTCGCGAGCGACGTCGACAACCCGCTGACCGGGCCGAAGGGCGCCGCGGCGGTGTACGGGCCGCAGAAGGGCGCCAGCGACGAGGACGTCACGACGCTGGACAACGCGCTCACGCACTACGTCGGCGTGCTGGAGCAGGCGATCGGGCCGCGGGCCGCCGAGTACGCGCAGTCGCCGGGGGCCGGGGCCGCGGGCGGCATCGGCTACGGCGCGCTGATCGGCCTCGACGCCACGTTCCGGCCGGGCATCGAGGTGATGCTGGAGGTGCTCGGCTTCGGCGCGGCGCTGGCGCGCGCCGGGCTCGTCATCACGGGGGAGGGGGCGCTGGACCAGCAGACCCTGCACGGCAAGGCCCCGGCGGGGGTTGCCGCGGCGGCCCGTGCGGCCGGGGTCGAGACCGTGGCGGTCTGCGGCCGCCTGGAGCTTCCGCAGGAGGCGCTGGCCGCGGCGGGCATCCGCCGCGCGTACCCCCTGACCGAGCTGGAGGCGGACCCGCGGCGCTGCATGTCGGAGGCGGGGCCGCTGCTGGAGCGCGCGGCCGAGGCGATCGCGCGCGACTGCCTGGGCTGAAGTGATGCTTGGGGGAGCTGGTGACGCTTGGGAAACTAGTGACGCTTGGGAGGGCTGGGGCCGGGGCGCTGGCTATACACCACAGTTATAGGTGTTCTGTATAGTCCCCCGTATGATCTCCAGCCACCCCCACTTTGGCATGCCCGAAACCGGGCTGTTCTCCATACCCGCCTCCCGGCCCGGCCGTGGTGAAACGTTTCTGGGGGCCGCGTTCTGATGGCGGAGACGATCCGGAGGCGGCCCTCGGGCATCGGCTCGGCGCCCGACCCGTCGCGCCCCGGCCGGCGGTGGGACTGGCCGCTGCTGCTGGTGTGCGCGGTCGTGGCGCTCGCGGTGGGCCTCTCGTCGCCCCCGCACACCTCGCAGCGGGTCTGGGGCATCGCCGCCGCGGCGGGGTACGGCTGCGCGGCCGTGGTCGCCGCCGTCTCCGCCAGGCGCTGGGCGCGCAACGCCGCCGTGGTGGCGCTGATCGGCGCGGTCGTCGTACCGCTCGTATACCTGACGGTGATCGACCGCGCCCAGATGGAGGTCGGCGTGGTGGAGCGCGGCGCCGACCTGCTGCTCCACTCCGGAACCCCGTACAACTCGGACCCGCACGCCGTACCGGACTTCAACCCCTACCTGCCGGGCATGGCGATCTTCGGCATACCGCGCGTGCTGTTCGGCGACTCCTTCCTCGGCAGCGCCCGGCTCTGGTTCCTCGTCGGCTTCCTCGCGGCCGCGTTCGGCGCGCTGCGGGTCTCGCTCAAGGGCACCGGCAAGGGCGCCGCCGGCGGTACGGGCGCCACCCCGGCCGGCACGTCCGGCTCCACCGGCTTCCTGTGGCTGATCGCCTGCCCCGTCGTCGCGCTGCCGCTGACCATCGGCGGCGTGGACCCGCCCGTCATAGCCCTGGTCTGCCTCGCCCTGGCCTTTACGCACCGGGGCCGGGCCGGGCGCGCGGGCCTGGCGCTGGGCGTGGCGGCCGCCCTGAAGTGGACCGCCTGGCCGGCCGTGCCGGTGGTGGTCGCCCTGCTCTGGGCCTGCCGCGGCAGGCGCGACGCGATCAGGTGCGCCGCCGGGGCCGCCGGGATCGCGGTGCTCTCGGTCGTACCGGTGGCGCTCGTGGACACCGGGGCCTTCTACCAGAACGTCGTCCTCTACCCCCTGGGCCTCGGCCCCACCCAGTCCTCCGCCGAGAGCCCGCTGCTCGGGCATCTGATCGTCTCGGTCGTGCCGCAGGGCAAGGCGGTCGCCGTGGCGCTCATCCTGATCAGCGCCCTGGCCGTGGGGGCGTCGCTCCTGCTCCGCCCGGTACGCGACGTCGTCTCCGCCGCCGATCGCTTGGCGCTCGGCCTGCTACTGGCCATCGTGCTGTCCCCGGCGACGCGCATCGGCTACGCCATCTACCCCGTCGTCCTCCTGCTATGGCCCCGCTTCGCGGTCAGCCTGTCCCGCGACCGCGGGACACCGCCCACCGATCACGACACCACGGCCCCCGGCACCAGAACCCCGGTCACCGCCGCCGCCTCCGACTGACCTCCGACTGACACGCTTCGGCGGCCGCCCTGCCCCACCAGGGCGGCCGCCGGTCGCGTCGGGCCTGTGCGCTGGGGCGGGGGTCCTCCTCGGACCTGCGGGATTGGGGGGCAACGCCGGTGGGACGAGGCCGGGGGGCTTCCTGGAGCGCTGCCGCGTGGGGCGGCATTGGGCGTGGGCGGGTGCGGGTTTCGTCTCGGACCCTGCGGGTCCAGAGCGCGGGCAGCGGCAGGGGAGGGGGGTGGCCGGTCGCGGTTCGCTGCCTGCCGCCGTGTTCGGGGCTGGGGTTAGG
>NZ_JBFAIS010000046.1:0-46587 GCF_040654795.1 Streptomyces sp. NPDC050617 | reverse complement strand
GTCGTCGGCGACGAGCACAGCCGGCTGGCCAGCAACACCAAGACGTGGACGGCTACGGTCGTGCTCCAGCTCGTCGGCGAGGGCACCCCGGGGTACCGGCCTGACCGGCCCAGTGCCTTGTGCGCGCGTCTCGCCCCTGCCGGCGAGCGCCGCCGCCGCAGGCCCGGTGAGCCAGGCGACGGGCTGGACGCGGCAGGACCTGAGGATTCCGGCGATCACCGCGTACGCGCCGACGGGGTGAGGAGAACCCGGTCTCGGCGGTCAGGCCGTCCGGTCGGCGAAGTAGTGCCCCTTGTCGAGGTCGTCGAGGAGGGCGGGGCCGGTCGGCTGCCAGTCCAGTAGTTCGCGCGTACGGGCGCTGGAGGCGGGGCTGTCCAGATCGAGCATGGGCGCCAGCCAGGTGAAGTGCCCGGGGGCGTCGGCCGGGGAGATCGAGGCCGTGGGCAGGGAGAGGCCGCGGCCGATCGCCTCGGCGATATCGCGCATCGGCACCCCCTCGTCCCCGGCCGCGTGCAGCGTCGAGCCCGCCGGGGCGCCCTCCACCGCGAGCCGGAAGAGGCGCGCGGCGTCGGACCGGTGCACGGCGGACCAGCGGGCGGCGCCGTCGCCGATGTAGCCGGCGACGCCCTTGTCGCGGGCGATGCCGACGAGGACGGAGAGGAAGCCGTAGTCCCCGTCGCCGTGCACGGTCGGGGCGAGCCGCACGACGGACGAGCGGACGCCGCGCTCCGCGAGGGCGAGCACCGCCTCCGCGTTGGTCAATCGCGAGGCCGGGCCGCCGCCCTCGGCGGACACATGGCCGTCCTCTTCCGTGAGGAGCCGTCCCGGCGTCACCCCGAGGGTGCCATTGGCGATGACGAACGGGCGGCCGGAACCGGCCAGCGCCTCGCCGAACGCGTCGATGGCACGCCGGTCCGCCTCGACGGCCGCGCCGGAGTCGCCGCTGATCATGAGGTCGTGCTTGTAGGCGAGGTGGATCACTCCGTCGGAGTCGGCGGCCGCGCCGCGCAGGACGTCGAGGTCGTCGAGCGTCCCGCGGCACACCTCGGCGCCCGCCTCGGCGAGCGCGGCGGCCGAGTCGTCGGAGCGGGCGAGCCCGAGGACCTGGTGGCCCGCGCCGATGAGTTCGGGGACGACGGCCGAACCGATCCAGCCGGACGCGCCGGTGACGAATACACGCATGGGAGTACCTCCGCGTAAGCCGACCGCCACGCCTGTGCGTCGCGCGGCGGACGAGTCGATGTCAGTAACTGTCATCAACAGTAGCACCCTGATGTCAGCGACTGTCGTCACGTAGAATCGCCGCATGAGTCGATGGGAGCCCAACGCGCGCGGACGCCTCGAACAAGCGGCGCTGGACCTCTTCGGCGAGCGCGGGTTCGAGCACACCACCGCCGCACAGATCGCCGAGCGCGCCGGCCTCACCGAGCGCACCTTCTTCCGGCACTACGCCGACAAGCGCGAGGTGCTCTTCGGTCAGGCGCACGCGCTGGAACAGGCATTCGTCGACGCCTTCACCGACATACCGGACACGGTCGCGCCGGCCGACGCGATGGCCTCGGCGCTGGAGACCGTCGCCGCCCGGTACTTCGACCCCCACCGTGAGCGGGTCCGCAAGCGCCACGCCGTCATCATGGCCAACACGGAGCTGCGCGAGCGCGAGCTGGTCAAGCTGGCGTCGCTGTCCGCCGCGCTCGTCGCCGCGCTGCGCCGCCGCGGCATCGAGGAACCGGCCGCGAGCCTCACCGCGGAGGTCGGCATCGCCGTCTTCAAGGTCGGGTTCGGGCGCTGGGTCGGCGACACCGGGGAACGCTCGCTGACGGACTTCTTCCGGGAGTCCTTCGCCGGGCTCAAAGCGGTGACGGCGGACCCGTGACCGTACGCCCGGCGCCGCGCGGCAGCGCCGTCCTCACCGCTCCGCGCGCAGCACCACCAGGCGGCACGTGAGCGGTTCGCCGGTGTGGTACGTCTGGTCGGGCCGGTCCTCGACGACGGTGACGGCGCCCTGGCGGGTCAGTGCGGCCACGTGGCCGGCGAACCCCATGCCCTCCCAGACCTGCGTCAGCACCGTCATGACGACGTACCCGCCCCGGCTCGCGGCCGCGACGAGCGGGTCGATCCCCTCGGGTCCCACGTGCCCCGCCGTGAAGGTGCCCGCGCAGCTCACCGCACCGTAGCCGCCGGGGTCGAAGGGCAGCGGACGGGTGATGTCCGCGCACTCCAGGCGGCGGTAGACGCCCTTGCTACGGGCCACCTTCAGCATGCCCTCGGAGAGGTCGACGCCGTCGACGGCCGTGAAGCCGCGCGCCGCCAGTTCCGCGCCCACCAGGCCCGTACCGCAGCCGGCGTCGAGGACCGGGGTGGCGGCGGGGACCAGTTCGGCGACGAGGGCGGCGACGAGGGGCGGGCCGACGTACCCCAGGTGCTCGACGGTGTCCTCGTCGTACGCCCCGGCCCAGTCGTCGTAGATGTGCGTGCGCTCCTCGACGTCGCCGTCGAGGTGGTACATGCGCTGGAGGATCGGGTGGTGCACGTTCAACCGCTCTGCCACGGGTGCCGCCTCTCGACGCCGGTGCCGTCGCCGCCTGTCTCCGGCGCCGATGGAACGAATAGAACGAATAGAGCGAACGGAACGAGGCTAGGGCGGACACCGAACGCCGGACAACCACGCCACGCCCCACCGGCCCCGCCACACCCCACCGGCCCCGTCATCACCGCGACTCCGACCTCACGGCAGCCCCGCCCTCACCGCGGCCCCCTCCCGCCACGGCCCCCTCCCGCCGCGGCCCCGCTCTCACCTCACCGCGGCCTCGCTCCCCTCCTGCCGCCCTTCGCCCCCCGCGGCTTCTGGTACGACGGCATCCGCCAGCGGGCCAGGCGGCGGCGCACCGCGCGGGTGTCGGGGTGGTCCGGTCCCAGGACGCGTTCGTGCTCGGCGAGCAGATGCGCCAGCGTCTCGTTCGCCCCCGCCCAGTCCCCCGAGCTCTCCCACCAGGTCGCGAGCCGCCGCCGGGTGGCCAGCAGGTCCGGGTGGTCCGGCCCCAGCACCCGGCGCTTCTCGGCCAGCACCTCCTCCAGCATCTCCATGGCCCCGTCCCAGTCGCGGGACATGCCCACCCAGTGCGCCAGATGGAGCCGGGTCGTCCACGTCTCGGGGTGGTCCTGGCCCAGTTCGGCGCGCTGTTCGGCGAGCACCTCGTGCAGCGTGCCGATCGCGCCCGCGATGTCCCCGGCCTGGCCCCGGCGGTCGGCGAGCCGGCGGAGGGTCGCCCAGGTGTCGCGGTGCGCGGAGCCCAGCAGCCGCCGCTGGTCGGCCAGCAGCTCCTCGGTGACGGCGATGGCGCCCGCCCAGTCCCCGGCGTGGCCGCGGCGTTCGGCTATGGCGCTGCGGGTGGCGAGCGTGGCGGGGTGGCCGCGGCCCAGCACCCGCTCCTGCTCCACGAGCAGCGCCTCGGTCTCCGCCATCGCCCCGGCCCAGTCGCCCGCCTGCCCGCGCCGGGCCGCGAGCGTACGGCGCATCAGCAGCGTCTCGGGGTGGTCCGGCCCCCACAGCCGCGCCAGCTCCGCCAGCAGCTCCTCCGTGTCGGCGATGGCGCCCGCCCAGTCCCCGGCCTGCCCGCGCCGGTCGGCGAGCGCCCGGCGGGCCGCGAGGGTGTCGGGGTGGTCCCGGCCCAGCAGCCGTTCCAGGTCGCCGAGCAGCACCTCGGTCTCGGCGACCGCGCCCCGCCGGTCCCGTACGTGCACGAGCCGGTCGGCGAGGTGGCGGCGGGTGGCGAGGGTGTCCGGGTGGTCGCGGCCCAGGACGCGCTCCTGCTCCTCCAGCAGCTCCCGGGTCTCGGCGGCGGCGCCGGCCGGGTCGCCCGCCTGGGCCCGCCACTGGGCGAGGTGGAGCCGGGCGGCGAGGGTGCCGGGGTGCTCGCGGCCGAGTTCCCGCTCGCGCTCGCTCAGCAGCTCCTCCCAGACCGCGACCGCCCCGGCCCGGTCCCCCGCGGTCAGCCGCCACTCGGCGATGCGGTGGCAGGTCGGCAGGATCGAGGGGTCCGCGAGGCCCAGCAGCCGCTTCTGCTCGGCGAGCATGTCCGCGTTGTCGGCGGCCCCGCCCTCCCGGTCGCCGCTGTCGCGGCGCAGTTGGGCGAGGTTGCGGCGGGTGGCGAGGATGTCCGGGTGGCCGTGACCCAGGGCCTCCTGCTGGGTGGCGAGCATCGCCTCGGTGACGGCGATGGCGCCGAGCCAGTCGCGGCCGTTGGCGAGCCAGCCCGCGAGGTCGCGCTGGGTGTAGAGCGTCTCCGGGTGCGCGGGCCCCAGGGTGCGCTGCCGCTCGGCGAGCAGCTGCTCGGTCTCGGCGGCGGCCTTCGCCCAGTCCCCCGCACGCCCCTGACGCAGGGCCAGTTCGCCGCGGACGGCGAGCGTGTCGGGGTGCGTGGCGCCGAGGTGCCGGGCCGCCGCCTCGTACAGCCGGCGGGTGTCCCCGATCGAGGCGACGACGGCTCCGGACTCCCAGAGGCTCTGCGCGGCCCGTACGAGCACGGGGTGGGCGCCGGCCGCCCACAGCCGGTCCCCGGCGTGGGTGTGCAGCGCGTCGGCGTTGGCCCGCAGCGCCCGGTGGTCGGCGGCGGTCTCGGCCGCCGGCCACGCCTCCAGCACGGCCCCGGCCGCCGCCCGTACGGCCCCGTCGAGGGCGTCGGCGGTCAGCTCGTCGCGGGTGGCGCGCTGGATCAGGCCGTGGACGCGCAGGGAGCGGTGGGCGGCGTCGGCGGTGGTGCGTACGGGCGCGGCCGGGGCTCCGGGGCCGGGCACCGCCGGGTCCGCGAGGTCGGCGAGGTTGAGGCGGTGGAGGCAGTGCAGGGCGTCGCTCGCGGCCTCCTCGTCCACGTCCCGGCCGCCGCCGCTCCCCCGGTGTTCGGTGAGGTAGGCGAGGGCCGCGGGGCTGGTGAGGACGGTGGCGGGGATGCCGTTGGCGTCGAGGAGGCAGGCCAGTTGGAGCAGCGGCCGGGCCAGGCCGCGCGGCGCGAGCCCGTCGGCCAGCTCGATGGACAGCGACCAGGTCGCGGCCACCGACGTGCGCTGCTCGTCGGGGAGGGCGCCGTCCTCGGGCAGCACCTCGGCGAGGGCGCGGCGGCGGTCCGCGAACCGCTGGCGGTACGCGGCGCAGTCCAGGCCGCGGTCGATCAGGTACGCGGCGGCCTGGGCGAGCGCCAGCGGCAGAAAGCCCAAGTCGGCGGCGAGCGCGCGGATCTGCTCCTCGTCGTCCGCCCGGCCGTGGGCGGCGAGGGTCGCCGTCAGATAGGCGGCGGCCTCCTTCGGGCTGAACAGGCCGACGCTGATGAGCCGCCGGCCGCTGCCGGTGAGCGCGGCGTCGCGGCGGCGGGTGGTGACGATGACCCGGCCGGTCCCGGCGCGCGGCGGCCACAGGCCGCGCAGCAGGCCGGGGTCGGCGAGGTCGTCGAGCACCACGAGCCAGCGCACGGCCGTGGTCTCCAGCCAGCTCAGGAACGTACGGGCGGCCTGTTCCGGGTCGGCGACCTCGGCCGCCTGGGCGGCGACCTGGGCGGCGGCGTGCGCGTAGGCGGAGACGACGGCGTCCCGGCCGCTCGCGGTGACCCATACCAGCAGGTCCACGCCGCCGCCGTCCCACTGACGGCGGGCGTAGTGGGCGGCGAGCTGGGTCTTGCCGACGCCGCCGGTGCCGGAGATGACCTGGCAGAGCACGGCCGTGCCGCCGTCGGCGACCGCCGCGTCGAGGTCGTCGACGGCCAGCCGGTGCTGGAAGCAGTCGGCGCGGCCGGGGATGACGCCGACCTGCTGCGGCCAGCGGACCGGCGGCCTGGCCGCGCCGCCCACCACGACCTGGCCGATGTTCAGCGCGGCGATCGAGCCGTCGCTCGCGGCGACGGCCCCCGCCGGGCCCTGGCCGGCGACGACGGCCCCCGCCGGGCCCGCGGTCGCCGCCCCCACCGGCCCCGCGCTTCCGGCGACGGCCCCGGCGGGCCCCGGCGCGAGTCCCCCGTTCGCGGGCGCCGGGCCGGATTCCCTCAGTTCTGAGGCGAATCCGGCCTTGAGGCGTTTCCCAGGGTCACGCCCCCGTCGATGTTGACGACGCCGCCCGCGATGGAGCCCTGTTCGGCGTGTGCGGTGACGGAGCCCGCGGCGAGGCCGCGGTCGCCGGCGACCTGGGCGCCGCGCGCGTCGCCGATGCGGCGGTCGACAAGCGAGACGGCGGCCCGCAACTCCTCTGCGGCGGCGTCCCGTTCGGTGTCGTCGAGGTCTTCGAGGAGGTCGGCGATCCGCTCCTGCCAGCGACCTTGGAGCCGTTCTCGCAGTTCGTCGTCGGGGGCGCCGTCGGTCAGCTCCCCGGCGGTGCGGTCCAGCCGCTCCAGCGCGGTCCGGGCGCTCCGCTCGCCGCTCCGGCCGAAAAACGCCGCGAGCCGGTCCCGGAACGCGGTCCACGCGTCCGTACCGGCCGCCTGGACCACCGCCGTGCCGCCCGCTCCGGCCAGCGCGGCCAACGCCTCCGTCAGCATCCGGTTCCCCTTCGACCTCGTTGCCGTACAGGCGAGTAGACGCCCCGCCCGGTCCCTAGGCCCAATGCCGTTGCGATAGCTGGGGGCCTAGGAGTCCGCTCATTGCCCCGAAGGGTACCGGCGTCACTCCCCCGTCGCGCCGTCCGCCAGCTCACGGACCACGTCGAGCTGGCCGACGTGGCGGGCGTACTCCTGGAGGACGTGGAAGAGGATCCAGCCGAGCGTCGGCGCGTCCGCCTCGGTCGCGAACCGGCCGCCGGTGCGGGCGCGTTGGCCGCTCGGCACGCTGGACGCGATCTCGCGCGAGCGCGCGCACTGCGCGGTGAAGGCGGCCCGTACGGTCTCGGCCGTCTCCTCTTCGGGCACGTGCCAGCGGCCGCCGGGCCCCCGGTCGCCCCAGGCCCGCTCCGCCGCCATGGCCTCGCCCAGGAAGCCCCAGCGGAACCAGCGCAGTTCGACCCAGGTCAGGTGTCTGACCAGCTCCAGCGGCGTCCAGCCGGACGGCAGCCGGCTGGTGCGCAGCGCGGCCTCGTCGAGGCCGTCGAGCTTGCGGAGCAGCGCGGCGCGGTAGTAGTCGAGGTACGCGTCGGCGAGTTCGCGCGGGTCGCCGAGGTGGCGCGGTGGTTCTGCGGCGGGCAGCGGTGGCGTCGTCATACGGAGAGCGTACGGACCGTCGTACATACGTCGCAGGCGGCGTACGGTCCAGCTCGCGCCCCCGCGCCGGTCGCCGCGCCGGTCGCCGCGCCCGCCGGCGCACGCCCGTTGCGGCAGGTCGGCCCGTGCGCCTGGGCCGCCCGGGCGGCGCGGGCCGTGCGCCCGCTATACGAACGGGGATCTCTGCGCAACGGACGGTTTCCGGCCAATTGTTGTCACGCCCCTGACACATGGCGGCTCCCGGTGGCACTCTTCCCTCGGTTGACGCATGGCTCCCCCATATCCCCAGCCGGCCTGCGTCGCCGCCCCCCACGCCCGGCGCACCGCGGCCGCCCGACCCAACCGGTCCGGGCGAGCCCGAGATGCGGCGGACGCTCCATCTGTTCTGCCTCGAGCTGCCCCGGGCGACCACCCCGCCGCCCGGTCTCCACCGGTCGCGCCTCCCGTCGCGGCCACCGCAGAAGGAGTCAGCGTGAGACGCACCCCCCATCGGCGCGCCATGGCGACCGGCGCTCTCGTCGCCGCGGGAGCCATGATCGCCGTCGGAGTACAGGCCGGTTCGGCCACGGCCCGCCCGGACGACGCGTCCGCGGCCGGCGGCAAGGTGATCGCCAAGGCCGATCCCGGTGCGCAGCCGGTCAAGCTCTCACCGTCGCAACGCGCCGCACTGCTCAAGGAAGCGAACGCCACCAAGGCGGAGACCGCGAAGAGCCTGGGCCTCGGGGCCAAGGAGAAGCTCGTCGTCCGGGACGCCACGAAGGACGCGAACGGCACGGTGCACACCCGGTACGAGCGGACGTACGACGGGCTGCCCGTGCTCGGCGGCGACCTGGTCGTCGACGAGACGAAGAGCGGCAAGCTCCGGTCGGTGGCCAAGGCCACGAAGGCGCGGGTGCGGGTGGCCACGACGAAGGCCGCCGTCGCCCCGTCGGCGGCCGAGAAGTCCGCGGTCGCCTCCGCGAAGTCGCAGGGGTCGAAGAAGACCGCCGCGGACAAGGCGCCGCGCAAGGTGATCTGGGCCGCGAAGGGCTCCCCCGTCCTCGCGTACGAGACCGTGGTCGGCGGCTTCCAGGACGACGGCACGCCCAACCAGCTGCACGTCATCACGGATGCGAAGACCGGCGAGAAGCTCTTCGAGTTCCAGGGCGTCAAGAACGGCACGGGCAACAGCCAGTACAGCGGCAAGGTCACCATCGGCACGTCCGGGTCGGGCAGTTCGTACCAGATGAACGACACGACGCGCGGCAGCCACAAGACCTACAACCTCAACCGCGGCACGTCCGGCACCGGCACGCTGTTCACCGACTCCGACGACACCTGGGGCAACGGGACGACGAGCGACCCGGCGACGGCCGGCGTCGACGCGCACTACGGCGCGCAGCTCACCTGGGACTACTACAAGAACGTGCACGGGCGGAGCGGCATCCGGGGCGACGGCGTCGGCGCGTACAGCCGCACCCACTACGGCAACGCCTACGTCAACGCGTTCTGGGACGACAGCTGCTTCTGCATGACCTACGGCGACGGCCAGGGCAACACCAAGCCGCTGACCTCGATCGACGTGGCCGCGCACGAGATGACGCACGGCGTCACCTCGGCCACCGCCAACCTCACCTACAGCGGTGAGTCCGGCGGCCTGAACGAGGCCACCTCGGACATCATGGCGACGGCCGTCGAGTTCTGGGCCAACAACCCGAGCGACATCGGCGACTACCTGATCGGCGAGAAGATCAACATCAACGGGAACGGCACCCCGTTGCGCTACATGGACAAGCCGAGCAAGGACCGGGCGTCCAAGGACAGCTGGTACGCGGGCATCGGCGGCATCGACGTGCACTACTCGTCGGGCCCGGCCAACCACTGGTTCTACCTGGCGTCCGAGGGCAGCGGCCCGAAGGACATCAACGGCGTGCACTACGACAGCCCGACCTCCGACGGGCTGCCGGTCACCGGCATCGGCCGGGAGAACGCGGCGAAGATCTGGTTCAAGGCGCTGACCCAGCGGATGCGCTCCAACACCAACTACGCGGGCGCGCGTGAGGCGACGCTGTGGGCGGCCGGCGAGCTGTTCGGCGTCGGCAGCGAGACGTACAACAACGCGGCGAACGCCTGGGCCGCCATCGCGGTCGGCAGCCGGGTCCCCTCCGGCGGCGTCTCGGTCACCGGCCCCGGCGACCAGACGAGCAAGCTGAACCAGGCCGTCAGCCTCCAGATCAAGGCGACGAGCACCAACCCGGGCGCGCTGAAGTACGCGGCGACCGGACTGCCCGCCGGCCTCACGATCGACGCGGCGACCGGCCTGATCTCCGGCACCCCGACGGCCGTCGGCGCCAGCAGTGTGACGGTGACGGTGACGGACTCGGCCAACAAGACGGGCTCGGCCTCCTTCAAGTGGACCGTGACCACCAGTGAGGGCAACGAGTTCGAGAACACCACCGACGTCCAGATCCCGGACTCGGGCGCGGCGGTCACCTCGCCGGTGACCGTGACCCGCAGCGGCAACGCCCCGGCGGCGCTCAAGGTGGCCGTGGACATCAAGCACACCTACCGCGGCGACCTGGCCATCGACCTGGTCGCGCCGAGCGGCAAGACCTACCGGCTGAAGAACGTCGACCCGTGGGACTCGGCGGAGAACGTGAACACCACGTACACCGTGAACGCCTCCGCGGAATCGGCCAGCGGTGTCTGGAACCTGCGGGTGCAGGACCAGCTCGCAGGCGACAGCGGGTTCATCGACAGCTGGAAGCTGACCTTCTGATCCCCTACCGGCCCGCTGCGCGCGGCTGACCGGCAGGCCCTTCAACGAGACGCCGTCCGGGGTGAGTTCGACTCCCCCGGGCGGCGTCTTACCCATTTCCGCAGGCCCTGCCGTGTCCCGTTCGTTATCCGGATGTGAATCAACGGCGAACGAACGATTTCCAGCCAACCTGATGTTCGACCAGTGACATGTACGCGCCCTGGATGGGAGTCTCACAGCGCACGTCACACCCACACCTCTTGTTTCGGAACGGACAGCCCTTCCCCGCCGTCCGGCCCGAACCCCCACAGCAAGAAGGAGTTCGCGTGAGGACTCGCGCTACCCGTATATCCGCCGCCGCTGCCATCGCCACCGCCGCCGCACTGGTCACCACCGGTCTGACGACCGGCTCCGCGGGCGCGGCCCCCCAGGCGAGAGAGCTGGGCGCCCAGTCCGTCAAGCTCTCCCCCTCGCAGCGGGTCGAGCTGATGCACAGCGCCAACGCCACGACGGCGAAGGCCGCGAAGACGCTGGGCCTCGGCTCGCAGGAGAAGCTGGTCGTCAAGGACGTCATCAAGGACGTCGACGGCACCGTGCACACCCGGTACGACCGTACGTACGCGGGCCTGCCCGTGCTCGGCGGCGACCTGGTCGTGCACCAGGCCAAGGACGGCAAGGTCAAGGACGTCACCAAGTCGACGAAGGCCGCCGTCAAGGTCGCGTCGCTCACGCCGAAGGTGGCTCCGAAGTCCGCCCAGCAGAGCGCGCTGAAGGCCGCCAAGGCCGTGTCCGGCTCCAAGGCGGCCTCCGACAAGGCCCCGCGCAAGGTCATCTGGGCGGCCAAGGGCGCCCCGGTCCTCGCGTACGAGACCGTGGTCGGCGGCTTCCAGAAGGACGGCACGCCCAACCAGATGCACGTCATCACGGACGCCGATACGGGCAAGAAGATCTTCGAGTACCAGGGGATCGAGAACGGCGCCGGCACCAGCGAGTACAGCGGCAAGGTGGAGCTGGGCACCTCCAAGGAGGGCAGCGGCTTCTCCCTGACGGACAAGGGCCGCGGCGGCCACCAGACGCTCAACCTGGACCACGGCCAGTCCGGTGAGGGCAAGCTCTTCACCAAGGACAAGGACGAGTGGGGCAACGGCAAGCCGGACAACCCGGAGACCGCCGCCGTGGACGCCGCGTACGGCGCCCAGGTCACCTGGGACTACTACAAGAACGTGCACGGCCGCGACGGCATCAAGGGCGACGGCAAGGGCGCCACGTCCCGCGTCCACTACGGCAACGGCTACGTCAACGCCTTCTGGGACGACAGCTGCTTCTGCATGACCTACGGCGACGGCGAGGGCGACAAGAAGCCGCTCACCGAGATCGACGTGGCGGCGCACGAGATGAGCCACGGGGTCACCTCGGCCACCGCCAACCTGGAGTACAGCGGCGAGTCCGGCGGCCTCAACGAGGGCACCTCCGACATCTTCGGCACGGCGGTCGAGTTCAACGCCAAGAACGCCGAGGACCCGGGCGACTACCTCATGGGCGAGAAGATCGACATCAACGGCGACGGCACCCCGCTGCGCTACATGGACAAGCCCAGCAAGGACGGCCAGTCCGCCGACTACTGGTCCGCCGACGTCGGCAACATGGACGTGCACTACTCGTCCGGCGTCGCCAACCACTGGTTCTACCTGGCGTCCGAGGGCAGCGGCAAGAAGGAGATCAACGGCGTCAAGTACGACAGCCCGACCAAGGACGGCAAGAAGGTCGAGGGCATCGGCCGCGACAAGGCCGAGAAGGTCTGGTTCAAGGCGCTGACCACGTACATGACGTCCAACACGGACTACAAGGGCGCCCGTGAGGCGTCGCTGAAGGCCGCGGCCGACCTGTACGGCAAGGACAGCAAGGAGTACAAGGGCGTGGACGCGGCCTGGGCCGGCGTCAACGTGAAGTGAGCTGAGTGACTGGGTGGCCTGACGGCCGAGGCTGTCTCGGGGCGGTGTACGGGCCTGGCGGTCCCGTACACCGCCCCTGTCCATGCCCCGGGTTGGCGAATTCTTTGCCGTACGCCGCGCACAAACCTGTGGATAACTCCCCGATGCGCACGAGAGTTCGATAAAACTGTGATCAGTCGGTCGCGATCTCCGGCGGCCGGCACCACGGAAAGAGGAGTTTCGCGTGCGCACGTCTTCTCGTACTTCCCGTACCGACCGTCACAGATACCGCCGCACCGCCGTCGCCTCCGGAGCGGCGGCCGTCGCGGCGGCCCTGCTCGCCGCCGCGTTCACCACCGGCTCCGCCGAGGCCGCGGGAGCCGGCGACGCCGGACCTTCCGGGGCCCCCGGCGCCAACGCCTCCGCCGTCGCGGCCGCCGCCGGGCATCTCGGCCTCGGCGCCAAAGAGAAGCTCATCGTCCGGGACGTCGTCAAGGACCCCGACGGCACCGTCCACACCCGGTACGAGCGCACGTACGCCGGGCTGCCGGTGCTCGGCGGCGACCTGGTCGTGCACCAGGCCAGGAGCGGCCGGATCGAGGACGTCACCAAGGCCACCGAGGCCGCCATCACCGTTCCGACCACCGCCGCGAAGCAGGACCCGGCCGCGGCGCGCACATCGGCGCTGGCCGCCGCCCGCACGGCGAAGGGCCTGAAGGCGGGCGCGGCCCCGGCCGTCAAGACCGCGCCGCGCAAGGTCGTCTGGGCCGCCAAGGGCACGCCGGTCCTCGCGTACGAGACCGTGCTCGGCGGCTTCCAGGACGACGGCACGCCCAGCAAGCTGCACGTCATCACGGACGCGGCCACCGGCAAGAAGCTGTACCAGTACCAGGCCGTCGAGACCGGCACCGGAACCGGGCAGTACAGCGGCAAGGTCCCGGTCGGCTCGGTCAGGAGCGGCACGTCCTACCTCATGAAGGACAACGCCCGCGGCGGCCACCAGACGTACAACCTCCAGGGCGCCTACGACGGCCAGGGCAAGCCGTTCCTCGACGCCGACGACGTCTGGGGGAACGGAAAGCCGACGATCCAGCAGACGGCCGCCGTCGACGCGCAGTACGGCGCCGCCGCCACCTGGGACTTCTACAAGAACGTGCTGGGCCGCAACGGCATCAGGAACGACGGCAAGGCTGCCTACTCCCGCGTCCACTTCGCCAGCAACTACGTCAACGCCTTCTGGGACGACGACTGCTTCTGCATGACCTACGGCGACGGCGAGGGCAACAAGAAGCCGCTGACCTCCCTGGACGTCGCGGGCCACGAGATGAGCCACGGCGTCACGGCGGCCACCGCCAACCTGGAGTACAGCGGCGAGTCCGGCGGCCTCAACGAGGCGACCTCCGACATCCTCGGCACCGCCGTCGAGTTCTACGCCAAGAACCCCGCGGAGCCCGGCGACTACCTCATCGGCAAGCAGATCGACATCAACGGCGACGGCACCCCGCTGCGCTACATGGACAAGCCCAGCAAGGACCGCCTCTCGCCCGACTACTGGGGCGCGGACCTGGGCGACCTCGACGTGCACTACTCCTCCGGCGTCGCCAACCACTTCTTCTTCCTGCTGGCGGAGGGCAGCGGCCCCAGGACCATCGACGGCGTGGACTACGACAGCCCGACCGTCGACGGCCAGAAGATCACCGGCATAGGCCGCGACAAGGCCGTCAAGATCTGGTACAAGGCGCTCACCACCTATATGACCTCCACCACCGACTACAGGGGCGCGCGGACCGCGACGCTCAAGGCGGCGTGGGCGCTGTACGGGCACAACAGCGCGGAGTTCAAGGCGGTCGGCGACACCTGGGCTGCCGTGAACGTGAAATGACGGCCGGCCCGGCGTGACCGCCGACGTAAAGTAGCGACTCGAACGATCGATTTCGAGGTACGGGGGACTGCCGTGATCCGGGTTCTGCTGGCGGATGACGAAGCGATGATCCGAGCGGGCGTACGGGCGGTGCTGTCCGCGTCCCCCGACATCGAAGTCGTCGCGGAGGCGGCGGACGGCCGCGAGGCCGTGGACCTGACGCTCAAGCACCGCCCGGACGTCACGCTCCTCGACATCCGGATGCCCCGCCTCGACGGGCTCCAGGCCGCGGCCGAACTCCGGCGCACCGCGCCGGACTCGGCCGTGGTCATGCTCACCACGTTCTCCGAGGACGAGTACATCACCCAGGCGCTGAGCAGCGGGGTCAGCGGCTTCCTGCTCAAGTCCGGCGACCCCCGCGAGCTGATCGCGGGGGTGCAGGCCGTGGCCGGCGGCGCCGCGTTCCTCTCCCCGCGGATCGCGCAGCGCGTCATCGCCCGGCTCAGCGGCGGCCAGCTGTCCAAGGCCGCGACGGCCCGCGGCCGCGTGGAGGAGCTGACCGCCCGCGAACGCGAGGTGCTGGCCCTGCTCGGCGGCGGCCTCTCCAACGCGGAGATCGCGGCGAAACTGTATCTGGTGGAGGGCACGGTGAAGGCGTATGTGAGCGCCATCCTGTCGCGGCTCTCGCTGAAGAACCGGGTGCAGGCGGCGATCCTGGCGTACGAGGCGGGGCTGGTGGAGTAGCACGGCCGGGCCGGGCCACCGGGTGGAGCCCTTCGCGGATTCTTCCCGGGGACCTGTCGGGGACTTGTCGGGGATTTCTCCAGGACTTGTCGAGGGCTTCTCGGGTTCTTCCCGGAGCCTCCTCGGTGTCGGCCCCGTGCTCGTATCAGCCGGCTTCCTCAGCCGGCTTCCTCAGCCGGCTTCCTCCGGTCCGGGGGAAAGCGGGCGGAACCGGCCGTTGCCACGGCATATTTGGCAACGGGGGCCGGTACGGGCGTCAGGGGGCGGGAAGATGACGTCGGACGAACGGTTCGGGGACGCGCTGCGCAGCCGGCGGGAGGCCGCGAACCTCTCGCTCGGCGGCCTGGCCGCGCTGACGCACTACAGCAAGGGCTGTCTCAGCCGCGTCGAGAACGGCCACCTGCCGGCCGTACGCGAACTGGCGCTCCGCTGCGATGTGGCGCTGGACGCGGAGGGCGAGCTGACGGCGTTGGCGCCGCAGCCGGAACCGCCCGAGCCGCCCGAGCCGCCCGGCGTCACGTGTCCGCCCCGTCCACCGGCGCAGCGGCAGCCGGGCCTGGCGGAGGCGAGCCTGGCGGAGGCGGGCCGGTCGCCGGAGTACGGGGCGGAGTTCGACCGGCTGATCCGCAGCGGCGACGCCCGTTACGCGGCCGGGGAGATGCGGGAGGCGGGCGGCTGGTATCTGGCGGCGTACCGGACGGCGGCGGGCGACGCGCGGGCTCGGGCGTTCGCGATCGTGCGCCATGCCCGCCGCTGGTCGGACCCGGGCCAGGCGGACCGGGAGCTGCCGCATCTGCTTCGCGGCTGCCTGGCCGCGCTGGAGGGCGACGAGAGCCCGGCCGCCGACGGGCTGCGGCTCCAGCTCGGCGCGCATCTGGCCAGGAAGCTGTCGACGGCGGTGGGCGAGGACGCCGCGGCGCCGTGGGCCGGCCCGGAGCGCGGCGCGCAGCGGGCCGGCCGCACCCTGCGGGAACTGCGCGGCCTGCCGCCCGGCCGCCGGCTCAGCCTCAGCGAGGAGGCGCGCTGCGAGGTGCTGACGGAGTGCCGCTGGGGGCTGTACGACTTCGCCCCGGCGGGCGACCTGCTGGCCGTGTCGGAGGAGCTTCAGGACGCGGCGTCGCGAGCGCGGTCGGCGCACTTCCACGGCGAGGCGCTGGTGGCGCTGGCCGTCGACCAGCTGCGGGTCGGGCGTGTGAACAGCGCGTTCGCGACGGTGGAGCGGCACCGCGCGCACGCGGCGCGCCGCCGCAGCGCGCTGACGACGTGGCAGCAGTCGACGCTGGACACGCTGCTGGACCTGTGGCGCGGCCGGTTCGAGGAGGCTGCCGACTGGATCTTCGGCGAGTCCCGCGCCATCGTCGAACGGCTGGAGGCCGACCTGACGGTGCCCGTCGACACGCTCCGCCGGACCCGGCTGGGACAGGCGTACTGGCTGCTGCGCGAACAGGGCCGGACGGCGGAGCTGTTCGACTCCGGGGTGGCGGACGGGGTGGAGCGCCACGGCTGCTTCCCGGTGTGGCGCGCGGGCCTGATCCTGGCGCTGTGCGAGACGGCGCGTTACGACCGGGCGCTGGACCATCTGGCGGCGTTCGCGCAGGACACGCGGGGGTTCACGGTCCTGCCGCCGCACGGCTGGTCGGTGCCGACGGCGGCGCTGCTGGCGGAGGCGTACGCGATCCTGGAGCGGACGGACGCGTACGGCCTCCAACTGCTGCGTCCGGCGGCGGAATTACGGGAGAGGCTGGCGGGTCACGCGTCGGAACTGGTCCTGGCGGGCCGGCCGACGGTGCTCCTGGGCCCGGCGGCCCGCGCGAGCGGCCTGCTGTCCCTGGCCGGGAACGACCCCGCCCAGGCCCTCCACCACTTCTGGCACGCGACCCGCCTGGCCCGCTCCTCTCCCCCGCACATGGTCAGACTCCGCCTGGACGAGGCCCGCGCCCACCTGCGCACCGGCACCCCCGGCGCCCGCCGCGCGGCCGTCGGCCTGCTCAACACGGCCCGCCGGTCGGCGGAGGGCCTGGGGATGGCGGGGGTGGCACGGGAGTGCGGGGGGTTGCTGACGGCGGCGGGGTGAACGAGGAGCGGGTACGGGCCGGGGGCCGCGACCGGCTTGAATGGCACCCATGCCCCTGGATGCGAGCGAGAGACCTGGACCCGGCCGCCGACGCCGACTGGCTGCGATGGGCGCCGCCTTCTGCGTACTGGCGGCGGTGACCGTGACCGCGACGGGCGTGGCGCTGAAGCAGCAGGAGCGTGCGCGTACGGAACTGCTGGCGCGGGGTGATGCGGCCGGGGGCTGGTGGGTGGCGGATGAGGGGCGGGGGGACGGGGTGGCGGATGAGGTGAGCGAGGAATTGAGAGGAGCAAGAAAAGGGAGGCAGGAGGACCTGAAGAAACCGAAGAGCCGGGAGGCCGCGAGCCCCCGGCCGACAACGGCCCACTCTCCTTTGCCCAGGTCCAACCCCTTGACCGCGACGCCGACGGCGCCGCAGTCGACGGTGGGCCCGCTGTTCTACGCGGGGGCGCCAGGGGGTCCGGACCACCAGTGCACGGCGGCCGTGGTGCACTCGCCGCGCGGCAATCTGCTGGTCACGGCGGCACACTGCGTCCACCAGGGCGGTTTCCGCACGGATCTGGCCTTCGTGCCCGGTTACCACGACGGGCGGATGCCGTACGGGGTGTGGGTGCCCACCCGCATCGACGTCGACCCGACCTGGACCGCCGACCGCGACCCGGACCACGACGTGGCGTTCATCCAGGTCCGCAGGCCGGGCGCGGGCAAGGCGAGCATCGAGTCGACGACGGCCGCCGAACAGATTCGCTTCGCCCCGCCCCGGAGCGCCCCGACGCGCCTGATCGGCTACCCGTACGGCGAAGAGCACCCCATCAGCTGCCAGAACTCCACCAAACCCTTCAGCCCCACCCAACTGAGCCTCACCTGCCCCGGCTTCCCCAGCGGCACCAGCGGGGGCCCGATGCTCACGGACATCGACCCGACCACGGGCCGGGGCACGGTGACGGGCGTACTGGGCGGCTACGACGAGGGCGGCGACGACACCACGTCGTACACCCCCTACTTCAACAACACCGTGGCCCGCCTATACCACCGAGCAACAACAACCTGAGCCCCGGCCTCACGCCTCCTGCCCCAGGGCCCTTCGCGCACCGACCTCGGAAGGCAGTTCCCGGATGAACGCGCTCGCGCACACCATTCCCAGCAGGTACGCGACCAGCGGCACCAACAGCGGTGCCAGGAGGACGATCCACCGGCCTCCGGCCGCCTGCCCCGCGGCCCGGCTCCGGCTCGCCCGCATATTCCGCCACGACTGCTCCGGCGTAGGGGCATTGAGCAGTTTCTCCCGTATCTGCTTACGGGTCGACCGCCAGCCCCACACCAACGCCACGCAAGAGCCGACCACTTCCAGCACTCCGGCCACCACGCGCGCCGTGGGTGGAAGTACATCGGCGAATCCGCTGTAGGCGGCTCCGGCGAAGAAGCCCACAAGCACCGTCAACAGCAACTGGCCGACGGCCAGTCTCGTCCGATGCATCCAGTACCCGACACCCCGCTTGTACCAGGTCCTGCCGATGCCCGGCAGAGCAACCGGTTTCGGCTCCTCAGCGGATGCTCGTAACCCCGCTCGCGCCGGCCTCACGCCTCCTGCCCCAGGGCCCTTCGCGCACCGACCTCGCTCGGATACTCCCGCACCGTCATCACGGCACAGACCCACCCCAGCGCGAACGCCGCGACGGCCGGTGCCACCGGGGCGGCCAGGACCGCGACGATGCGCCCGAGCGCGGCCGGCCCCGTGGTGCGGCGCTTCTCGTCCGACTTGCGGTCCCATGCCTGCTCCGGCGTGGGCGGATCGGCCAGTTTCGCGCGGTGCCCCCGCCGCTGCACGAGCCATCCCCACACGAGCGCCGCACAGCCCGCCACGGCCTGGACGCCGTCCCAGACCGTGCGGACACCGGAGGGAAGCTGGTCGCGGAAGCCTTGGTAGAGGCTGACGGCGAGAAAGCACACGAACACGGTGACGGCCAGCCACAGCACGCCGGTGACCACGCGCCGCGACCAGTAGGGCGCGCCGCGCTCGTACCAGGTGGTGCCGAGGCCGGGGAGGGCAGGCGGCAGGGACGTGGACGCGGCGGTCATCGGCGGCCCGCGCTGTCCGCTCCGGATCGCTCCCGCTCCCGCTCCAGAGATCGGCGCGCGCCGATCTCCATGGGCAGTTCGCGCGCGAACACACCCGCACAGACCGCACCGATCAGATACGCGATCACCGCCGGAAGCACCGGCATGGCGAAGAGAGCGACGACCCGTCCCACGATGGCCAGCGACATCCCTCGCCGCGAATCCTCCCGCTGTCGCTGCCAAGCCCCCGTCGGCGTGGGCGGATTCAGCCGCTTCTCCTGAATTTGCCTACGCGCCGCCTTCCAGCCCCAGGCCAGGAAGGCGCAGCAGGCGAGTATCTGCGCGATGTGGCACACCAAGCGCACGGTCGGCGAGAGTCCGGCCACGATGCGCAGGTAGACACCCGTCACGAAGAAGCCCAGGAGCAGCAGTCCCATCAACAGGAAGCCTGCCAGCGCGATCCTGCGTGCCCAGTACCCCGCACCGCGGCGGTACCAACTGGTGCCGAGAAGGGGGAGCTTTGCGGGCTCGGCGGATTCAGAAGATGCTCTTGATGCCATGCCAGACCCCCTTCGCCGCCCCGGTCACGAGCTTGCCGGCGTCGTCCACCGTCTCACTGGCGACGTGGCCCGTGCCGTGCAGAACGCCGCCCACCACACCGAAATCGTGGATGTCCTCACTCCAGTGCTCATGGATGGCGTTGTCGATGAATTCCGTGCTGAGAACGACGGCGGCGCCGCCTACTCCCGCCACCGCCCATACCGGCGCGGTGAACCCGGCCGCCCCCGCCCCCACGACCCCGAGCGCCGTCACCGCTGTCCCGGCGGCCAGCCCACCGAAGTTCGCCGTGCCGTCCACGATCAGCGAGTGCTTCCACGACCATCCCTCGTCGTGGTCGCCCTTGGCCTCCAGAATGCCGCAGGCCCCGGCGGCGGCGACATCCACGACCGGCATCTCCCGCAAGAACTCCGGGAGTTTCTCGATTCCTTCTCCCGCCCTCAGCACCTTGGCCGCGTCCGCTACCTTCACGTTCAATTCGCGGTCGTACGGCACCCGGCTGCTGCCATGCTCAGCAGCGGCGATCCGCGTCTTAAGGTCCTCCACTTGGGCGATCGCATCGCGATATGCGCCCTTCGCCGGGAAGTCCTTGGGAAGCTTCTTGCCCTCGGCCTCGAACGCCTTGCGTTCTCTGCGCCATTCCTTCTTGGCCTCGATCTCCGCCTGCTTCGCGGCGTCGAGCTTGGTCGCGGCGTCCTTCCCCTTGCCGCGTCTGGCTTCGCTGTCGACCGCGTACAGACCTCGCAGATAGTCCGCGACGGTGATCATGTCGCCGGGTGCCACGGTGACGTCATCGAACAGCTTGTTGAGACGTTCAGCGGCGTCGAGACGAGCCTGTTGAGCCGTGTGCAGAACCTCCTTGCGGACTGTCACGTAGGTGCTCAGCGCGGACTTCGCCTTACTTTCCGCATCCGCCGGCAGATCGTCCGGAACGCCCTTGGCCTTCATGGGAACACCGGCCCGCACGGCCACGTCCTCCGCGTTCTGCAAAGCGTGCTCAGCGGCCTTGAGGTGGCCGGAGAGCGTCGTCAGAGTGTCTCCGGTCTCGCTCACCAAAGTGGCGAAAGCCCCAGCCGTCATCGCGTCGACGCTCCATGCGGCGTTGAACTGGTCGGCCGCGTCGCCCTGCCATCCGGCATCCTTGACCAGGGCGTCCACACACCGGCCAATGGGCTTGAGCGGCCCCTCCAGCTCCTTTTTGGCACCGGTGTACGCCGCTCCCATATGCGCGAGACCGCCGATGTCCCCGCCGACCCAGCTCTCTGCCACTGTCTCCCCATCCCCCGTCCCTGCCGCCCCGGTCCTGCACAACCGTCGATCCTTCGCCCCGATTGCCTGCGGGACGTCAGCCCGGCGTATCTTCCTTGTGCTTGCCCATCAAGTCTTCGAACAGGTCGTGCACATCGATATCGTTCCGCTGGAACGAATCATGCGCGTACTTCACCTTGGCGCCGTGGTCCTCTATCCGGTCGGCCAGGCTCTTGTGCAGCTGGGTGATGAGTTCCGCCATCGCCTTGATCGAGGAATCCAGCGCTCCGTCTCCGGCCGACACGACGGGAGGCGACACGGCGTGCGAAAGCTTCCGGAAATTCCCGCCCTCCCGATGGAACGTCTCGCTCATGGCGCCGATGTCGCCCAGTACAGCTTTGAGGTCCGTCATGAGCTCAGCTCCCGCGCGTATGTCTCGACGCCTTCGAGCTGCCAATTGCGATGACCGGTCGCGATCACCGGGTCAAGATGCACCTTCGGCAGGTTCGCCTCGCGCATGGCCTCGACGAACGGGCCGATGGAGGACGCCATCCACGGCTGGGCCGGACCCAGCGCATCGACCAGCTTCTGCAGACTGGTGAAGGCCACCGGAACAGCGGGGCCGGCGGGATGCCGCAACAACTCGAACGCGATCTTCGGCGGACCCTCGTCCGGATATCGCGGATGGGCCGGCACAAACACCGGCGTCGAATACGCCGGCACTCTCGACCGCCCCGCCACGGCCGCGTCATCCGCGTCGTCCCCCACATAGTCGAGGATGCGGGACGCCACCTGCTCCCCCATGCGACTCTCTCCCCTTGCGGCCTCTCGCGTGCGGTTTCGCACGCTGAATCGCGCCTCAAGGTAGTACCGCCAGGCTGCCCCGCATCCGTCGAATTCCGCCCATAGGCATACGCGCATGCCGAATTCGCGCCGGTTCTTGAGCGGCTGCTGGCCGCCCATTGACCCGGCATTGACCAGTCCCTGACGGCCCCCTGTCACCGCGTCCGCACCTCCGCCCAAGCAGTTGCCGCGGCGCAGGCGTCAGCTGCGGATCTCTTCGCGGATCGCGTCCACCTTGCGGGCGAAGGTGTCCAGATCGACGGCGTCAGCCGACGTGGCAGGGCGACCGAAATCGTTCTCGGCGACGACTCCGACGGTGCCGGAGTCCGCCCAGGCGCACATCGGGAGGTAGGCCGACTTGCCGTTGTCGCCGGTCGTCTTGGTGACTTCGCAGGTCACGGGGGACGATGCGCCGGTGGGGGTGGTCTCCTTCGCCGGTACGGCGACGTCCCCCTCGCCGCTGTCCTGCATATACGTGAGCAGGCCCGACAGGGCGCGGTGCGGATCGCTGACGGTCCCGTAGGCGCCGTCGAAGTTCAGGATGCTGTGCTGGGTGGAGCGCGGCATCTTGGCGTAGGAGCCGCTGACGCCCGTCATGTCATGCATCCCAGGGCCTTTGCCGCCTTGGAGGCCGGCGACGTCGCCGCCCTTGTGGCTGCGCGTCATGCTGTACGCGCCCTTTTCGAGGGTCTGCGGCGTCGACAGTTTGTGCGCCTGCCCGTTGTCCTTGCTCTTGCCGGTGATCGAGAACACCGCGACCAGAACCGCGATGACGACGACCACCGCGAAGGCGATCGTCTTCCCCCTGCTCCAGCGCTTCCGCGGCAGTGGCGGGCCCGGCTCCCGCGGTGGCGTGGTCACTTCGTATTCCTCCGTCGTCCGATGATTCATCCGATGCTCCGGGAATACCGCCGAATCCTAATCGGCGCCGGAGCCATTCGATGAGCACCGACCCTCTCATACCGGCTTTCCCGCCCCATCTCGGAGCCGGGCGGCGCCGAGGCAGCCGAAGCGGGCGCGGAGTGGGGCAGTCAAATCCCGGCACATCAGGATCATTTGCCACTTGTGCACTTTAAGGGATTACCTCCGGGCCTTCACAGCCCGCGCGGGCCGAGTTCCCCTCCGTCCGCGCCGCCGACTGGCGGAGTTGGCGTTCATTTTGCACTCCATGGGGCTGGGCATGAATGTATCCGAAGAAGGTCGATGCTAGGGTCGGCCGAATTAATGCGCCCCGGCGGAACTGCGAAACGGGGCGATCGCACGGGGGATATCCATGGTGTTTTCGCGCATCTCTGAATTCAGCCGCGATGACGGCCCGGCTCCTGAACGCCGGAAACCGCCGGTCGCACCCGACGGGCGGCTCTTCGTACCCGCGCATCCGCGGTATCCGAGCGACCCCGAGGTCCGGCCGGGGATCGGATTCGAACTCCTGCGGCTCCCCGGCGGGGATCTCATGCCTGTCGCGTTCACCGAACTGGACCGTCTCGTAAGGGCGCTGGGCGAGGCCCAGCCGTGGATCGTGGTGCGGGCCGGCTGGTACGCGGAGCTGATGATGTCGAATGGGCTGGGGCGGCTCCATATCGATCCGGAGGTCGCGCCGGAGGCGCGGTCCTGGACCCCGGACGCGGTCCGGGCGTACGCGGAGGCGGTGCGATGAGCGTGGATTTCAAGGTAGTTCTCGGCGATTTGAAGAGCATGTCCGGCACCTTCCACAAGGAAGCCGGCAACTACGCGAAACTCAAGACGAACGTCGCCCCGGCCATCGCCGCGTCGGGCGACGCCGGGCTGGACTCGGCCATTCACTCGATGATGTACGCCATCGCCGGGCTCCACGCCAAGCTGGCCGGCCGGATCGAGGACCACGGCGATCTGCTGAAGTACGCGCACGACTCGTTCCAGCGGCATGACATCGATGTGCACGGGGTCTTCGAAGACCTCATGCCGTGAGCGGAATGGTATTCAGGACATGAGCGAATCATGGGTCGGCGGGGACATCAGCGGTCTGACGGCGATGGGTACCGCCCTCAAAGGCGCGAAGAAGGAGCTGAACGGTGTCGTCAAGCCGTTGAGCAGGGGCGTCGAGGGGCTGGTCCACGACGCCGGCTGGAAAGGCGACGCGGCCAAGTCGTTCCGTGCCCGATGGAGTGTGGACGCGATAACCGCCGGTGGATTCGCCGATCTGGTGGAAGCGGTGGGAGAGACTCTCGCCGATCTGGCGACGGCCCTTTCGACCGCCAACTCGGCGCTCCAGAACGCGGCCGATGTGGCCGCACGCAAGGGCGTGCCCGTAGGCCCCAAGGGCGTGCCCGGAAGTCTCATGACGAACAACCCGCCGTCCGCCGAGGAAAAGACGGCGATGGGCGATCTCGACGACTACGCCACGCTCTACAAGAAGCTGATGCACGAGGCGCAGCGCGCCAGGATCGACGCGGCGAAGCGACTCGACAAGCTGTACGCGTCGATCGACCCCGACGAGCCGATGGCGAAAGGCGACAAGATCGTCGTAGCCGACTATCTCCGTGGCCTCTGGACCGCGAAGACCGACGGCGAACGGCAGCTCCACCTGGACGCCGCCAAGGACCTTCCCGAAGCTCAGCGCGAGCACGACGCGGCGCTGAAAGCGCTTGAGGGCGAAGAAGCCAAGTTCAAGACAGCGGAGAAGAACCTCCCCAAGGCATTCAAATTGCACGGGGAATGGCGGGCGGCCTCCGATCGGCTGGACTCCCTGGAGCGGTCGTTGGCGCGGGCCGAGAACGGCAGCGCCCATCTGCCCTATGACCGGCAGCTGAGCTACAAGCTCGCGGACGCGCTCGAAGGCAGCAGGCTCGTCAAGGGCGCACCGGACTTCCTGAAGGAGATCCCGGTCATCGACGTGGCCGCCACCGTGGCGGTGGGCGGGCTCGAAGCCAAGCAGGACCACGACAAGGGCTGGTCCTGGAAGCACTCGGCGCTGGTCGACGTGGGCGGCGGGCTGGTCGGGCTCGGCGCCGGGGTGGGCGCGGCCGCCCTGGCCACGGCCTCACTGCCGGCGGACGCCGTCGTGGCGACGGCGGCGGTCGGCGGCGCGGTCGTCGTGGGCGTGAGCACGTTCGCCGACAAACTCTTCCACGAGCATTGGAGCGAGGACATCCATGACCATGGGGTGTTCGCCGGAACGCTCTACGGAATCGGCCATTCGGAAGTCCAGGCGTGGGATGCCGGAAAGGACATGGTGAGCGGCAGCGCCCACTGGGTAGGGGACAAGGGCAAGAAATTGTGGCACGGCGTATCGAGCCTTTTCTGAGACCCGTCCCGCGACCCTTTCCGATAACCGAGATGAGCACAGCGATGCCAGTCGTCCCGCACGGTGCGGTGGAACCCGAGTCCGTCCCCCTCTGGGGCACGACGTGGGTCGACCGGGGCGTCGGCTATTGGCTGCGGCGTGTGGCTCTCGGCGGGTTTCACCTGGTGCTCATGGCCTTTGTGGCCGCTGTCGCGGGGGCCTTCTACGAGGGGTTCGTCTCGGCCTTCGAGTTCTCGGCGTCGTTTCGCCGGGGGCTCGACATCGTGGAGGGCGTTCTCGCCGTCGGCGGGCTCGTGTTCGGCTTCGTGCGGTATCGGCGCAAGCCCGCCGGGGCGCCGCCGACGCCGAAGGAGGCGTGGGCGGCGCGGCGCCGGGGCGGGCGCGGGAGCGGGGCGCTGAACAGTCGGTGGGTGCTGGTGGTGGCCGCGCCGGTGGTGCCGGCGGTGGTGGCGTTCGGGATCGGGGAGGTGGCTGCCGCGTCGTTCGTGCGGTTCACTCCGGCCGAGATCGGAGCCCGGATCGACTACGAGCGGCGGGTGCGCGCCCACGAGGCGGAGGAAGCGGCGCGGGCCGCGGAGGCCGCCGCTCTCGTTCCGCACAACCGGGCCGAGCGGCGGCAGGGCACCGCCGCCTACCGCCGCCGCTACGGACGCCCCCCGCGCGCCTGAACCCGCGCCTCCTGCACCCGAGCCCCGACAACCGCAGGCCCGCGCCCGTACGTCCGCCCCATCCGTACGCCCCTATGCCAGTACGCCCGCACGCCCGTACTCCCACCCGTCCCCCTCACCTCATCAGCACCCCCGCCGCCTCCCCCCTCGTCTCCGTCGGCACGGCCACCAAGCCCAGTTCCGCCGGGCTCGCCAGCAGCCGGTGGGCGGGGAGGATGCGGACCGTGTAGCCGTAGGGGCCCGTGCGGCTGAGGGTCAAGGGGCCCTCGTAGAGCCAGCCGGCGTCGAGGTCGGGGCCGGCGGTGGGTTTGAGGGGGACGGTGGTGGGGTCGGTGATGCGGTCGGACTCGTCGACGCGGCCAGCCACCGCCTGGACCTCCACGTCCGCGGGGTCGAGGCCGCCGAGGGCGACGCGGACCCGCAGGGCGAGCGTCGAGCCGAGTTCGGCCGTGCCGTTGACGCCGCCGGCCGCCGCCGGAGGAGTCGTCGCCGACGTCTCCACGTGGTCGACGGCCACGCCCGCCCACGCGTCGCGCACCCGCGCCTTCCAGTCCGCCAGTTCGCGCGCGGCGGCCGGGTCCAGGGAGCGGTGGGCGCGGGCCGCGGGGGCGTAGAGCTGCTGTACGTACTCCCGCACCATGCGTCCCGCGAGCACCTTCGGGCCCAGGGTGACCAGCGTCCGGCGGACCATGTCGATCCACCGCTCCGGCAGGCCGCCCGCGCCCCGCTCGTAGAAGCGCGGCGCGATCCGCTCCTCCAGCAGGTCGTACAGGGCCGCCGCCTCCAGGTCGTCCCGGCGGTCGTGGTCCACGGCCGCGCCGTCCGCCGTGGGGATGGACCAGCCGAAGTCGGGCTCGTACCACTCGTCCCACCAGCCGTCCAGGACGGACAGGTTGAGGCAGCCGTTGAGCGCCGCCTTCATTCCGCTGGTGCCGCACGCCTCCAGCGGGCGGAGGGGGTTGTTGAGCCAGATGTCGCAGCCGGGGTACAGCTTCTGAGCCATCGTCATGCCGTAGTCCGGCAGGAAGACGATGCGGTGCCGTACGCGCGGGTCGTCGGCGAAGCGCACCAGTTCCTGTACGAGCCGCTTGCCGCCGTCGTCCGCCGGGTGGGCCTTGCCCGCGACGACGATCTGGATGGGCCGCTCCGGGTGGAGCAGCAGTTCCATCAGCCGGTCGCGGTCGCGGAGCATCAGGGTCAGCCGCTTGTACGAGGGGACGCGGCGCGCGAAGCCGATGGTGAGCACGTCCGGGTCCAGCACCCCGTCGATCCAGCCGAGTTCGGCCGCGCCCGCGCCGCGTTCCCGCCAGGACGCGGCGAGGCGTTCCCGCGCCTCCGTCACGAGCTGTTCGCGCAGCGAGCGGCGCAGCTCCCAGATCTCGCCGTCGGGGATCTCGGCGACGGCGTCCCAGCGCTCGGAGCCGCCCACCGCCAGCGCGTCCTCGGTGCGCCCCGCGCCGATCTGCCGGGCGCCGAGCCGGAAGACCTCCGGCGCGACCCAGGTGGGGGCGTGCACCCCGTTGGTCACGGACGTGATCGGCACCTCCGCCGCGTCGAAGCCCGGCCACAGCCCCGCGAACATCCGCCGGCTCACCTCGCCGTGCAGCGTGGAGACGCCGTTGGCGCGCTGGGCGAGGCGCAGCCCCATGACGGCCATGTTGAAGCAGTTCGGGTCGCCGCCGGGGTAGGTCTCCAGGCCGAGCGCGAGGACGCGTTCGATGTCGATGTCCGGGAGTTCGGCGCCCGTGCCGAAGTGCCGGGCCACCAGTTCCCGGTCGAAGCGGTCGATGCCGGCCGGTACGGGCGTGTGCGTCGTGAAGACCGTACCCGCCCGTACGGACTCCAGCGCGGGCGCGAACTCCAGCCCGTCGGCGGCGAGTTCGTGGATACGCTCCAGTCCGAGGAAGCCCGCGTGCCCCTCGTTGGTGTGGAACACCTCGGGACCCGGGTGGCCGGTGAGCCGGCAGTACGCGCGTACCGCCCGCACCCCGCCGACGCCCAGCAGCATCTCCTGGAGCAGCCGGTGCTCGCTGCCGCCGCCGTACAGCCGGTCGGTGACGTCGCGTTCGCGCGGGTCGTTCTCCTCCACGTCCGAGTCGAGGAGCAGCAGCGGCACCCGGCCGACCTGGGCCTGCCAGACGTACGCGCGCAGCGAGCGCCCGCCGGGCAGGGCGAGTGCGACGTGGACGGGGCAGCCATCGGCCTCGCGGAGCAGGGCGAGCGGCAGCTCGTGGGGGTCGAGCAGCGGGTAGTGCTCCTGCTGCCAGCCCTCGCGGGAGAGGGACTGGCGGAAGTAGCCGTGGCGGTAGAGGAGCCCGACGCCGATGAGCGGGACGCCGAGGTCGCTGGCGGATTTGAGGTGGTCCCCGGCGAGGATGCCGAGGCCGCCGCTGTACTGCGGCAGGGCCCCGGTCACGCCGAACTCGGGCGAGAAATAGGCGACGGCGGCCGGCAGGTCGTCGCTCTGCTCCTGGTACCAGCGCCGGCCGCCCAGGTAGTCGTGCAGATCGTCGGCGGCGGCCGTGAGCCGGCGCAGGAACCGCCGGTCCCCGGCCAGCTGCGCCAGCCGCCCCGCGGACACGGCGCCCAGCAGCCGCAGCGGGTCGCAGTCGGCGGCGCGGTGGCCCTCGGGGGCGACGGCGTGGAAGAGGTCACGGGTCTCGGAATGCCAGGACCAGCGCAGATTGCGCGCCAGTTCGCTGAGCGGTCGTAGGGGCTCGGGAAGGACGGGGCGCACGCTGAATCGACGAATGGCCTTCACGCTTCGACGTTAGCGGCGGGAGGGGCCACGGGTCCCGACAACCGGCCGCGGGTCCCGGACAACCCCACGACAGCCGGCAGCAGGTGGCAACGGACACCGGCAGGCCACGCCGGTCTATGCCCCGCGACCACGCACGACGGACGGATCCCCGGCCCCGCCGCCCACCGCCCACCCGGGCGATTTGGCCGATTCCACCCCCATGAGCGGCCTTGTACCGGTCCGTGGCCCACGGGAAGGTGTGAGACACGTGCCGAGTAGCGCAGCAGTGGAGAAGGAGGCTCAGGGCATGGCCTTGTCGCGCACCAGCCGCCGCCGACTGGGCGAGGCGCTGACCGCCTGCGCCACGGCGGCCGTCCTCACCGCGGTCGCGCTCCCGGCGTACGCCGCACCGCCGTCGGGCCGCGTCCTCGCCGCCGGCTCGCCCGCCGCCGTGAACAGCAGCTACATCGTCACGCTGAAGACCGGCGCGGGCGGCGTCGCGGCATCGTCCGGGGCGGGGCGGAAGCTCGTACGGTCGTACGGGGCGCGGATCCGGCACACCTATGGCACGGCGCTGAACGGCTACGCGATACGGGCCGACGCGGACCGCGCGCGGCGGCTCGCGGCCGACCCGGTGGTCGCCTCCGTCACACAGGACACCGAGGTGACGCTGAAGCACGACGAACCGGACCTCGGCTCCCGTACCTCGAACCGCTCCCGACCCACGAACCGCGCCCACCAGCCGAACACGCCTGCCCGGGGCCCGGACCAAACCGACCAGCCGAACCAGTCCTCCCGTGCCCCGGACCAAGCCCGCCAACCGGCCCCGCCCTCCTGGGGTCTCGACCGCATCGACCAGGCGGACCGCCCCCTCGACGGTTCGTACACCGCGCCCGCGAGCGCGGGGCGGGGCACCACCGTCTACGTCCTCGACACCGGTATCCGCACCACCCACCGGGACTTCGGCGGCCGGGCCGTCAGCGGCTGGGACTTCGTCGGGAACGACGCCGTCGCCGAGGACGCCAACGGCCACGGCACCCACGTGGCCGCCACCGTCGCGGGCACGCGGTACGGCGTGGCGAAGCGGGCCGAGGTGGTCGGCGTGCGGGTGCTGGACGCGCGGGGGACGGGCACCACCGCCCAGGCCATAGCGGGCATCGACTGGGTGACGGCGCACGCGAGGAAGCCGGCCGTCGCCAACCTCAGCATCGGCGGCTTCGCCAACCCTCAACTCGACGCGGCCGTAAGGAACTCCATCGCGTCCGGGGTGACCTACACCATCGCCGCGGGCAACAACGGCGCGCCCGCCGACCTCTCCTCGCCCGCGCGGGTCGAGGAGGCGATCACCGTCGGCGCCACGGACGCCGGCGACCGCAGGGCGCGGTTCTCCAACTGGGGCCCCGCGGTGGACCTGTTCGCGCCCGGCGCCGCCATCGTCTCGGCGGGGCACACGAGCGACACGGCGAGCGCCACGCTGTCGGGCACCTCGATGGCCGCGCCGCACGCCGCGGGCGCCGCCGCGCTCTATCTGGCCGATCATCCGTCGGCGCGCCCGGCGGAGGTGGGCGACGCACTGGTACGGGCGTCCACGCCGGGCAGAGTCGGCGGAGCCGGACCGCTGACATCCGACAAACTCCTGCGCGTCGGATCCTGACCGTGAATTCGTTGAACCCGTTGAATCCGCGGCACGACCGAGAAGGCCCCGCCCCTGAAGGCGGGGCCTTCTCGCGCCCTCGCCGCGGGATACAGGGGAAATCGCGCTCCCGCAGTCGCCGCATTCCGAGAATGCCCGACTGGGATGCGCGGGAAGGCTCACTCGGTACGTACCTGCGCGCACCCGCAAGCCGCCCCCCATGGCCCATCCCTCTTCCGCCCACCGAGTGAACGCGGACAGGAGCCGTCATGCCCACAGCCCGCCCCGCGCCCGTGGAGCCGATAGAAAGAACAGACCCCGAACCAGCCCGACCTCCAGGTGAGCCCATGATCGGTCGTATCCCCGTCCTGGACATCAGCCCGCTGATCGACTCCGGACGCCGCCCGGCGAAGGCGGTGGTCGGGGAGGAATTCCAGATCAGCGCCACGGTCTTCCGGGAGGGCCATGACGCGGTCGGCGCCAATGTGGTGCTGCGCGACCCGGCCGGCCGGTGCGGCCCGTGGACGCCGATGCGCGAGCTGGCTCCGGGTACGGACCGCTGGGGCGCCGAGGTCACCCCGCGGGCGGAGGGCCGCTGGACGTACACGGTGGAGGCGTGGAGCGATCCGCTGGCCACCTGGCGGCACGCCGCGGGCATCAAGGTCCCCGCCGGGATCGACTGCGCGCTGGTCCTGGAGGAGGGGGCCCAGCTGTACGAGCGGGCCGCCGCCGGGGTGCCCAAGCGGGAGGGGCGGGAGGCGGTGCTGGCGGCGGTCGACGCGCTGCGCGACGTGTCGCGGTCGGCTGCCGACCGGCTCGCCGCGGCCCTCGCCCCCGCGGCCCGCGCGCCGCTGACCCGCTATCCGCTGCGCGAACTGCTCACCGCCTCAAGGCCGTTGCCGCTGCTCGTCGAGCGGGAGCGGGCGCTGTTCGGGTCCTGGTACGAGCTGTTCCCGCGTTCGGAGGGCGCGGTGGTGCGGGAGGGCGAGCCCCCGCGCAGCGGAACGTTTCTCTCGGCAGCCCGGCGACTGCCCGCCGTGGCCGCGATGGGCTTCGACGTCGTCTACCTGCCGCCCATCCACCCCATCGGAACCGCCTACCGCAAGGGCCCCAACAATGCGCTGAGCGCAGGCCCGTACGACGTGGGCAGCCCCTGGGCGATCGGCTCCGCCGACGGCGGGCACGACGCGGTCCACCCCGATCTCGGCACCCTGGAGGACTTCGAGCACTTCGTCGCGCGCGCCCGCGAACTGCGCCTGGAGGTCGCCCTCGACTTCGCGCTGCAGTGCTCCCCGGACCACCCCTGGGTGGAGAAGCACCCCGAGTGGTTCCGCCACCGCGCCGACGGCACCATCGCCTATGCCGAGAATCCGCCGAAGAAGTACCAGGACATCTACCCCGTCGCGTTCGACGAGGACTGGACGGGCATCGTCCGCGAGACCCGCCGGCTTTTGCGGTTCTGGATGGCGCGCGGGGTGCGGATCTTCCGCGTCGACAATCCGCACACCAAGCCGGTCGCCTTCTGGGAGAAGGTCATCGGGGACATCAACCGCACCGATCCGGATGTCATCTTCCTCGCCGAGGCGTTCACCCGGCCGGCCGTGATGCGCACGCTCGCCGCTTTTGGGTTCCAGCAGTCGTACACCTACTTCACCTGGCGCAATGGCAAGCAGGAGATCACCGACTATCTGACGGAACTGGCCGGGGAGAGCGCCGCCTACATGCGGCCGAACCTCTTCGTCAACACCCCGGACATCCTGCACGCGTATCTCCAGCAGGGCGGCCGTCCCGCGTTCGAGGCGCGGGCCGTGCTCGCCGCGACCCTCTCCCCCGCTTGGGGTGTCTACGCGGGATTCGAGCTGTGCGAAAACACTGCCGTACGGGCCGGCAGCGAGGAGTATCTGGACTCCGAGAAGTATCAGCTGCGGCCTCGGGACTGGGCGGCGGCCGAGCGCGCCGGACGCTCCATCGCACCGCTGATCACCACGCTCAACCGGCTCCGCCGCCGCCATCCGGCCCTGCGGCACCTGCGCAACCTCCGTTTCCACCGCGCCGACAACGACGCCGTCATCGCCTATTCCAAGCGGTCCGGCGCCTCATGCGTCCTTACGGTCGTCAACCTCGACCCCCACCACACCCAGGAGGCGACGGTCTCGTTGGACATGCCGGAACTCGGCCTCGACTGGCATGAGTCCGTCCCGGTGCGCGACGAGCTCACCGGTGAGACCTACCACTGGGGCAGGGACAACTATGTGCGCCTGGAGCCGGGTCGCGACCCGGCGCCCGCGCACGTGTTCTCGCTGCGACCGTCCTCACCGATCGGAGGGTCACCCACAAAATGATCGTCAACGAACCCGTGCCGGACACGTTCGAGGACACGCCGGCGAAGGACCGGGACCCCGACTGGTTCAAGCGCGCCGTCTTCTACGAGGTGCTCGTCCGCTCCTTCCAGGACAGCAACGGCGACGGCGTCGGCGACCTCAAGGGCATCACCGCGAAGCTCGACTACCTGCAATGGCTGGGCGTCGACTGCCTGTGGCTGCCGCCCTTCTTCCAGTCGCCGCTGCGCGACGGCGGCTATGACGTCTCCTGCTATACGGCGGTGCTGCCGGAATTCGGCGACCTCGCCGACTTCGTCGAATTCGTGGACGCCGCCCACCAGCGCGGCATGCGCGTGATCATCGATTTCGTCATGAACCACACCAGCGATCAGCACGAGTGGTTCCAGCAGTCGCGCACCGATCCCGAGGGGCCGTACGGCGACTACTACGTCTGGGCAGACGACGACAAGCAGTATCAGGACGCGCGGATCATCTTCGTCGACACGGAGTCCTCCAACTGGACCTTCGACCCGGTGCGCAAGCAGTACTACTGGCACCGCTTCTTCTCGCACCAGCCCGACCTCAACTACGAGAACCCCGACGTCCAGGAGGAGGTACTGGCCGCCCTGCGCTTCTGGCTGGACCTGGGCATCGACGGATTCCGGCTGGACGCGGTCCCGTATCTGTACGCGGAGGAGGGCACCAACTGCGAGAACCTCCCCCGTTCGCATGACTTCCTCAAGCGGGTACGGGCCGAGATCGACGCCCATTACCCGGACACCGTGCTCCTGGCCGAGGCCAATCAGTGGCCCGAGGACGTCGTCGACTACTTCGGCGACTTCCACCAGGGAGGCGACGAGTGCCATATGGCGTTCCACTTCCCCGTCATGCCGCGCATCTTCATGGCCGTGCGGCGCGAGTCCCGCTATCCGGTCTCCGAGATCCTCGCCAAGACCCCGGCGATTCCGGCCCGCTGCCAGTGGGGCATCTTCCTGCGCAATCACGACGAGCTGACGCTGGAAATGGTCACGGACGAAGAGCGCGACTATATGTACGCGGAGTATGCCAAGGACCCGCGAATGCGCGCCAATATCGGCATCAGGCGGCGGCTCGCCCCGCTCCTCGACAACGACCGCAATCAGATCGAGCTGTTCACGGCCCTGCTGCTCTCGCTGCCCGGCTCGCCGATCCTCTACTACGGCGACGAGATCGGCATGGGCGACAACATCTGGCTCGGCGACCGGGACGCGGTGCGCACGCCGATGCAGTGGACCCCGGACCGGAACGCCGGGTTCTCCTCCTGCGACCCCGGCCGGCTCTTCCTCCCGACGATCATGGATCCGGTCTACGGCTACCAGGTCACCAACGTGGAGGCGTCGATGTCCAGCCCCGCGTCGCTGCTGCACTGGACCCGCCGGATGATCGAGATCCGCAAGCAGAACCGGGCCTTCGGGCTCGGCTCGTACACCGAGCTGCCCTCCTCCAACCCCGCCGTGCTCGCCTTCCTCCGCGAGCACGGGGACGACCTCGTCCTGTGCGTGAACAACTTCTCCCGGTTCGCGCAACCCACCGAGCTGGATCTGCAAGCCTTCAACGGCCGCCATCCGGTCGAGCTGATCGGCGGCGTCCGCTTCCCGGCCATCGGCGAGCTGCCGTATCTGCTGACCCTCGCGGGCCACGGCTTCTACTGGTTCCGGCTGCGCCACGGCGAACCGCCCGGCCTCCGCTGAGCCGCCCCCTGTCCACCGACCGTCCACCGTGCCGCCCACAGGCCGTACACCAAGCCGCCCGACGGCTGCCGAGCGGACCCGCGCCCGCGCGCGCACCCCAGCGCGCACGGGCGTTTTCACCACCCGCCCCTGGGCAGTCTCCCTATTACCGCTTGCCGCACGGGCCGGGCTTCCCGGATCGCGTCCGCCCCGCCGGCCGTACGGACCGGACGCACTCTCGACTGTTCGACCCGGCCGTACGGGCTGACCGTATGGACGATCCTCGTCCGACACGTCCCGCACCGCCGCACAGTCTCTGCCGCAATCCGGGACACTTCGCCCTAACTGTCGTGTGCCCGGGGAAAGGACGCGACGCCATGCCGGAAGGTTTCTCGGCCCGTGCCAAAGCGAACAGCGGGAGCGCCGCGGCGGCTGCCGCCGCGGCTGTCGGACGACAGGGCCACACCGCCGCGGGGGACGCCGGGGTGCTCGCCTCGCTCGTGCCGATGCTCGCCGAGTGGCTGCCCCGCCAGCGCTGGTTCGCGGGCAAGGGCCGCCCCATCGCGGGCTTCACCCCCGTCGCCGTGACCGAGCTGCTGCCCAGCCCGCCGCGCGGCACCTCGCCCGGCCTGCTCCACCTGCTCGTACGGGCCCAGCAGTCCGGTCCACAGCGGCAGCCGGAGCCCGCCGACGCCGCCGACTGCTACCAGCTGCTCCTCGGCGTCCGCCAGACGCTCCCGCCGCATCTCGCGCCCGCGCTCATCGGCCGCCCGGCGGAGGGGCCGCTGCGCGGCCTGACCGTGTACGAGGCGCTCGCCGACCCGCGCCTCTCGACCGTGCTGCTGGAGCGGCTGCGCGCGCCGGGGCGGCTCGGGCCGCTGCGCTTCACGCACGCGCCGGACGTCGTCATCGACCCGGACCTGCCGCCGCGCCTGGTGACGGCCGAGCAGTCCAACACCTCGGTGGTGTACGGCGAAACGTACATCTTCAAGCTCTTCCGGCGCGTCTGCCCCGGCGCCAACCCGGACCTCGAACTGCCCCTCGCCCTGGCCCGCGCCAAATGCCCGCGGGTGCCGGCGCCGGTCGCCTGGTACGAGGCGCTGCCGCCGGAGCCGGGCGGGGAGTCGATGACGCTCGGCGTCCTCCAGCACTTCCTCGCCTCCTCCGCCGACGGCTGGCAGCTCGCCCTCAACTCCCTCGCGCTGCGCGCCGACTTCTCCGCCTCCGCCCGCGCCCTCGGCCACGCCACCGCCGAGGTGCACCTCGCGCTCGCCGACGCGCTCCCCACCGTCACACTGCGCCGCCCCCAGCTCGAACACCTCGCCGTCTCGATGACCGAGCGGCTGGAGGCGACCGCCGCCGCCGTGCCCGCGCTGCGCCCGTACGGCCCCGCGCTGCACACCGCGTACGAGTCCCTGGCCGCCCTCGGCCGCGCCGGCCGCACCTGGACCGCCCAGCGCATCCACGGCGACCTGCACCTCGGCCAGACGCTGCGCACCGCCGCCGACAGCCGCTGGTCCCTCATCGACTTCGAGGGCGAGCCCGCCCGCCCCCTCACGGAGCGCCGCCGCCCGCAGCCCGTCGCCCGCGACCTCGCGGGCATGCTCCGCTCCTTCGACTACGCGGCGGCCGTCGGCCACGCCGCCACCAGCGCCTGGTCGGACCGCGCCCGTACCGCGTACTGCGACGGCTACGCCGCCGTCACCGGCGCCGACCCCCGCGAAGACCCCGCCCTCCTGCGCGCCTACGTCACCGACAAGGCCGTCTACGAAGTCCTGTACGAGGCCCGCCACCGCCCCGACTGGCTCCCGGTCCCCATGTCCGCGATCCGCCGCCTGGCGGCGGGGGCGCACGGGGGCGACCTGCCTGGTGGGGATGGGCGGTGAGGGACTGGGTGGGCTGGGCGCTGCGGGTGGGGCGGGTGGGCTGGACGGGGCCACTGGGGCGGGGGCCCGGTCGTACGAGCCGGTGGGCGGTTTCGGGCTCGGGGACGGCTTCGGGCTCGGGGGCGGCTTCGGGCTCGGGGACGGCTTCGGGTTTCGGGACGGCTTCGGGCTCGGGGACGGTTTCGGGCTTGGGCCGGGGGAGTCGGGAACTCGTACGGGACGCACGACGACGCAGCACCGATCCGTCCCCCGGCCGCGGTGCCGGGGCCTTGAGGAGGACCAGACCGTGACCGCACGTCCGCCGACCAACCGCCCGCCCCACGCGGACGACCGCCCCGGCCCGCCAGCGCCTCCGGCGGTGCCTGCCACGTTCCTCCCGGCCGCCACGCGCCGGGGGCGGACCGCTCCGGCTGCTCCGGGGGCTCCTGACGCTCCGGGGGCTCCGGGTGCTCCCGGTGCTCCGGGTGCTCCGGGTGTGGAGACCCCGCCCGCCCCCGAGCCGGGCGGCCTGCCGCCGCTCCCCGGCCGTACGCGCGCGCCGGTCGAGGACGTACCGCTGCCGGAAGTCGAGAGCGGCGGGCCCGAGGGCGTACCGGTACGGGGCCCGAGCGCACCGGCGAAGGACGCACCGGCACCGGTACAGAGCGCCCAGCCGGGGGACGTACCGGGCCCGAAGCCGAGCGCCCCGCCGGAGCGGCCGCGCCGTTCCTCGTACGCCGCGCCGCCGACGCCGCGCGCCCCGCGCGCGGAGGAGGCTGATGAGAAGCACGGACCGAAACCCGATGCCGCCCCGGCTGCGGCGGTGGCCGAGCCCCCCGCATCCCCCGCATCCCCCGCATCCCCCGCATCCCCCTCCCCCGGCAACGGCCGTGGCGTGCGTACCGCTCCCCCGCTCGATCCCGACGAGCGCCGGCGGCTGCTGGACGGCTCGCACCACGATCCGCACGCGCTGCTCGGCGCACACCCCGTGCGCGGCGGCGTCGCCTTCCGGGTCCTGCGCCCGTACGCGCGCAAGGTGGCCGTCACCGCGAGGGGCCTGCGGGCAGACCTGATCCCCGAGGGCGACGGGCTGTTCGCGGGGCTGCTGCCGCTGCGCGACATCCCCGACTACCGCCTCCTGGTCACGTACGAGGACAACGAGATCGAGGTCCACGACCCGTACCACTTCCTGCCCGCGCTCGGGGAGCTCGATCTGCATCTGCTGGGCGAGGGCCGCCACGAGGAGCTGTGGCGGGCGCTCGGCGCGCAGCCCATGACGTGGCAGGGCGTCATCGGCACGCGGTTCACCGTGTGGGCCCCGAACGCCCTCGGCGCACGCGTCGTCGGCGACTTCACCTACTGGGACGGCACCGCCACCCCCATGCGCTCGCTCGGCGGCACCGGCGTCTGGGAACTGTTCCTGCCGGGCGTCGGCGAGGGCGCGCTGTACAAGTTCGAGATCACGCGCCCGGACGGTTCGCGCACGCTGCGCGCGGACCCGATGGCCCGCCGGACGGAGGTCCCGCCCGCCAACGCGTCCATCGTGCACACCTCGCACCACACATGGCGCGACGAGGCGTGGCTGATCCACCGCGCGAACCACCCTGTGCACGCGAACCCGTTCTCCGTGTACGAGCTCCACCTCCCGTCCTGGCGACCGGGCCTGACGTACCGCCAGCTCGCCGAACAACTCCCGGCGTACGTAGCGGACTTGGGCTTCACGCACGTAGAGCTGATGCCGGTGGCGGAACACCCCTTCGGCGGTTCGTGGGGCTACCAGGTCACGGGGTTCTACGCGCCGACGGCTCGCCTCGGCACCCCCGACGACTTCAAGTTCCTGGTGGACGCCCTGCACCGGGCCGGCATCGGCGTCCTCGTGGACTGGGTGCCGGCGCACTTCCCCAAGGACTCCTGGGCACTTGCCGAGTTCGACGGCCGCACGCTGTACGAGCACGAGGACCCGGCGCGGGCCGCGCACCCCGACTGGGGAACCCTGGAGTTCGACTACGGCCGCAAGGAGGTCCGCAACTTCCTGGTCGCCAACGCGGTGTACTGGTGCGAGGAGTTCCACATCGACGGGCTGCGCGTGGACGCCGTCGCCTCGATGCTCTACCTCGACTACTCGCGCGAGCCCGGCGAGTGGTCCCCCAACGCCGATGGGGGGCGGGAGAACCTGGACGCCGTCGCGTTCCTCCAGGAGATGAACGCGACCGTCTACCGCCGCTGCCCCGGCGTCGTCACCATCGCCGAGGAATCCACCGCCTGGGACGGCGTCACCCGCGCCACCCACCATGTGGGCCCCAGCGGCTTCGGCGGCCTGGGCTTCGGCCTGAAGTGGAACATGGGGTGGATGCACGACTCGCTGGAGTACATGACCAAGGAGCCGGTGCACCGCAAGTACCACCACCACGAGATGACGTTCTCGATGGTCTACGCGTACAGCGAGAACTACGTCCTGCCGATCTCCCACGACGAGGTCGTCCACGGGAAGCGCTCCCTGGTCTCCAAGATGCCGGGCGACTGGTGGCAGCAACGAGCAAACCACCGCGCGTATTTGGGCTTCATGTGGGCCCACCCCGGCAAGCAACTGCTTTTCATGGGGCAGGAGTTCGCACAGGGCGCGGAGTGGTCCGAGGGCCACGGTCCCGACTGGTGGCTGCTCGACCCCTCGTACTCCGCCGAACCGGACCACCGGGGCGTACGCGACCTCGTCCGCGACCTCAACCGCACCTACGCGGCCACGGCCGCCCTATGGCAGCGCGACACGGACCCGGAGGGCTTCGCCTGGATCGACGGCGAGGCCAGCGAGGACAACGTCTTCGCCTTCCTCCGCCATGACGCCTCCGGCGACCCGCTGCTGGCCGTCTCCAACTTCTCCCCGGTGGTCCGGTACGAGTACCGGCTCGGCGTACCGAACGGGTTCACCGTCTGGCACGAGGTCCTCAACACCGATGCCGCCCGGTACGGCGGCAGCGGCGTGACGAACCCGGACCCCATGAAGGCGGAGTCCGTGGCCTCCCACGGCCACCGCACAAGCATCCTGCCAGTCCTGCCACCGCTGGCCACGGTGTGGCTGCGTCCGGTGTGACGATGCGCTGCGCTTCCTGACGCGACTGGGCCCCGTACCGATGTGGAGTCGGTACGGGGCCCGGCCACGCTCAGACGGAGAAGTCACCACCCTCGCCCTTGACGGCGGCTACGAAGGTCGACCAGGCGGCCGCTTCGAAAATGATCGCCGGGCCGTGGGGGTCCTTGGAGTCCCGGACGGGGACGCCGGCGGGGTAACCGTCCGACACCTCGACGCAACCGCCTGCATTGCTCTCGCTGTAGCTTGACTTGCGCCAAGCAGCCAAGGCCGATGCATCAGGAATCTTCTGCACCTTCGTACTCCTTCAGGTAACGGCGGATCAGGTCGAGGGACTTCTCATCAGTGAGGGCCACTGAGCGCACAAAGTCAAACCTTCGCACCAGCTCCAGTACCCTCTTCGGTGCCTCTGCCGATTCACCGGAGTCGAAACTCTCAATCGCGGTGCAGGTTCCGCCATTCGGCAGCGTGTGCAAGGTGAGGCTCCCGCCCGACAGAGGGTACGCGCCTGCGGCGAATGGCAGCACCTGTACCGTGATGTGACGCTGGGCGGCGATCTGCGTCAAATGCTTGAGTTGCTCGGCCATGCACCTTGCACCACCAATTGGCCGCTTGAGTGCGGCCTCATCCATGATCCCCCAGTAGTACGGCGGCTCATCCCTTTTGAGGATTCGCTGCCGCAGCATACGAGCTTCCACACGTTCTTCGATCTGATCGTCGAGATCCCTCAGGTAGAACTTGCAGAACACTTCCCGCATATATTCGCGGGTCTGCAAAAGCGCGGGCACGAGGTTGCTGGTGAAGACCTGAATTCGTTCGGCTTCCGGTTCCCGATCCAGCACCTTCCGACTGTAGTCGGGAACCAGGGCGTCATGCGCCAATTCCAACAGGTCGGCCAGTACTCCGTCCGTGTCGAAGTAGTTGTCCAGCGCGTTCACTAGAGCTTCCGAGGGGAGCTGTTCCCCCAGCTCGACACGGCCGAGGTAGCTGTGAGAGTACCCGCCCACCTCGTCGGACAGTTGCCTCAGCGACAGCCCTTTGCGCTCCCGCAGTCGCCGTAGCCGCCGCCCCAGTCGGACTCGCGGACTGAGCTTGCCATTTTCGTCGTTCAACTCCATGAGTCGAACCTTTCTTCGCATTAACTCGGTGTCCACGCAGCCCATTTGGTGACGTGCCGAGCGTGCGCCCAACGCGCGCTTTCAGTAAAGGTGTTACCACACCGCTTCGATACCCGGGGCGGAATCTCGCAGTATTCGACATGTCATACGCGAGAGACCCCCGCGACCGCTGCAACGGTCCGGGGGCATGGCCATCAATCACACGGAGTTGACGACATGCACCACGGTATCGCCCATCCCTTCACCTCGCCTACGCCCCCACCCCCGTACCCGAACAGCGCGCGCAGCGCCCTGGCGGTCGCGCGATGAACGACACCCTGCGGCTGCTCCCGTGGTCGGACGAGCGGGGAAATCCCTGCTACCTCAAGTCGAGCAGCGGCACCGGGCGCGTATCGCGTCTCGCCGACAGATTGGAGGCCGAACAGCTCTCCACCGGAGTCCAACTCCTGTCTTTTGCAAGGGACATGCTCAGGAACGAGCGCACTTCCGCCATCGAACTTCGCTTTCTCGGCACGAGGTTGTCCGAGTCCCTACATGACGCGCTACGCGTCGCGGACAGCCGGGGCGCGCGGTTGCCCGTACCCGAAGAACCGGACGACGCGGAGAACGACGACCGCAACGGCGACGGAACGCGCAGGAACGGGGCCGATCCCGAGCCCATGTGACCGCGCAGTTCCCGCCACCGTCGGGGCGGAGGCTCGGCGGGGCCCCGCCCTGACAGGCCGGCGATCAGGAACTCCGGCACCAGGACCATGAGGTGCCGTCATCCGGGGGGGGGACAGAACAGCCCGTCCCTGCCTCGGTCACACGGAGGCCATCCCCACAAGAAGGCTCCGCTGCGCTCCGCAACGGCTGTTGTTGCGTGGGGCGGCATTGCGCCCGGCCGAGTGCGGCTTTCGTCTCGGACCCTACGGGCCCAAAGCGCCAGCAGCGGCAGGGAAGGGGGGCGGCCGGTCACGGTTCACTGCCTGCCGCCGTGTTCGGGGCTGAGGTTAGAGAGGCTCGCTGCGCATAGCGCTGGCCGCTGCCGCGAAGTGGTCGTGGTGAGTTGGTGAGTGCGGGGGCGCGGGAGGGCGCGGGCCTGTGATTCACGGGATCAGCGGTGACGGGGTGGAGGTTGGTTGGCTACCTGGCGGCCGGTGTGGGTTGGTGTCGCAGGCGGCTGCCGCGTGGGGCGGCATTGCGCCCGGTCGGCTGCGGCTCTCGTCTCGGACCCTGCGGGTCCAGAGCGCCAGCAGCGGCAGGGGAGGGGGCGGCCTGGGCTCGGTTCGCTACCTGCGGGTGGGTTCGCGGCTGGGGTCAGGGAGGCTCGCTGCGCATAGCGCTGGCCGCTGCCGCGAAGCGGTTGCGGTGGGGTCGTCGAGCGCGGGGGCGAGGTGGCTCGGGCCTGTGATCCACGGGATCAGCGGCGGTGGAGCGGGGCTGGTTCGCTACGTGCTGCCCGGTGTGGGGTTAGGGCACGGGCGCGGCTGCCGCGTGGGGCGGCATTGTGCGTGGTTGGGCGCGGATTTCGTCTCGGACCCTGCGGGTCCAAGGCGCTGGCAGCGGCAGGGGAGGGGGTGGCCTGGGGTCGGCTCTCTGCCTGACGGGCGGGCTCGCGGCTGGGGTCAGAACGGGCTCCGCTGCGCTCCGCCGCTGGCAGCTGCCGCGAAGTGGTTACTGCGGGTGCTTCGGGTGCGGGCGCGTCTCGGGCCTGCGGCCCACAGCGGCTGAAGTGAGGCGGAGTTGGGGGCTGAGCCCAGGAGTGGGGCGCGCTGCGCTACGCCTGGGTGGCGGGTTCCGTTGGGGTGCAGTTGTCGCCCGCAAGAGAGGGGCCAACGGCTGGGGGAACGCCACGCCGACGGCCACCGCGCCTGGTATGCCCGACATGCCAGGCTCGGCGTTCAACAGAGTGCACTTACCGCCCGATTCCTGGTCCGGTATGGCGCTTTTGTCGGGCGGTAACTCCACCCTACCTGTAAGTAACGGCCCGCCAACGCCACATCACGGCAGCGGGACCGTCCTCACCCCGGCCGCCAACCACTCGACATGCAACGAACCGGCCCCAGGGGCCCTCCCCGCCGTCCTTGAATCCTCGGGCCGCAAGCCCGCAACCACCCGCACCCGAAGCCCCACCACAACCACTTCGCGGCAGCGGCCAGCGCTATGCGCAGCGAGCCTCTCTAACCCCAGCCGCGAACCCACCCGCAGGCAGTGAACCGAGCCCGGCCCGCCCCCTCCTCTGCCGCTGCTGGCGCTCTGGACCCGCAGGGTCCGAGACGAGAGCCGCACCCGACCGAGCACAATGCCGCCCCACGCGGCAGCCGCCTGCGACACCAACCCACACCGACCGCCAGGTAGCCAACCAACACCCGCCCCACCAGCGCTGATCCCGTGAATCACAGGCCCGAGGCCACTCCCGCCCCCGCCCCGAAGCCCCCACCACAACCACCTCGCGGCAGCGGCCAGCGCAAAGCGCAGCGAGCCTCCCTGACCCCAGCCACGAACCCACCCGCACCCAGCAAACCGACCCCAGGCCACCCCCTCCCCTGCCGCTGCTGGCGCTCTGGACCCGCAGGGTCCGAGACGAAACCCGCACCCAACCCACCCCCAATGCCGCCCCACGCGGCAGCCATCCGTGACCCCAACCCCACACCGGCCGCCAGATAGCCAACCAACCCCCACCCCACCACCGCTGATCCCGTGAATCACAGGCCCGCGCCACCCCCGCCCCCGCACCCGACGCCCCCACCACAACCACCTCGCGGCAGCGGCCAGCGCTATGCGCAGCGAGCCTCCCTCACCCCAACTACAAACCCACCCGCACCCAGCAAACCGACCCCAGGCCACCCCCTCCCCCGCCGCTGCCAGCGCCCTGGACCCGCAGGGTCCGAGACGAAACCCGCACCCAACCCACCCCCAATGCCGCCCCACGCGGCAGCACCAGTACCCGCCTGCGACACCAGCCCCGAACCGCGCGGACTCCGCCCCCTACAGCCCTACAGGCCGATAACCCCAGAACCCCAGGCATCCGGGACCATGGCGGAAGGACGAGAGGAAACCCATGGCACCGTATGACGTCAAACGGGAGCTGCGAGAGCTCTACGCGCCCAAGAACACGGCGTGGGCCGTCGTGGACGTGCCCGAGCAGCAGTTCATCGGCGTCGACGGCACCGGGGACCCCAACACCGCGCCCGCCTACGCGCGGGCGGTGGAGGCGCTGTACGCGGTCGCGTACACCCTCAAGTTCGCTGCCAAGCGCTCGGCGCCCGGCGGCGACTTCGTCGTCGCTCCGCTGGAAGGGCTGTGGTGGGCGGACAGCCCCGAGGCGTTCACCAGCAGGGCCAAGGACACCTGGAGCTGGACCATGCTCATCAGCATGCCCGCCTGGATCACGGAGGAGATGGTCGAGGACGCCAGGCAGACCGCTCTGGCGAAGAAGAGACTCCCCACGATCTCCCGGCTCCGGCGCGTCGCCCTCCACGAAGGGCTCAGCGCCCAGGTGCTGCACGTCGGCTCCTACGACAACGAGGCACCCGTGCTGTACGAGCTCCACCACGCGTACCTCGCCGCCAACGGGCTGCGGGCGACGGGCGTACATCACGAGGTCTACCTCAGCGATCCGCGCAGGACCGCCCCGGAGCGGCTGAAGACTGTCCTACGCCAGCCGGTCGAGCGCCTCGGCCTCGGCCGGTAGTAGCGGCGACGGACACGCAGACGGGCTAGATCCGCGCCTGCATGCAGGCCGAGACCCGCGTCGCTCGCATCCGGGTCCTGTCCGTGCTCGCGGCCCGCAAGTACCGCCACCTCCGCCGGGCGGTCGACCTCAGCCTCGCCGCCCTCGCCCTGCTCGCGCTGGCCGCCGCCGGCACCGCGCTGTGACGGCGGCCGCGATGGCCCGCACCCGCCTGGACCGTGTTCGCGCTGCGGTCGGCATCGCCTCCCTGACCCTCCAGCAGATCGAGGACGACCTCCGCGCCGACGACGTCGGCCAGCAGGAAACGGCACCGGTCATCCACCGGCTCGCCGCCTGACCGCACCACCCGAAGGAGAACTGCTGTGACCGAGACCCTCGCCCCGCCCGTCACCGGCCTACTCAGCGTCCTGTGCCTCGATGAGGTTGAGGTCGCGGACGCAGAAGCCGTGGTGCTCGAAGGTCTCGGTGAGCACCGTGCCGAGGCACTGCCGCACCAAGCGGCCCCGGGCGTACGGCGGCCAGACATCGTCGTCGGGCACCGGCGCTCGCGCTGCGAGCTGCACAGCGGTGACCTCGTCGAGCCAGGCCTCGAGCTCGGCGGCCTGTGCGTCACGCACGCTCACGATCTCGTCGAGGGCCGGATCGAGCGAGAGGTCAAGCCCGTGCGCTCCACGGTAGGGCTCGACGGTCGTCCCGATGCCCATCGGCGTGAATAGCTCCGTCGAGCCCAGGCAGCAGCGGCGGAACCACGAGTCGTGGACGAAGACCAGGTGGCGCATCGTCTGCACCGCCGACCACTCCTCGTTCACGCTGCGGCGCTCGATGCCGGGCGTACGGCGGATTCGCTCGATCGTGGCGGCCCAGTCGGCATGCAGCTGACGCGCTGCCTCGCGCAGATCGGCCGGGTCCTCGGAGCGGATCAGCACCCGCACCGGATGACGCCGGTCGAGCTCTGCCTCGACGTACTCGGTGACCTCGACACCGTTCACCACGAGGTTGGTGATGAGCCCGTCGATCACGGCATCCTGCATGACGACGCCGATCAGGCGTGCCCTGGTCAGATCGCACTCGCGGAACTCCGCACCATGCAGATCCTCGTTGACGTGCTTCATGCTACGCATACTAGGTCCGAGCACCGACAAGCCAGCCTCCCCGGCTTGATTTGGTCTCTCCAGGTCCTGACCGAGCGTGAAGAGCGCAAAGCAGACGATGCTCCAGCTCACCCGGAGCGAACCGCGCTTCCTCACGCCCTACGGGCCCGCCGTCGTACGCGAGACCGCTGCCGTAGGAGTGGCCTCCGTCGTACGCGGGACCGCCCCGGCGCGGTCGTCGGCGTCGAGGCCGGTCAGTACCGCCGTCACGAAGTCCCGCCGGTCGTCGGCGTGGGTGCGGAGCCACCTCCCCAGCTGGTGCGACGCGTCCGGGAGCTCGAAGCGGGTGTACTGGGCGCGGGCGGACAGCGCTTCCTGTACGGACTCGGTCACCGCAGGCGGGATCACCGCGTCGGTGCCGGGCACGGCGAGCACGGCCCGGCCCTCGTACGACCGCAGTACGTGCAGCGCGGGCGCTTCCCGCCAGCTGTCGGGCTGCCGGATGATCGTGCTGAACCGGCCGTTCCCGTTCCCGAAGGGCACGTCCCACGCTTCGGACGCGTACACGGCGGGCGCGCACAGCCCCAGCGCCACCACCCGGTTCCCGTAGTGCCGGACGAGGTCGGCCACCGTCTGGCCGCTCATGCTGAACCCCACCAGGACCAGCGGCCCGTCCGCCTCCGCGTACGCGTCGATCACCGCGACGGCCTGCTCGAACCGTCTCCGCAGGCTCAACTCGCCGAGTTTTCCCGTGCTTTCGCCGTGCCCGGAGAAATTGAAGGCGATCCCTCGGCAGCCTTGGGCCACGAACTCCTCCACCAGCGGCAGCAGCCGCTCCGTACTGCCGGCCCCCGCGCCATGCAGCATCACGGCGGTGCCGGCGGTGACGGCGGAATCGCCGCCGCCCCCATGCACACCGCTGAGCCGTTCACCGTCGTGGTCGTGCGTGAAGTCGATGAGCATGACCCCTATTCACTCACGCCGTGACCTCCGTGGGACGTCGGCCGCGAGGCCCCGCGGAGTGGCTGACTCCGCCGCGCCGCCTGCCCCCGGAACGGGGGGAGCCCGCGCCGACAGCATGATCATCCGTCTCCAGCGAACGGCTCCTGGGCTCCCGGGCTCCCGGACGGCCCGTTCACGTCCACGGGAAAAGCACCTGCGAGTACCCCGGCCGGCGTGCTGGGATGGACCACCATGCAACCCATGGACCTCCCGTCGATCAATGCATCCGACCTTCCGCTCGCGATGGAGCAGAATCTCGCCGAGCACGCCTGCCACCTGCACCGCAACCTGAAAGACGCGTCCGTCACCGAGACCGGCGACCTGCTGATCGCCGACAGCGGTCTCGCCGACGACACGTTCAACATCGTCGCGGCGGCCCGCTTCGCCCCGGACACCGCCACGGCCCGCGCCGCCGAGACGGCCCGGACCCTGGCCGCCACCGGCCGCCCCTTCTCCTGGTGGGTGGGCCCCGCCTCCACACCGGGCGATCTCGCCGAGCATTTGGAGGCCGCGGGCCTGGAGGCGTCCGAGACCGAGACAGGCATGTGGAAGGACCTGCGTGATCCGCTCCCCTCGGCGCACGTCGACGGCCTGGAGATCCGCCCGGTGACCACCGCGGAGCAGCTCGCCGACTACGCCGCGGTGCTGGCCGCGAACTGGAACCCGCCCGCCGCCACGGTGCGCCGGTTCTTCGCCGACGCCGCCGGGCCGGCGCTCAGCGCCGACAGCCCCGCCCGCTATCTGGTCGGCTACGTCGACGGCCGTCCCGTCTGCTCGGCCGAGGTCTTCCTGCACGCGGGCGTCGCCGGGATCTACAACATCGCCACGCTCGCCGCCGACCGCCGCCGCGGTTATGGCGGCGCCATCACCCTGGCCACCCTGCACACCGCGCGCGACGCGGGTTACGAGACGGCGGTGCTTCAGGCGTCCGCCGATGGGGAACCCGTCTACCGCCGCCTCGGTTTCACCGCCTGCGGCCACTTCACCGAGTACGCCATCATTCCCTGACCCGGCACAGCGACCGCCCCGTGCCGCCCCGCATCGCCCCGCATCGGCCCCGCACAGCCCCTAAATGAGTGAGTCCGATGTTCTCAGTGGTCGTAGGCGATCAGGGATCGTTTGGTCTTGGCGTTGGTGGTCCAGTTGTGCCAGATGCCGGCTGCCAGG
>NZ_JBFAIS010000045.1:0-46815 GCF_040654795.1 Streptomyces sp. NPDC050617 | reverse complement strand
CGCCCGGGAAAAAGCAACAATAAAATGCCGCCGATCCCACAACTGCCGCACATACTCCGCCAACCCCGGCCGGGCACCACTCACCGAGAGACCGTACTTCTTGGCCAGGTCGGCGGCGGAGAGCCCGTCGTCGGGTGAAGGCTGGGCACTCATGGCGACCGCACTGTCGTGCGTTGTCTCGCTCACAGTTGACACTTTCGTCCTCAAGGTGCGCTGCCGGGGCCGCACCCCGGATCGCGCCCGATGCTCTCAGCCAAGAGCCTGTCAGATCACGGGAGGCCGGCCCAGTCGGGTCAGGCGCCAAACGGTACGCCACTTCATGGGGCGCCGGGGACCACAGGGTGCGGCCCAGCCCTCCTTGAAACCACCGAGCCAGGCGCGCAGCGCGGGCATGGAAGGGCGCCGGGCCAGGGTGAGCAGCAGCCAGACCCCGAGATAGACGGGTACGAGCAGGGCGGGCAGGTTCCGGCGGGCCAGCCAGACCCGGTTGCGGGCCACCATGCGGTGGTAGACGGCGTGCCGGCTGGGGGCCGTGGTCGGGTGGTGCAGCACCAGGTCCGACCGGTAGTCGATCATCCACCCCGCGTCGAGGGCCCGCCAGGCGAGGTCGGTCTCCTCGTGCGCGTAGAAGAAGTCGTCCGGCAACCCGCCGACCTGGGCGAAGACCGCCGTGCGGACGGCGTTGGCGCCGCCGAGGAAGGTGGTCACGCGCGAGGAGCGCATGGGGTCGGCGGCGCGCAGCCGGGGCACGTGGCGGCGCTGGGTGACGCCGGTCTCCGGGTCCGCGATCCGGAAGCTGATGATGCCGAGCTCCGGGTCGGCGGCGAACGCCTCGCGGCACAGCCGGGCCGTGTCCCGGCCCGGCAGCAGCCCGTCGTCGTCGAGGAAGAGCAGGATGTCGACGTCCCGGCCGCCGGGGCCGAACGCCTCGATGCCGACGTTGCGGCCCGCGGGGATGCCCACGTTCTCGGGCAGTTCCACGGTCCGTACGGTCAGGCCGTCGACCTTGAGGTCGGGCAGCGGGGAGCCGTTGCCGACGACGACGACCTCGATCGGGTCGCCCTCCTGCTCGGCCACCGAGCGGAGCAGCGCGCGCAGTTCGTCGGGGCGGTTGCCCATGGTGAGGACGACCGCGCCGACGCTCGCGCTCGCGGCGCTCACTTGAGCCTGCTGGAGGCGAGGACGGACACGAGGTGCAGCAGGGTCTGGAGGAGCGCGATGCCGGCCATGACGGCGACGCCGAGCCGGGAGAAGAAGAGGTCGCCCCGGATGGAGTCCACGATCGCGAGGACCAGGATCAGCAGGGACGCCTCGATGCAGAGGATGAGCCGGTGGAACTTGAGCGCCCCGGCGGCCCGGCGGGCCAGCGCCATGCCGGAGGAGCGCGGCTCGGACGCCGCTTCCTTGACGGGCGGCAGCCCGCCCTGGTGGCGGGCGACGCCGACGAGGTCGGTCTCGGCCTTGATCAGGATGGCGCCGAGGGCGGCGAGGGTGCCGAGGAAGGCCCAGAGCCAGTCGATCCGGCCGGAGCCCCAGATGTCGGCGGCGCGCATGCCGAAGCCGACGAGCACCGCGGCGTCGCACAGGTAGGCGCCGACGCGGTCCAGGTACACCCCGCCGAGCGAGAACTGCTTCTTCCAGCGGGCGATCTCGCCGTCGACGCAGTCGAGCAGGAGGTAGAGCTGGACCATCAGCACGCCGAGCACGGCGCCCGGTATCCCCGGCACCAGGAGGGCCGGGGCAGCGAGGACGCCGAAGACGGTCATCAGGTAGGTCAGCTGGTTGGGCGTGACCCGCGTGTTCACCAGGTACCGGTCGCAGCGCAGCGAGATCTCCCGCATGTACATGCGCCCGGCCCAGTGCTCACCGCTGCGCCGGTCCTTCACGCCCGCGGGGTGAACGACCGGTCGGAGTTCAGCTACTGATGGCTTTTGCATAGTCGGCGTATGCGTCCCTGATCTGGTCGGTGGACAGGTCCAGGTGTTCCAGGATGGTGAAGCGCCCGGGGCGGGTCTGCGGTGCGTACTCGACGACCTTGACGAACTCCTCGACGCCGAAGCCGATCTCCTCGGGCAGCACCGGCAGGCCGTGGCGGCGGAGCACCTCGACCATGTACGCGGACTCCTCGCGGGCGCCGCGCAGGTGCATCGCGAAGGCCGCGCCGAGGCCGCACTGCTCGCCGTGGCTGGCGGCGCGCTTGGGGTGGAGGAGGTCGAAGGCGTGGTTGATCTCGTGGCAGGCGCCGGAGGCGGGGCGGCTGTCGCCGGCCACCGACATGGAGATGCCGGTGAGCACCAGGCCCTCGGCGAGCACGGTCAGGAAGCCGTCGTCGCCGACGCCGCCGGGGTGGCGGAGCACGGCCTCGCCGGCCTGCCGGGCCATGGCGGCGGCGAGCCCGTCGATGTCCTCGCCGCGTTCGCGGTGGGCCAGCTCCCAGTCCGCGATGGCGGAGATGTTGGAGACGGCGTCGCCGATGCCGGAGCGGACGAAGCGGACCGGGGCCTCGCGGATGACGTCGAGGTCGATGACCACGGCGATCGGGTTCGGGACGCCGTACGAGCCGCGGCCCGCGTCGTTGTCGAGGGTCGCGACGGGCGAGCAGAGGCCGTCGTGCGAGAGGTTGGTCGCGACGGCGACCAGGGGCAGCCCGATGCGGGCGGCGGCGTACTTCGCACAGTCGATGATCTTGCCGCCGCCGAGGCCGACGACCGCGTCGTAGCGGCCGGACTTCATGGCGTCGCCGAGCTTGATCGCGTCGTCCAGGGTGCCGCCGCCGACCTCGTACCAGTCCGCGCCCGGCAGGGCGGGCGCGAGCCGCTCGCGCAGCTTCGCGCCCGAGCCGCCGCTGATCGCGACGGCGAGCTTGCCGGAGCTGGAGATGCGCTGGTCGGCGAGGACGCCGGCCAGGTCGTTCAGGGCTCCGGCGCGGATGTCGACGACCAGCGGCGAGGGGATGAGCCTCGTCAGTACTGGCACGCGATCTCACGGCCCTTCGCGAGGTCGTCGTGGTTGTCGATCTCGACCCACTTGAGGTCGCCGATCGGCGCGGTGTCGATGCGGAAGCCGCGGTTGATGAGCTCCTGGTAGCCGTCCTCGTAGTAGAGGTCGGGGTCCTTCTCGAAAGTAGCCTTGAGCGCGTCGGCGAGCTCCTCGGCGGCCTCGGCCTCGATGAGGGTGACGCCGATGTACTCGCCGGTGGCGGCGGCGGGGTCCATGAGCTTGGTGATGCGCTGGGCGCCCTGGTCGGGGTCGACGACGACCTTCATCTCCTCGTCGGCCAGGTTCTTGACCGTGTCGAGGGCGAGGATGATCTTCTGGCCCTGGCCGCGGGCGTCGAGCAGGGTCCGCTCGACGGAGACGGGGTGCACGGTGTCGCCGTTGGCGAGGATCACGCCCTGCTTGATGACGTCACGGGCGCACCACAGGGAGTAGGCGTTGTTCCACTCCTCGGCCTTGTCGTTGTCGATCAGGGTGAGCTTGAGGCCGTACTTGGCCTCCAGCGCGGCCTTGCGCTCGTACACGGCCTCCTTGCGGTAGCCGACGACGATGGCGACCTCGCTGAGGCCGACCTCCGCGAAGTTGCCGAGGGTCAGGTCGAGGACCGTGATCGACTCCTCCGCCCCCTCGGGTCCCACCGGCACCAGGGCCTTCGGCAGGGTGTCGGTGTAGGGGCGCAGACGCCGTCCAGCGCCGGCTGCCAGCACGAGGCCGATCATGCGGGTTCTCCTGTTTCGTCGTGTACTGCGGGCGCCTTGGAGGACACCCAGAAGCGGATGCTCTCGCTGAGCACCGCGAGCGCGATGGCGGACGCGAGGACCGTCAGCGCGATGGTGAAACCTTGTCCGTGCCACAGGGCGGCGGCGGCCGTGACCGCCAAGACCCGCCCCTCGTGCCCGCCGACCATCCGGACCAGCCAGTTCGGGGGCGCGCCGGTGCCGCCGCGGATGCGGTAGACCGTGTCGTAGTGATGGTAGGCGACCGCGGCCACCAGCCCGAAAGCGGCGGGCAGGGCCCCGTTCACCCCCGATTGGGCGGCGAGCAGCAGGATGATGCCGTACTCGGCGGCGCGGAAGAACGGGGGGACCAGCCAGTCCAGCGGGCCCTTGAGTGGCCGGGCGACGGCGCAGCCGGCGAAGACCGCGTAGACGACGGCCTGCGGGAGGGCCCGCCAGGTGCCGCCGTTGCCGGTGAGGACCGGGCCGACGAAGAGGCAGACGGCGGCCAGCAGGGCCCAGAAGGGGGCGTTGTACGTGCCGGTGGGCAGGGTGCGGCCGAGGGTCCGTACGACGCCGTCCGCGAGCGGGCCGGAGTCGGCGAGGTCGGCGAGGGCCTGGGCGGCGCGGTCGGTGCGGCGGGCCTTGCGGGTCAGGGAGCGCAGCACGCGGCCCGCGGTGGTGTAGCAGGCGGCCAGCGCGCAGCCGATGAGCAGGACGTAGAAGACGACGCGGGGGGTGGTGAGCGCGGTCAGCACCGCGATCATGGCCCAGCGCTCGCCGATGGGCAGCACGATCATCCGGCGCAGCCAGACCGTCCAGCCGACGCTGTCGAGCCGGTCGGAGAGGGCGGCGGTGGGGCTGGTGTTGGCACTGGCGTCGTGGTTGGCCTCGTTGAAGGAGAAGTCCACGACGTGGCGGCAGGTCTGGAGGACCATGGCGCCGAGCGCCAGCGCCCACACGTCGTCGTGGCCGCCGCCGTGGGCCGCGCCGATGGCGAGCCCCGCGTAGTAGGCGTACTCCTTGGCGCGGTCGAACGTCGCGTCGAGCCAGGCGCCGAGGGTGGAGTACTGGAGGGAGTAGCGGGCCAGCTGTCCGTCGGTGCAGTCGAGGACGAAGGAGGCGAGCAGCAGCACGCCGGCCGCGACGAAGCCGGGCCGGGTGCCGGTGGCCGCGCAGGCGGCGGCGATCAGCGCGGTGATCAGGGAGGCGGTGGTGACCTGGTTGGGGGTCAGGCCGCGGCGGGCGCACCAGCGGGCGATGTACCGGGAGTACGGGCTGATGCAGTAGGTGGTGAAGAACCCGTCGCGGGACTTCACCGCGGTGCGCAGCCGGACGGCCTCCTCGTCGACGGCCTCGACGTCGGCGCGGGCCGCGGCGCGCGCCTCGGGGTCCGCCGGGACGTCGGCGACCAGGACGCCGAGGTCGGGCCGGTGGACGGCGGCGCCGCCGGCGTCCAGGGCGTCGGCGATCTCGTCGGGCAGTACGGTCGCGGCGGCGGTCACCGTGGTGTGCGCGGCGCCGGGGGCGCTCTCGGCGGCGGCCGTGACGGCGCGGGCGAGGGCGGCGCGCGCCTCGGGCTGCGCCGTGAGCGCTCCGGTGACGGCGGCGGCGGGGAAGCGGGGGTCGGTCAGGGCGAGGCGCAGGCTGTGTACGTGCCCCACGAAGCGGGCGTCGACCAGCGCCACGCGTCCCCGGGGCGGGAGCGCGGCCAGCTCGGCGGCGGCATCGGCGGCGTCGGCCGCCATACGCACGTCGAAGCCCAGCGATCGCAGGTCGTCCGCGAGGGACGAGCCGGCGACCGGCGGGCCGGTGAGAATGGCGGTGGACAGACGAACTCACTCCTCGGAAGCTGGCATGGCGGCCACGGGTCCACAGGCGTCCGGGCAGCGGGCTGGGTGCGCCTCGGCCCTGGTCGGGCGGGCGGCACGTCGGCAGAGGCTATCGGATCACCGGTGGACGCCGTTCACCGCACGTGCACCCCGGCTTCCCCCGACAGACAGGACGTCCGGGGGCCGTCACAAGTTCCGGCCGGGCGGGGGCTCGTGCAAGCGACAGCATGCTCGATCACCGGCGCACTGAACAAATGAGCGTGTTGCGGCGCTGTGGATAGGGTGCCGTCATGACGTGGCTGATCACAGGTGGGGCGGGATACATCGGGGCGCATGTGGCGCGGGCGATGGCGGCGGCCGGTGAGCGGGTGGTGGTGCTCGACGACTTCTCCAGCGGCATCGCGGAGCGGCTGCCGGCCGAGGTGCCGGTGGTGCGGGGTTCGGTGGCGGACCGCGCGCTGCTGGACCGTACGCTCGCCGGTCACGAGGTGCGGGGCGTGGTGCATCTGGCGGCGAAGAAGCAGGTCGGCGAGTCCGTGGAGCGGCCGCTGCACTACTACCGGGAGAACGTGGGCGGGCTGACGGAGCTGCTGGACGCGTCGGTCGCGGCCGGGGTGGGCAGCTTCGTGTTCTCCTCCTCCGCCGCGGTCTACGGCATGCCGGACGTGGAGCTGGTCACCGAGGACGTCCCGTGCGCGCCGATGAATCCGTACGGCGAGACGAAGCTGGCCGGCGAGTGGCTGGTACGGGCCGCGGGCGCGGCGCACGGCCTGGCGACGGCCTGTCTGCGGTATTTCAACGTGGCGGGCGCCGCGCGTCCGGAGCTGGCCGACACCGGGGTGTACAACATCATCCCGATGATGTTCGACCGGATCACGCGCGGCGAGGCCCCGCGGATCTTCGGCGACGACTACGCGACGCCGGACGGCACGTGCGTCCGCGACTACGTCCACGTCGAGGATCTGGCCGAGGCGCATCTGGCGGCGGCCCGGACGCTGGCCGGGCGCGGCGGGGGCGACCTGACGGTGAACGTGGGGACGGGCGAGGGGGTGTCCGTACGCGAGATGGCCGATCTGATCGGGGAGATCACCGGGCGCCGGGGGCCCGAGCCGGTGGTCGAGCCGCGCCGCCCCGGCGATCCGGCGCGCGTCGTCGCGTCGTGCGAACTGGCCGCGAAGGAGCTGGGGTTCGGCACCCGGCACGATGTGCGCTCGATGGTCGCGTCGGCCTGGGAGGGCTGGTGCCACCACCGTCCGCAGGCCCTCGAAGGCTGAGCCCGGGAGATCGTTTCCGCAGGTCAGAGCCGTGATCACTGGTGCTCGGGGCCGCGTTGCGGGCACCCCCCGCCCGTAGTTGGCTGGAGCTCGGCCGGCCGCCGCCGGCCGGGCGGCGCGGACTCGGGAGGCTCGTTCATGGGCGCAGGGCACGACCACGGGGGGCCGCCGGCCGGGGGTCGCACCGGGACGGCGGCGGCCGCGTACCGGGTGCGGCTGCGGATCGCGCTCGCCATCACGGTCGCGGTGCTGATCGCGGAGCTGGTCGGCAGCGCGCTGACCGGGTCGCTGGCGCTGCTGGCGGACGCGGGCCATATGGCGACGGACGCGGTCGGGGTCTCGATGGCACTGGTGGCGATCCATTTCGCGAACCGCCCGGCGAGCCCGCGGCGGACCTTCGGGTACGCGCGCGCCGAGATCCTGGCGGCGCTCCTGAACTGTCTGCTGCTGCTCGGCGTCGGCGGGTTCATCCTCGTCGAGGCCGCCCGGCGCCTGGTGGCTCCGGCGGAGGTGCCGGGCGGCATGACGGTCGTCTTCGGTCTGGTCGGCATGGCGGCGAATCTGGTCTCGCTGGCGCTGCTGGTGCGCGGCCAGCGGGAGAGCCTGAATGTGCGCGGGGCCTTCCTGGAGGTGCTCTCGGACGCGCTGGGCTCCCTGGCGGTGGTGGTCGCGGCCCTGGTGATCATGGCTACCGGGTGGGTGCGGGCCGACCCGGTGGCCTCCCTGGTGATCGGGCTGATGATCGTGCCGCGTACGGTCAAACTGCTCCGCGAGGCGCTCGACGTGTTGCTGGAGGCCGCGCCGAAGAATGTCGACATGGCCGCTGTCCGGTCGCACATCGTCGCCTTGTCCGGTGTGGAGGGCGTGCACGACCTGCATGTCTGGACCATTACGTCCGGGATGCCGGTGCTCTCCGCGCATGTGGTGGTGGACCGGGAGATCCTGGACGCCACGGGGCACGGAAAGATGCTGCACGACCTCCAGGGCTGCCTGGGCACCCACTTCGATGTGGAGCACTGCACGTTCCAGTTGGAGCCGAGCGGACATGTCGAGCATGAAGCGAGGCTCTGTCACTGACGCCGGTGCCGCGTACGGCAGACTTGGGTCGAAGACCGACAACGAGGATGGTCCATGCCGATCACACCAGCCGAAGGCCGCGCCACGGACACCGCCGCGGACCCCACCGCCCCCGACGGCGCCACCGAACCGATCATGCTGGAGCTGGTCGACGAGCACGGCACGACCATCGGCACCGCGGAGAAACTGTCCGCTCATATCGCCCCCGGCCGGCTGCATCGCGCCTTCTCCGTCTTCCTCTTCGACGACAGCGGGCGGCTGCTCCTGCAGCGCCGGGCGCTGGGCAAGTACCACTCCCCCGGCGTCTGGTCGAACACCTGCTGCGGCCACCCGTACCCGGACGAGCCGCCCTTCGTCGCGGCCGCCCGCCGGACCGGGGAGGAGCTGGGCGTGGCGCCCGCGCTGATGCGCGAGGCGGGCACGGTCCGCTACAACCACCCGGACCCGGCGTCGGGCCTGGTGGAGCAGGAGTACAACCACCTCTTCGCGGGGCTGGTGCGGGCCCCGCTGCGGCCGGACCCCGAGGAGATCGGCGAGACGGCGTTCGTCACGCCGGCGGAGCTGGACGCGCTGCGCGAGCGGGGGCCGTTCTCGGCCTGGTTCATGACGGTGCTGGACGCGGCGCGGCCGGCGATCCGGGAGATCACCGGGCCGTCTGCGGGCTGGTAGCCGGAGATCACCGGGCCGGAGCGAGTCGGCAGCCGGAAATCACCGGGCCGGCGGCAGGTCGGTAGCCGACGTCGTGGGCAGCGGCAGGGCGGCCCAGATCACCTTGCCGCCGCTCGCGGTGTGCTCCACGTCGCACTCGCCCCCGGCCTCGTAGGTGACGGTCTTGACCAGCAGCAGGCCGCGGCCGCCGATCCGGTCGTCGTCCACTTCGAGCGCCTTCGGCCGGTAGGGGTGGTCGTCCTCGACGGCGACGCGCACCCATTTCGCGCCGATGGAGACCTCCACCGCGATCTCCGGCGAGAGCAGCGCGGCGTGCCGCACGGAGTTGGTGACCAGCTCGGAGACGATCAGCAGCAGGTTCTGCACCAGGTCGTCGGAGGCCGGTACGCCCTGGTGGCCGAGCAGGTCGCGGACGGCGTGCCGGGCCTGGGGCACCGAGGATTCGAGCGCGGGAGCCGTGAACCGCCAGGACCCTTCGTACTCGGTCGGCCTCCGAGGCGGGGCCTGCCCCGGGTCGGGCGGGACGCTCCCGAGGATTTCCATGTCCGATACCCACCCATCGCCGTGGCTCGACCACACACACCGAGTGTTGAGAATGTGTTGGTCCGTACCCACCCGCTGAACACAAGTCAGCACCTATCGACGGGTTCTGATCGAAAACGCTGATCGCGGTCAATCCCCTGAGCGATCCCGACCGCCCGGTTTCCCTTTCGAGGAACGATCCGGACTATCAGATTCTGGGCCCGGTCCCCGGATCCCCTCCTCCACCAGCCCCACGACGCGCCGCCCGCCCACGCCGATGGCGATCAGGCCGAGCCCGTCGAAGAGCAGCGCGAGGGAGAAGAAGGTGCCCAGCACGTACAGGCTGCTGTGCGGCCAGTCCGCCAGCACCAGGATGCCCAGCAGCAGCCCGAAGGCGCCCTGCACCAGCGTCCAGCCGAACTGCGGACCGCGCACCACCACGCTGCCCACCAGGCGGAACACGCCGCCGGTGAGGAACAGCAGCGCCGCGAACATCGTCAGCGCCTCGGCCGAGTCGCCCGGGTGCCGGATGACGACCACGCCCGCCGCGATGTTCAGCGCCGCGACCACCACGCCGAGCCAGAAGAAGCTGCTGTCGCGGGACTGCACGGCGTGCGCCAGGCCCACCACGCCGCCGATCAGCAGCAGCCAGCCGAAGAGGAGCATCGAGGTCAGCGTCGCCACACCGACGTAGACCAGACCGACCAGCCCCGCCAGGGCCAGGACCGTGCCGAGCACCGCCAACAGGCCGAAGCTGCGGCTGAGCTTCCGGCTCTCCTTGCGGCCGAGGTCCTTCTCGGGTATCCGGGGTGCGGCCATCAGCGCCTCCTCGTATACACCCCCCGCTTCGGATCATAAGGTCGCCGGGGCCGGATAGCATCCGGCGCATGGAGCCGGATCCCTGCCTGCGTCTCGACACCGCCGACGGCATAGCCACCGTCACCATCAGCAACCCCGCCAAGCGCAACGCGATGACGGGCGCCATGTGGCGCGAGCTGCCGTCGCTGCTGCGGCGGTGCGCCGCCGACACGGACGTACGGGCCCTGGTGCTGACCGGTGACGGGAACACGTTCTGCGCGGGCGCGGACATCGGCGCCCTCACCGAGGGTGACGAAGCGTCGAAGGGGCTGGCGGTGACGGCGGAGGAGGCCCTGGCCGCCTTCCCGAAGCCGACGCTCGCGGCCGTACGGGGCTACTGCGTGGGCGGCGGCTGCCAGCTCGCCGCCGCCTGCGACCTGCGCTTCGTGGCCGAGGACGCGTTCTTCGGGGTGACCCCGGCGAAGCTGGGCATCGTCTACCCCGCCTCCTCGACCCAGCGGCTGGTCTCCCTCGTCGGCCCCTCGGCCGCGAAGTACCTGCTCTTCTCCGCCGAGCTGATCGACGCCGGGCGGGCGCTGCGCACGGGCCTGGTGGACGAGGTCCTGCCGGGCGGCGACCTGGACAAGCGGGTGACGGAGTTCGCGCGGGTGCTCGTCTCGCGCTCGCGGCTCACCCAGGCGGCGGCGAAGGAATTCGCCGCCGGCCCCGCCGACGCGGACCGGATCGCGCACTGGGCGCGCCAGTCACGCGAGAGCGGCGACGCCGCCGAGGGGGTCGCGGCGTTTCTGGAACGGCGGGAACCGCGCTTCGGGTGGGTGCCGAAGCCCTGACGGGCGGCCGGGGGCGGCCGGGGTGGGGCGCCGCTCGCGGCTCGGGGGCGGTCGGCCCCGCCGGGCTGTCGTTCAGCCAAGGGCCGGGACCGCGGCGGGGTAGGCCGGGGGTTGCCGCCGTACGGTCGCCCGGACCGTACGGCGATCGGCGGCGCGGAGCCGCTCCGTGGCGGAGGAAGGCGCTCCGCTCATCGGTGAGGGTGGGTGGGACGCGCGTGCCGAGGGCGGTCCCGTGGGGCCGGGGCCGGGCGGAAAAGCGGGACGTTCACCGTTCGTTTCGCCGTCGGACCGGGTCCGGCGGCGCCGGCGCGGCGGGATACTGATGCCGTGACCGACCACCGGTTGGGCGACCGGCTCGCGACGGCGCGCGAACAGGGCTTCGTCGGCCGCCGCCAGGAGACCGCCGCCTTCCGCGCGCTGCTGACCGCCGGAGACGGCGCGGTGGTCTACGTGCACGGCCCCGGCGGCATCGGAAAGACCGCGCTGCTGCACCACTTCGCCCAGCTCGGGCTGCGGGCGGGCCGGCCGGTGCTCCAGCTCGACGCGCGGGAGCTGCGCCCCTACGGCGAGGAAGCGGCGGCGGCGCTGCCGCGCGAGAGCGGCGCGCTGCTGCTGCTCGACAGCGTCGAGGAACTCGTCGCCGACGAATCGGCCCTGCACCGGGGGCTGCTGCCGAAGCTGCCCGCCGACACCCTCGTCGCCCTCGCCGCGCGCGACGCCCCGCCGCCGGCCTGGCGGCTCGACCCGGCGTGGCAGGGGCTGCTGCACACCATGCCGCTCGCGCCGCTGGACGCGGCGGACAGCGCGGAGCTGCTGCGACGGCGCGGCGTGCCGGAGCACGTACAGGCGTCGGCCCTCGCCTTCACCCGCGGCCATCCGCTGGCGCTCGCCCTCGTCGCGGACATCTCCGCGCAGGGCACGGCCGAGGCGCACCCCGCCGAGTCCCCCGAGGTCATACAGGCGCTGCTGGTCAGCCTGCTGGACGCGGTGCCGACCGCGCCGCACCGGGCCGCGCTGGAGGCCGCCGCGCAGGTGCTGGTCACCACCGAGCCGCTGCTCGCGGCGCTGCTGGAGGTGTCGGACGCCCGGCCCTACTTCGAGTGGCTGCGGGGCCTGTCGGCCATGGAGTACGGGCCGCGCGGCATCCACCCGCACGATCTCGTACGGGCCGCCCTGGACGCGGAGCTGCGCTGGCGCCACCCGGAGCGGCAGCAGACGCTGCGGCGCCGGGCCGGCGCGTACTACCAGCGGGTCTTCACCGACGGGGACCGTACGCGGCAGCGCTCCGTGCTCGCCGACTTCGCGTATCTCCACCGGGAGAGCCCGGTGGTGGGGCCGCTGCTGTCGCCCGTGACGAGCGGGGCGGCCGAGGCGGCGCGACTGGACCGGCTGACCGTGGTCCGCGCGGGAGAGGGCGGGTTGGTGCAGGCGTGCACCATCGCCGCGATCCACGAGGGAGCGCCGTCGGCACGGCTCGTACAGGCCTGGGCGGAGCATCCGGCGTGCGAGACGTACACGGTGTGCGGGCCCGACGGGGTGGCGGCGGGCTTCTACACGCTGCTGGAACTGGCCGCCGAGCCGCTGCCGGACGCGCCGTCGGACCCGGCGGTGACGGCGGCCCGGCAGTGGCTGGCCGGGCGGCTGCGCGGCGACGAGACGGCGCTGCTGGTGCGGTTCTGGATGAGCCGCGACGACTACCAGGACGTCTCGCCGGTGCAGACGCTGATCACGCTGCGGCTGACCCATCACTACCTGACGGACCACCGGCCCGCGGTGACGCTGCTGCCCTTCGCGGACCCGGAGTTCTGGGAGCCGGGCTGCGCGTACGCCGACTTCGCCCGGCTCCCGGCGGCGGACTTCCGCTGCGGCGGCCGTACGTACGGGATGTTCGCGCACGACTGGCGGCGTACGCCGCCGCTCGCCTGGCTGGAACTCCTCACCGAGCGGGAACGGGCCGAGGACCTCATGACCGTCACCGCCCCCCGGCCGCCGGAGGCGCTGCGGGTGCTGGAACGGGACGAGTTCGCCGACGCGGTACGCGACGCCCTCCGCCGCCTGGCCCGCCCGGACGGCCTGCGGGACTCCCCCCTGCTGGCCACCCGCTTCGTCGCCGCTCGCTGCGGCGGGGAAGCGGACGCCCGACTGCGGGCGACGGCCCTGCGGGAGGCGCTCTTGGACGCGACCGCTCTCCTGGAGGACTCGGCCGCGGACCGCCGTGCCTTCCGGGCGCTGCACCATACATACTTGCGCCCGGCGGGCTCCCCGGCGCGGGCGGCGGCTCTGCTGGGCATCCCGATGACGACGTACCGCAGGCAACTGGCTGCGGGGGTGGGGCGGTTGACGGATCTGCTGTGGCGTCAGGAACTGGACGCGACGGGGGACTGACGGATCTCTGGGGGCGGTCTGTTGGCGGGTGGGTTTCGGTCCGGTGGCGGGTGAGCGCAGCCTGCCCGGCTCGGGCAGGTCAGCGGCCGATGAGGCGGCCGGTGAAGCCGTCTCGAACGAGAGATTCGTACCCTGCGCGCACGTCCTCCGGGACCTCCTGCTCGATGGCGAATCCGAGCTTCGGATACTCGATCACCCGCTGGAGGTCGCCGACGAGCATGTCCAGGACGAGTTTCTCGTCACCGATGCCCTTCAGGTAGTCGTCGAGCTCCAGCGGCTCCGACGCGCAGAGGATCTCGGCGTCGGGCCACAGTTTGCCGGCGGTCGCGAACGACCGTCGTTCCATGTAGGGCTTGGAGACCAGCAGCACCGTGCTCGGAGTGATGCCGGCGGCGGCGAGGACCTCGCGGGCGAGGGTGATGTTCTGGCCGGTGTTCGTCGCGTCGGGTTCGAGCAGGATCGCTTCGGCGGGTACGCCGAGGTCTATGGCGTGCTCGCGGAAGTGAACAGCCTCCCCACGAGGGAAGACCTCAGCGGTGGTCGGGCTGTTGCCCCCGGTGAACACAAGGGTGGGGAAGAGCCCGGCCAGGTACAGCTCGGCCGTGCGGGAGGCGACGCCGAGGTCGTGGCTGCCCAAGCCGATCGCCACGTCGACCGGCCGCAGATCATGGTGCATCCGGTGGTAGTCCCAGATCAGCTGGGCCTGACGCCACTGGTCCTCAGTGATGGTCTGTTGCTTGTCACTCACGCGTGTTCTCCCTGATCACCGGTGCCGAGGGCCGGTCGCCCCTCGCTGCTGAATGTCCTCGATACTGCGCAGCTGGTGCACGAGTCCGTACCGCACGGCCACCTCGGCCGCCTGATCGAGGACTACACGGCCATCATCGCGGGTCGCCACGTCGGAGAGCAGGATGTGGCCATGAGCGGTGTCCAACCTCACGCGTTGCATCGGTGATTCAGTGGGCCCGCTGCCGCGGGCAATGTCGATGAAGCGCAGGGCCTGGGAGATGTCGCCGACGCCGCGTCGGGCGAGGGCGAGCTTCTGGTGGGCCACCGACCAGTCGTCGGGTTCCTGGAGTTTTTCGAAATCGCGGGTCGCGGCCTGCATGACACGCGTCGCGTAGTCGTGGTTACCGTCCTTGCTGAGGGCGGTCCCCACCCATAGCCTCGCGCGGGCACGGTCCCGGCGGCAGAGCCGTTCATCAACAGCAAGAGCCTCGTAGTGGTGGGCAGCGATCTCCAGTTGCCCCGCCATCTCCATGACCACCGCGAGGGAGAGATCGAGCTGGGCGACGCGGCGGGGAATGCCGAGCCAGCAGAAGTTTCCTCCGCGCCTCACAGTGCCATACGCTGCCCGCATGATTCGCGCTGTCGTATTCGATGTCGGTGAGTGCCTGATCGACGAGACCCGCGAGTACGGCACATGGGCCGATTGGCTCGGTGTCCCGCGCCACACCTTCGCCGCCATGTTCGGCGCCGTCATCGCCCAAGGCCGCGACTACCGCGAGACCTTCCAGGAATTCCGGCCCGGCTTCGATCTCTACAAGGAGCGCGAGAAGCGGGCAGCGGCCGGTAAGCCGGAATACTTCGGCGAGGAGGATCTCTACTCCGACGTACGGCCCGCCCTCGCCCAGCTACGCGCCGACGGCCTCTGGCTCGGAATCGCGGGCAACCAGACCGTACGCGCCGGCGGCATCCTCCGCGAGTTGTTCACCGGTGACGTCGACCTCATCGGCACGTCCGACGACTGGGGTGCTTCGAAGCCGGACCTTGCCTTCTTCACCCGTGTCGCCGAGGTCGTGCCGTTCACCTCCGACGAGGTTCTGTACGTGGGCGACCGCCTCGACAACGACATCCGCCCGGCCGCCGCCGCGGGAATGAAGACCGCTCTTATCCGGCGCGGCCCGTGGGGCACGATCCAACGGCACGACCCCGAAGCCGACAGCATCTCGACGATCCGTCTCGACTCACTCGGCGAGTTGTCAGAAAAGATCGCGAAGCTCAACGCTGAAGAGCGCTGACCGTCGTCTCCCATCCGTACAGCCGGTCATCGAGGTCGCGGACGCACTGCGTGTGCTGCCACTGCGCGAGGGAGCGCCGCACCTCGCGTACCCGGTCCATGCCCGTGGCGTACCACGTGATCGCGAGCTGATCGAGAGCGCGTACCGCGTACTCGCATGCCGCTTCCGGTCTTCCCGCGGCGGCTTCGACCGCGGCGAGGTCGCCGAAGATCACGGAGCGCTGCTTGTCCTCCGTGCGCGGCAGGTCCTCCAACACGCCGAGCAGGGTTGTCCGCGCCTGCGGCAAGTGTCCTGCCCTCAACTGGGTGTTGCCTTTGAACGCGGCCAGCCTCACCGGGCTGAACCAGTCCATCCACACCGGTGTGGGCGTGGAGTCCCCGGACCCCGCTTCGAGGGCGTCTTCGGCGTGCCCTATGAGGTTCAACGCGGTGCGTGGACTTCCGCAGCGGGTCTCGCACTCCGCTTCAACGGCGTCCAGCCACGCCCACACCTCGGCCGATGCGGGGGCCCTGCGCGCGTAGGCCCGGGCGGCGACCATTCGCTCGGCAGCCTTGTCACGCTGCCCGACCCAGCCTGGGATGAACGCCATGTGCGCGAGGATTGCCGCGCCGAGAAGCGGATCGTCCGCCTCGCCCGCGGCCTGTAGCCCCCGGAGCAGGGTGTCATCAGCCTGATCGGGCTCGCGGAGATCGAAGAATTCAATGCGCCCAGCCAACAGATAGGACTCCGCAAGAGCCGAAGCCACGCTGCGCCGGCAAGCGTTCGTCACCTGGGGGAGCAGTGCGCAGCCGAGACGCGTGTGTTCCAGCACGGCGGGGTGAAGCACTGCGGGGGCGACGCTCCAATACAGACGACGGTGAGAGCGGGTCACCGCGCCGAAGTCCACCCCGACACTGGCAGGTTGAACGGCCGAGGTCGAGCCCGCCGGCACTGCCGCCAGCCTTGCGGCGGCGGCTGTCCCCTCAATCGCCGCACGTCGCGCAGGGGCCGGTCGTTCGCCGGTCGCCCACGGCGGCGTGAAGCCGAGCTCTTCCAGCTCCAGCCCCAGCAGATGGGTGAGGACACGGCCAAGTTCCGGGCTCGGCCACGGCGGGTCCGAAGACTCCCAGCGTCGAACTTGCCGTACACCTACCGTCACGTCCAGCCCCAGCCTGGGGGCCGCCGTCTCGATGGCGTCGGACAGAGCCTGCTGGGAGGCATAACCAGCCGCCACCCTCGCGACCTTGAGCATCCTGTTTCCCACAGGCCGGGCCACCGCACACCTCCGCGTCAGGACAAGGCGCTCCGACCGTCTCACAGTACGTCCTCATTGAGGTGGCCACCACCCCTTCAGGGCAATGAGGGCCCTGGAAAGGCCCTCTTGACGCCCTATCAAAGTCCTCGAATGGGGCCCGAATTAAGAGCACCCTTGATGGATCGCACACGCGGTCAGCCGTGCGCGGGGCATGCGACGAGAGGGCTTCTGATGGTCTCCCTGAGACAGGAACACGCCGCGGCAAGGTTCTTGACCAATACCCAGGTCGCTGCCCAAGCGGCCGAGAGCGAGTGGTGGCGGCGGGGCGTCGCCCTCTTCCTGGTCGGGCCCGCTTGGGACGCGGTGAAGTTGCCCGAGCGCCTGGTGCACGGCGTGGCCGCCGGCAGTGGCCGGGGGCGGGTACGGGCGATGCTGCACGGCCTCGGCGTCACCGGGCCCGTCGCCCGAGTCGGCGCGAGCTACGTGGTTCTCGTACCGCCCGGTACCGCCGCCGAGTGGAACGCGGCAGCGGAGTGCGTCAGCACCACCGCACGCGAAGCCCACTACATGGGCCTGCCCTCACCGCACTCCTGCGAAGGGCCGCGCGCCCACTGGGTCATCCCGCCCAACGACACTTTCAGCCCCGCGTCCACCGTACGCGCCGTGATCGCGGCGGGCGCGGACGTCGTCCTCCACACCGAGGAAGCCGAGTCGTGAACCATCCCGGCGACCGGCGCACGCCGCGCCCCTCCCTTGGAATCAGCCCCGGCCTCGGCGAGGCCATGGAGACGTTGCGGCTCGCCATGTGCGAACGGGCCCTCGACGAGGCCCGGGCCGCCGTCTTCGCGCACCAAGCCCTCTTCACGGACGAGGTCCTGCTGCCGATCACGGGCGCGTTCCGGGCACTGGACGACGCCGTGCGCATCGCGAAGCGCCGCCGCTACCAGCACCCTCAGGACCACCCATGAACGCCACCCGTCATGCCACAGGGGTGAGTTACCCGTCGATGGCACACTGGCTGGCCGCCTCCTCCCCTCGTCCCCGCGCCGTCCACGCCCTCTGGGCCCAGGGCCGCACCGCAACGCTCATCAGCGGCCCCATCTGGGACACCGTCGAAATGCCGCTCGGCCTCGCCGGCCTGGCCTCGACCTACCTCGCCTACCGGGGCCGGCACGTCGGCCCGTACCTGCTGTGCGGTACGGAGTCCACGGCCTGGTGGCTCGTGGGAGCCGGCCTCGGCCAGGCGCTCGCCGACGTGGAGCACGTGAAGGTACTGCCTCCCGGCTCCCCGCTCACCGCGTCCGCGCCCGGCACATACAACGGTGACCGGCTATGGGTCCTGCCCGAGGCCACCGCCGAGACCCCGCGGCCATGGCTGCAACTCACCTCGGCGGAGGCCCTGCTCACGGCCGTCGCTGAGGCCGTACGGTCCCGCCATCCCGCCATCCCGCCTACCGGCCTGGGGCACCTCACTAGCTGGTGATGCCGACCCCTCGGCGACGGGCTGACACGCATCGGAACATCGGCGGCAGGGGCAGGGGCGGCGCCCGGGGTGTCTGTCGCGGGGAGAGCAGACATACTGGCCTTCCCTTCGACCGCAGAGAGGGCGTCGAATACCTGTGCATTCACCCCGTATGCCGGAATCTGCAGAAGTGAGTAAAAACTGCCGCCCGTCTGCGTAACACCGCAGGTCGCGGCCTGTGGTCCCCGCAGGCGCGGGGGTGGTCCCTGTGCTGGGGTGCCGGGCTTCCCCACGCACCGGTGGTCCCCGCAGGCGCGGGGGTGGTCCCGCAGTCACTCCGCCCGTGGCCGAGGTCATCGTGTGGTCCCCGCAGGCGCGGGGGTGGTCCCCACTGGTGGTGGCGGCCCGGTTGGCGAGAAGGGTGGTCCCCGCAGGCGCGGGGGTGGTCCCGCCCGGCCGAGGCCGTCCGTGAAAGACGTGATGTGTTCTGTTCCCCGCACGCGCGGGGGCACCCCCCATCACCCACCCAACTCCGCCACAATGTCCGCCGGTGCCTTCTCCGGGGAGCCCGCGTCGTACGGGGGCTGCGGGTCGTACTCGATCATGAGTTGGATCGACTGGGCGACGCGGTCGCCCGCGATGCGGCCGGCAAGGGTCAGGCCCATGTCGATGCCGGAGGAGACGCCCGCGGCGGTGACGTATTTGCCGTCGGTGACGACGCGGTCGCCCGTGGCCTGCGCGCCGAGGTAGGCGAGCTGGTCCTGGTAGAGCCAGTGTGTGGTGGCGCGGCGGCCCGTGAGGAAGCCGGCGGTGGCGAGGATGAGGGAGCCGGTGCAGACGGACGTCGTCCAGGTGCTGGTGGTGTCGACGGCTCGTAGCCAGTCCTGGACGGCCGCGGACTGGCAGGGGCCGCTCGTGTCGGGGGCGCCTGGGACGACGATGACGTCCGGCGCGGGCACGTCGCCGAGGGCCGCGTCGGCGAACAGGCCGAGGCTGCCGCTGTCGTTGCGTACGAGGCCGGGGCGCTCCGCGACGAAGACGGTCTGCGCGCCCGGCAGACGGCTGAGCGTCTCGTACGGGCCGATGGCGTCGAGGACGGTGACGCCTTCGTACAGGAGGATGGCTGTCTGCATGGTCTGGCTCCTTCTCGGAGGGGGATTCAGGCGGCGGGCAAGGGGGTGAAGCGGCGGCGGTACTCGGCGGGCGCCGTGCCCACCGTCCGCAGGAAGGCGCGGCGCATGGCCTCGGGCGTGCCGTAGCCGCACGCGCGGGAGATCTCCTCGATGCCGTCGGCGGTGTCTTCCAGCAGGCGGCGCGCGGCCTCCAGGCGGACCTGGTCGACGTAGCGGCCGGGGGCCACGCCGGTCTCGGCCTGGAAGGCGCGGGCGAAGTGGCGGGGCGAGAGGTTCGCGCGCCGGGCGAGGGCTTCGACGGAGAGGTCCGCGTCGGGGCGTTCGGTGATCCACTGCTGTACGTCCCGCAGCGGGCGGCGCTGCGCGGTCTGGGCGGCGAGCTGGGCGCTGAACTGCGTCTGGTTGCCGGGCCGGCGCAGGAAGACGACGAGGTGGCGGGCGATGGCGAGCGCGGCGTCCCGGCCGAGGTCCTCCTCGACCAGGGCGAGCGCGAGGTCGATGCCGGAGGTGATGCCGGCGGACGTGGCGACCTTGCCGTCGCGGACGAAGATGGGTTCGGGGTCCACCTGGACGGCCGGGAAGCGTTCGGCGAGCGCGGCGCACTCGGCCCAGTGGGTGGTGGCCCGGCGGCCGTCGAGCAGCCCGGCCTCGGCGAGCAGCAGCGCACCGGTGCACACGGAGACGATGCGGTCGGCGGCCGGGGCGCGGCGGCGCAGCCAGTCCACGAGGCGGGGGTCCGGGGCGCGGGTGCCCCGGCCGCCCGGCACGAGGAGGGTGTGAGGGGTGCGGACGCCGTCCAGTGCGGTGTCGGGGGTGAGCGTGAGGCCGCTGGAGGTGCGTACGGGCGTGCCGTCGAGGGACGCGGTGCGGATACGGTACGCGTCGGGCGGGTCCGCGTGGGCCGAGGCTCCGGCGAAGACCTCCAGGGGGCCGGTCACGTCGAGGCTCTGCACGCCGTCGAAGAGGACGAAGAGCACGCTGCGCTGGGACGTCATGGGAACCATGCTGCTCGGGCCGCCGGATGGCCGCAATGACGGGTTCCCCACCCTTTCTGCCATCGCCAGTCCCCTGTTGTCGATGAACCGGTCCTCTGTTGTCAGAGGGGCGGGTGGGACTAACTTTGCGCCATGGACTTGGAGCTGACGGGTTGTGCCGCGCTGGTGACCGGCAGCAGCGGCGGCATCGGGACAGCGATCGCGGTGCGGCTGGCGGCCGAGGGGTGCGACGTCCTGGTGCACGGGCGGGACGCGGCGGCCGCGGCCAAGGCCGCCGAGGAGGTCGCGCGGCGGGGCGTACGGACCGAGGTGGTGCTCGGGGACCTCGCCGAGGAGGGCGCGGCCGAGAGCATCGGGGCCGCGGCGCGCTCCTTCGGGGCGCGGATCCTGGTCAACAACGCCGGGCCGTTCAGCGAGCACGACTGGGACAGCGCGGAGCCCGCCGACTGGGCTGCGGCGTTCGACGGCAATGTGATCTCCGCGGTGCGGATGACGCGCGAGATGGTGCCGTCGATGCGCGAGTGCGGCTGGGGGCGGGTGATCAACGTCGGGAGCCGGGCGGTGACGACGCCGCTGCCGAACATGGTCGAGTACTCCGCCGCGAAGGCCGCGGTGGTGAACATGACGACGAGCCTGGCGCGGCATCTCGCCGGGACCGGGGTCACCGCGAACTGCGTGAGCCCCGGCGTGATCATGACGCCGTCGCTGCGGTCGATGTTCCAGGAGCGGGCGCGCACCCGCGGCGAGGACGACGGCTGGGGGCGGCTGGAGCCGGAGGTGACGTCGCGGTACGCGCCGAATCCGGTGGGGCGGCTGGGCCGCCCGGACGACGTCGCGGCGGCCGTGGCGTATCTGGCCGGCCCCGTCGCGGACTACGTGAACGGCATCAACCTGCGAGTGGACGGCGGGATCACGCACACGCCGTAGCGCGCGGCGGGGCACGTACACGCCTCAGCGCGCGGCCGGGACGTACGCGCCGCAGCGCACGGCCGGGGTGCTCTCCGGACGGAGGCCGCCGGGCGGTTCCCACCCGTACCGACCAGTCGGTAGCGTGCTCTCATGACTTCTCTGCCGGAGCGCGCCGGACGCCGCTGTTACAGCTATGTCAACACCTTCCACTCCATGGTCTACTTCTCCCCCGACCTCGCCGGCGCGCTCACCGCGCTCGGCATCGACGACGACCGCGCCGCGTACTTCGCCGGGCGCGGCGCCGCCTTCGGCCGGGTCGGCGCGGGCGTCGTCTCCGCGTCCTTCTTCAGCTTCAACCACGAGCTCGTGGCCCGCCACGTGCCGCGCGTATGGGACACCGTCTCGCCCGAGGACGTGCTCGCCGCCCGGCTGGACGCCGCCGACGCCACGCTGCGCCGGCTGCTCGGCGACGAGGCCCTCGCGTCGGCGGAGATGGCCGAGGCCGCGGAGCTGGCGCTGCGCGCGGCCGAGGCGTGCAGCCGCGCCGCCCGCCCGCTGTACGCGGCCCACGCCGACCTGCCCGTGCCGGGCGCCCCGCACCTCGCCTACTGGCACGCCGCCACACTGCTCCGCGAGCACCGCGGCGACGGCCACCTGATGGCGCTGGTCCGCGCCGGGCTCGACCCGGTGGAGGCGCTCGTCAGCCACACCGCGTCCGCGCAGGGCATGAACCCGGAGTGGGTGCTGTCCACGCGCGGCTGGACGGACGCGGACTGGGCGGCGGCACAGGACCGGCTGCGCGGGCGCGGACTGCTGGACTCGGACGGGGAGTTGACCCCGGAGGGCGTCACGCTGCGCGCCGATCTGGAGGACGAGACGGACCGGCTGGACGCGGCCCCGTACGAGCACCTCGGCGCGGCCGGCGTCGCCCGGCTCACGGAGCTGGCGGGCGGCTTCGCGAAGGCCCTCGCCACCGCCGGCGCGTTCCCCGCGGACCTCCTCGGCAAGGGCTGACGACGGCGGCGCTCCGCTCTGTCACCGGCACCTGCCACAATGCAGGTCACAGCTCAGAGAGAAAGCGGAGCGTGATCGTGACGACGTCGATCGAAGGCAGGATCGCCGAGGAGCTCGGCGTGCGGGAGCGGCAGGTGAAGGCGGCGGTCGAGTTGCTCGACGGCGGCTCGACCGTGCCGTTCATCGCCCGCTACCGCAAGGAAGCGACCGAGATGCTCGACGACGCGCAGCTGCGCTCCCTGGAGGAGCGGCTGCGGTATCTGCGGGAGCTGGAGGAGCGGCGGACCGCGATCCTGGAGTCGGTCCGCTCGCAGGGCAAGCTGGACGAGGCGCTCGAAGCGCGGATCCGCGCGGCCGACTCCAAGGCGCGGCTGGAGGACATCTACCTCCCCTTCAAGCCCAAGCGGCGCACCAAGGCGCAGATCGCGCGCGAGGCGGGCCTGGAGCCGCTGGCGGACGGCCTGTTGGGCGATCCGGGCGTGGAGCCGGCCGCCGCGGCGGCAGCGTTCGTGAACGCCGAGGCGGGCGTCGCGGACGCGGCGGCGGCGCTGGAGGGCGCGCGCGCCATCCTCACCGAGCGGTTCGGCGAGGACGCCGACCTGATCGGCGAGTTGCGCGAGCGCATGTGGTCGCGGGGGCAGGTGGCCGCGAAGGTGCGGGAGGGCAAGGAGGAGGAGGGCGCGAAGTTCGCCGACTACTTCGACTTCTCCGAGCCGTTCACGCAGCTGCCCTCGCACCGGGTGCTGGCCATGTTCCGGGGCGAGAAGGAGGAGATCCTCGACCTCAGCCTGGAGCCCGAGGAGCAGGAGGCCGAAGGCCCGAGCGCGTACGAGCGGACGATCGCGCGCCGCTTCGGCATCGCCGACCGGGGCCGGCCCGCCGACAAGTGGCTCGCCGACACGGTGCGCTGGTCCTGGCGGACCCGCGTCCTGGTGCACCTCGGGATCGACCTGCGGCTGCGGCTGCGCCAGGCCGCCGAGGACGAGGCGGTGCGGGTCTTCGCCGCCAACCTGCGCGACCTGCTGCTCGCCGCCCCCGCCGGCACGCGCGCCACGATGGGCCTGGACCCCGGTTTCCGTACGGGCGTCAAGGTCGCCGTCGTCGACGCGACGGGCAAAGTGGCCGCCACCGCGGTCATCCACCCGCACGTGCCGCAGCAGAAGTGGGACGCCTCCCTGGCGACGCTCGCCGCGCTCGCGCGGGAGCACGACGTCGAGCTGATCTCGATCGGCAACGGCACCGCGTCCCGCGAGACCGACAAGCTCGCCGCCGACCTCATCGCGGCGCACCCGGAGCTGAAGCTCACCAAGGTGATGGTCTCCGAGGCCGGCGCCTCCGTGTACTCGGCCTCGGCGTTCGCCTCCCAGGAGCTGCCGGACATGGACGTGTCGCTGCGCGGCGCGGTGTCCATCGCGCGGCGGCTCCAGGACCCGCTCGCCGAGCTGGTCAAGATCGACCCCAAGTCGATCGGCGTCGGCCAGTACCAGCACGACCTGTCCGAGGTGAAGCTCTCCCGCTCCCTCGACGCGGTCGTCGAGGACTGTGTGAACGGCGTCGGCGTGGACGTCAACACCGCTTCCGCGCCGCTGCTCTCCCGCGTCTCGGGCATCGGCGCCGGGCTCGCCGAGAACATCGTCGCCCACCGCGACAGCAACGGCCCCTTCCGCAGCCGCCGCGCCCTCAAGGACGTGTCGCGGCTCGGCCCGAAGGCGTACGAGCAGTGCGCGGGGTTCCTGCGCATCCGCGGCGGCGACGACCCGCTGGACGCGTCCAGCGTGCACCCGGAGGCGTACCCGGTGGTGCGGCGCATGGTGAAGTCGGCGGGCAGCGAGGTGGCGGCCCTCATCGGCAACACGACGGTGCTCCGTTCGCTGCGCCCCGCCGAGTTCGTGGACGACTCGTTCGGCCTGCCGACGGTCACGGACATCCTCAAGGAGCTGGAGAAGCCGGGGCGCGACCCCCGGCCCGCGTTCAAGACCGCGACCTTCAAGGAGGGCGTCGAGAAGATCGGCGACCTTCAGCCGGGCATGACGCTGGAGGGCGTCGTCACGAATGTGGCGGCGTTCGGGGCGTTCGTGGACGTCGGCGTGCACCAGGACGGACTGGTGCACGTCTCGGCGATGTCCAAGACGTTCGTGAAGGACCCCCGTGACGTGGTGAAGCCGGGCGACATCGTGCGCGTCAAGGTCATGGACGTGGACATCCCGCGCAAGCGGATCTCCCTGACGCTCCGGCTCGACGACGAGGCGGGGGCGCCGACGGGCGACGGCCGTCCCTCCGGCGGGGGCCGTGCCTCCGACGGCGGCCAGGGTTCCGGCGGCCGTCCGAAGGTCGGCGGTCAGCGCGACCGGTCCTCGCAGCAGCGCCAGGGCGGCGGCCGGGGCGGCTCGGGCGGGCGCGGCGGCTCGGGCGGCGGGCGCGGCCCGGCCCCGGCCAACGACGCCATGGCCGACGCGCTGCGCCGCGCCGGTCTGCTGGGCAAGGAGAACGGCGGGCGCTGAGCGCCGGCCTGGCCCGCCGAGGGCCGGGAGGTGCGGACCGGGCCGGGCGCGTGCGGATGCGCCCGGCCCGGTCCGTTGTACAGGCGCGGCACGGGGGGCGGGGCGCGGCCTGACAGGTGCTGCGGGCGTGGCACCGGGGGCGGGCGTGGCACCTGGACGTACGGGATCACGCGGCGGTCGCGCGTACGGACCAGGTGACGGCCGCCCGCACCCGTGCCCGTACCTCCGCCCGTATCCGTCGGAAGCTTGAACTCCCTATGCACGAGCCGCTACTGACGAACCATCAGCAGCCCGTCAGCGCTCCGTGACGCGTCCCTCCGCGACCTCGACGCGGCGGGTGGTGTGGACCGCGTCGAGCATGCGGCGGTCGTGGGTGACCAGGAGGAGGGTGCCCTGGTACGAGGCCAGCGCGGACTCCAACTGCTCGATGGCGGGCAGGTCAAGGTGGTTGGTGGGCTCGTCGAGGACGAGGAGGTTCACGCCGCGCGCCTGGAGAAGGGCGAGCGCCGCGCGGGTCCGTTCGCCCGGCGAGAGGGTGCCGGCGGAGCGCAGCACGTGCGCGGCCTTGAGACCGAACTTGGCCAGCAGCGTACGGATCTCGGCGGGCTCCAGCTCGGGCACGGCCGCCGCGAATGCGTCCAGCAGGGCCTCCTGGCCGTGGAACAGCGCGCGGGCCTGGTCCACTTCGCCCACCACGACGCCCGGCCCGAGCGCGGCCGACCCGGCGTCCAGCGGCAGCCGACCGAGCAGCGCCGCCAGCAGCGTCGACTTCCCGGAGCCGTTGGCGCCGGTGATGGCGACCCGGTCGGCCCAGTCGATCTGAAGGTCGACGGGGCCGAAGACGAAGGACCCCTGGCGTACTTCCGCGCCGCGCAGGGTGGCCACGACCGCGCCCGAGCGGGGCGCGGCGGCGATCTCCATGCGCAGTTCCCACTCCTTGCGGGGCTCCTCGACGACCTCCAGCCGCTCCAGCATCCGCTCGGTCTGCCGGGCCTTCGCGGCCTGCTTCTCGGTCGACTCGACGCGGGTCTTGCGGGAGATCTTGTCGTTGTCGGTGGCCTTGCGACGGGCGTTGCGGACCCCGTGCTCCATCCAGTTGCGCTGGGTACGGGCGCGGGCCTGGAGCCCGGCGCGGGTGTCGGCGTACTCCTCGTACGCCTCGCGCGCGTGCCGCCGGGCCCGCTCGCGCTCCTCCAGATAGGCCGCGTAGCCGCCGCCGTAGACGTTGACCTGCTGCTGGACGACGTCGAGCTCGACGATCCGGTGCACGGTGCGGGTCAGGAACTCACGGTCGTGGCTGACCAGGACCGTACCGGCGCGCAGCCCCGTGACGAACTCCTCCAGGCGGGCGAGGCCGTCCAGGTCGAGGTCGTTGGTGGGCTCGTCGAGCAGGAAGACGTCATAGCGGCTGAGCAGCAGCGAGGCGAGTCCGGCGCGGGCCGCTTGGCCGCCGGAGAGGCTGGTCATCGGCCGGTCGAGGTCGATCTTCAGCCCGAGGGAGCCGGCGGTGTCCTCGGCGCGTTCGTCGAGGTCGGCGGCGCCGAGGGAGAGCCAGCGCTCCAGCCCGGCCGCGTAGGCGTCGTCCGCACCCGGCGCGCCCTCGACGAGCGCCTCGGTCGCGGCGTCGAGCGCCGCCTGGGCCTCGGCCACGCCGGTGCGCCGCGCCAGAAAGGCCCGTACGGTCTCCCCCGGCCGGCGCTCGGGCTCCTGCGGCAGATGCCCGACGGTGGCGCCGGGCGGGCTGAGCCGCAGCTCCCCCTGCTCGGGCGTGTCGAGCCCGGCGAACAGCCGCAGCAGCGTCGACTTCCCCGCGCCGTTGGCTCCGACGAGCCCGATCACCTCGCCGGGGGCGACGACGAGGTCGAGCCCGGAGAAGAGGGTGCGGTCGCCGTGTCCGGCGGCGAGGTCTTTGGCGACGAGGGTGGCACTCATAAGGGACATGACTTTATCCGGTGCGCGTCGGCCGGAAGAAACGGATTACCGCGCGGGTGCGGGCCGGTGGCGCGGGGCGCGACGCGGTGTCCGGTGCGCCGCGGATCCGATGCGTACGGGCCCGCCCTCCTCGCCACGGCCGGCGGCCCCGATCCGTACGGGCCCGCCCTCCTCAGCACGGTCGGCAGCCCCGACCCGTACGAGCCGCCACCCCCAGCCCGGTCAGGCAACAGCCCGGTCAGGCAGCAGCCAGGTCAGACGGCGCCCGGTCAGACTGCGCCCCGGTCAGGCGGTGCCCGGCGCGGCCGGTGCGACGGTTGTGACGAGGACGTTGCCGCTCGTGCGGGCGACGATGAAGGAGCCGGGAGCGGCGGCCTTCGCGCCGAAGGCGATCCGGTGGCGGCCGGGTTCCAGGCAGCCGTCGAAGAGTTCGTAGACCCGTGGGCGGAGGAGCCGGTCGACGCGGTAGCCGAGCAGCGACACCCGGCAGGCGGCGGCCAGCTCGACCTCCGCCTCCCCCGTCCGGCCGCTGCGGTGCGCGGTGAGGCGGGTCAGCCGAAGCCGCTCGCGCGGGCCGCGCTCCAGCGCCTCCTCGATCTGCGCGACGAGCAGCCCGACGATCGGCGCGAGCTCCGTCACGAAGACGGCGTCGGACCCGGCGGCCTCGAACGCGGCGCGTACGGCGGCCCGTTCGTCCTCGCCGACCGCCTGGCCGAAGGCCACGGCCCCGTAGGTGCGCAGCTCGTCGGCGTGTGCTCCGGCCGCGTCGCGGGTGATCTCGGCCCCGATGCCGGTGCCGCGCAGCGCGGCGGCGAGCCGGGCGAGGAGGGCGACGCGCTGCCCGACGAGCAGCACGCGGCGGGTGGGCGGCTCGTGGGGTTCGCCGTCGGCGAGCAGCCGCTCCAGTTCGCCGCGGTACTCCTCGCCGCGGAAGCGGAACGGGCCGACGCCCGCGTAGCCGTTGCGCTCCAGGTCGGGCGTCGTGTCCGTCTGCCAGGCGAAGTCCCGCCAGACGATGTCGGCGCCGTCGCGCTCGATGACCGCCGTGACCGCGCCGCACTCCAGCCCCTCGCACTCGGGGCAGCCGTAGATGACGAAGCGGCTGTCCGCGGGCGGGGTGTCGGCCTCCAGCAGCAGCCGCCGCACCTCGGAGGCGAAGATCGACGGGCCCAGGTCGGACGCGAGCGGCGAGACCGCGTCGACGTCGGCGAGGCGCAGCAGCAGCGGTCTGCCGTCGATAATGAAGTCGAGGAAGTCCCGGTGGAGCTGGTAGGCGCCGCCCGCGAGCACACCTCCGGTGCGCGTCGCCGGCGCCAGCCCGAAGGTGACGTACTCCGCTGCCATGTCCCGAGTATTCCCACGCGCGGACCGATCCGCGCCCGGCGGCGCACATTCCGTATCCCGCGGTCGGCCCGGCACCCGTGGGCGCTCCGCGGGCGTCCAGCGGATAGCGTCCGGGTATGACTAGCGATGCGATCGTGATCGGCGGCGGGGTCATCGGGCTGACCACCGCCATCGTGCTGGCGGAGAGCGGACGCCGGGTCGAGGTGTGGAGCCGGGACGCGGCGGCGGACACCACGTCGGCGGTGGCCGGCGGGCTCTGGTGGCCGTATCGGATCGAGCCCGAGGAGGCCGTCGGCGTGTGGTCGCTGCGGTCGCTGGAGGTGCAGAGCGAGCTGGCCGCGGCCCCGGACGAGACGGGCGTGCGACTGGTCGACGGGGTGCAGGGCGGGCTGGACGTGGCGGAGCTGGGGCCCTGGGCGCGCGAGCTGCGGGGGCTGCGGCCCTCGAAGGCCGAGGAGCTGCCGCGCGGTTACGAGAGAGGGCTGCGGGCGCGGGTCCCGGTCATCGACATGGGCAGCCACCTGGCCTATCTGCGGCGGCGGCTCGAAGCGGCGGGCGGCACGGTCGCGGTGCGCGCGGTCTCCTCGCTCGCGGACGCCGGCCGGGCCGCCCCGACGATAGTCAACTGCACCGGGCTCGGCGCGCGCGACCTGGTGCCGGACCCCGGCGTGCATCCCGTGCAGGGGCAGATCGTGGTGGTCGAGAACCCGGGCATCGCCGAGTGGTTCGTGGCCGCGGACCACTCGGCGTCGGACACGATGTACGTGCTGCCGCAGCCGTACGGGGTCGTGCTCGGCGGCACGGCGCGCGAGGACGTATGGGACCGCGAGCCGGACCCGGCGACGGCCGCGGCGATCGTGGCCCGGTGCGCGCGCGTCCATCCGGGGCTGGCCGAGGCGCGCGTCGTGGAGCACCGGGTGGGGCTGCGGCCCGGCCGTTCCCAAGTGCGGCTGGAGGCCGAGGAGTTGCCGGGCGGCTCCCGGGTGGTGCACAACTACGGGCACGGGGGCGCGGGCATCACCGTGTCCTGGGGGTGCGCCCGGGAGGCCGCGCGGCTGGCGGGCGGCTGACCGCGGCGCGCACCCCGGTTCGCGCCGCCCGGCGCGCCGGGCGCCCGGCCGACTCCCGTACGGGGAGGGGAGCATGGCGCGGGCGTCCGCGCGACGCGGCCGGGCCGCCGTGCCCGCGGTCGTCTTACGTGGCGTCAGCTCTTCTTCGCCATGGCCGACTTGATGTCGTCGAGCACGGTCTGGGCGGCGAGCGGGCCGCCCGAGCTGTTCCAGGCCGAGCCGTCGATCACCACGACGTGGTGCTTGGCGACGGCCTTGAGCTTGTTGAAGTTGGGCACACCGTTCGCCTCCTTGAGGCCCTTCTCCCCCGCCGCCTTGTCGCCGAGCGCGCCGAAGAACAGCCAGTCGCCGTCGATGGAGTCGAGCCGCTCCAGGCTCACGGGCTCGCTGTGGCCGATGCTCTCGCCCTGCTGGTCCTTGGGGCGGTTCAGACCGAGGGCGGCGAGGGTGTCGCCGACGTGACCCTTGCCCTTGCCGACGACGGAGGGCGCGCCGTTCTGCCAGCGGATGACGCTGGTGACGGCCCCGGCGTTGCCGCCCAGCCCGGCCTTGACGTCCTTCACCTGCTTGTCGAAGCCGGCGAGCAGCTTCTCGCCGTCCGCCTTCTTGCCGAGGGCGTCCGCGGTGGCGGTGAAGGCGTCCTTCCAGGGGGCGTTGAGCTTGGCGGTGAGCACGGTAGGCGCGATGCCCTTGAGCTTGTCCTGGACGCGCTTGGCGCCGACGGTCTCGTCGAGCAGGATGAGGTCGGGCCGCATGGCGGAGAGCTTGTCGAGGTCGGGCTCGGCGACATTGGCGACGATCTTGGCGGACTTGGCCTTCTCGGCGAGGTAGCCGGCGACGCCGGACTGGCCGCGGCCGCTGGTCGCGCCGATCGGCTCGACGCCGAGGGCGAGGGCGGCGTCGAGGGTCGGCTCGCTGAGCGTCACCACCTTCTTGGGCGCGGCGGGCACCTCGACCTTCTTGCCGTTGGCGTCGGTGACGGTGCGCTTGTCGGAGCCGCCCGCCTTGTCCTGCGCCCCGTCCTTCGAGTCGCTGCCGCAGCCGGTGAGGGCGAGGCTGCCCGCTATGGCGGCGACGAGCAGGGCGGCGGTTCTGCGGAACTGCATGGGTGTTGCTCCTTGGCTGTGCGTGGTTTCCGGAAGGGGTGGCTGATGCGGGGGTTTCATGTGAGGGAGCGTCAGGCGTCCTTGGGGCGGCCGAGCAGGCTGACGAGGCCCTCGGCGAGCGCGACGGACCAGCAGACGTAGTCGTGGCCGCCGTTGAAGTCCGATCCGCTGACGCCGTAGCCGCGGGCGCGCAGCGCGGCGCGCAGCTCGCGGGTCTGTTCGAGCATGCCCCACTCGTGGAGCCCGACGTCGAGGTGCAACCGCAGTTCGCGCGGGGCGCCTTCGGTGAAGCGGCGGGTCATCCACGTCGTGGTCCCGGCGGGTTCGCCGGCCGGGCGCCACCACAGCGAGGAGGACTGGGCGAGCACCTTGCCGAAGCGGTAGGGCGCGGAGTACCCGGCGTACAGCGCGGTCAGTCCGCCCAGGCTCTGGCCCGCGACGACGGTGCGGGCCGGGTCGAGCGAGACGGGCAGCCGGCCCGCCGCCCAAGGCAGCAGCTCGGCGGCGAGGAAGTCGACGTACGCCGGGTTTCCGCCGAACTCCGTTCTGCGGGTGGGGTTGTCGACGGCGTGCGGGGCGAGCACGGTCAGCGGCGGGATGGCGCCGTCGGCGATGAGGTTGTCGAGGGTGTTCTCGATGCCGAGCTGGCCGAACCACATGTCGCCGTCGAGCAGGACGAGGGTGTCCGTCGCGCCGCCGGGTGCGGGCGGCTCGTACGTCCATATCTCGCGCTCCGAGCCGAGCGCCGCGCTGGCGACGCGGTGCCGCCATACGGTTCCGCGTGCGACGCCGTCGCGGCGGGCCTCCCAGGGCCGGGCCGGGGCCTCGGGCAGCTCGAAGGCCGAGCTGGGGCGGCCGTGCCAACGGGTGGGAACGGTACGGGCGTTGTGGGGGTCGCGTACGGCGGTGTCGGCCAGGCGCTCCAGTTCGGAGCGCTCGAAGCCGGTGGTGTCGGGGGCGATGCGGTACGAGCCGCGGTGGTCGGCGCGGAGCCGGTAGGTGAGGTGCCAGACGTCGGTGCCGGGCAGCCGGCGCATGAGGCTGGCCGCGAGGTCGCAGCGGTCGAGGAGCCGGTTGACAAGCAGCAGGACCTGCCGGGTCTCGGTGTCCCCGCGCCACAGAAAGGTGACGGCCCGGTGCTCGGGGTCGCCCTCGATCGACTCGACGAGCGGCGTGCCGGCCGTCCGCACCTCGTTCCAGAACGCGCCGAGCACGGCGCTGCGCGCGTTCCAGGACCGTGCCGCCGCCATGTCGCGGGCGAGCCGCGTCAGCCGGGGGCTGTCGACGGTCTCGACGGGCGCGGGGCGGGGGGAGCGGGGCGGCTGGGCGGCGCCCACGACGGACCGCCCGGCCATGACCGCGACGCCGGTCCCGGCCGGGACGCCCGACCCTGCCGGAGCCGGACCGCGGGCGGGCAGGCCGGCCGCCGCGGAACCCGAGTCCCCCGCCTCCGCCGTCCAGCCGTGTCCGCCCGTCATCGATGCCTGCCCTGGGTCAGCGCCAGTTCGACCAGTCGGGCCGCCGTCTCCGACGGGCTCGGCATGGCGGCCATTTCCTCCGCCGTCTCGCGCGCGGCCGTGCGCAGGTCGTCGTCCTCCAGGAGGCGCTGGATCAGTTCCTTGTCCGGGGCGGCGGCGCCGTCGGCGCCGGGGACGAGGCCGCAGCCGCGGGTGCGTACGGCGGCGGCGTTGGCGGGGCGGTCGGCGCCCTCGCCGAGGACGATCTGCGGGAGGCCGGAGTCGAGGGCGGTGAGGGTGGTGCCCGCGCCGCCGTGGTGGACGACGGCGTCGCTGCCGGCGAGCAGCGCGCCGAGCGGTGTCCAGTCGACGGGACGTACGTTCTCGGGGAGCGGGCCGAGCGCGCCGAGGTCGGCGCCGCCGAGGGCGAGGACGAACTCGGCGTCGGTGGCGCGGGCCGCGTCGATCACCCACTGGAGGGGCGAGACGCCGTCGACGACCGGGCGCACCGTGCCGAGGGTGACGGCGATCCGCGGGCGTTCGCGGTTCTCGAAGAGCCAGTGCGGGAGGGAGCTGCCGCCGTTGTAGGGGACGTAGCGCATCGGGCGCAGCCGGGGTTCGGCGGCGACGCTCATGCTGGGCGGGGTGACGTCCAGCCAGGCGGCGATCGGGTCGGGGCCGTCGAGGCCGTGCCGGGCGTAGCCGTCGGCGAGGGCGTTGTTCATCATGCCGACATGGCGTCCGGTGTGGCCGAAGCCGACGGCGTGCAGGACGGAGGGCACGCCGAGCCGGGCGGCGACAAGCTGGCCGACGACGCCGTTGGGGGTGTGCACGACGAGGTCGGGGCGCCACTGGCGGGCGACGTCGACCATGGTGTCGGCCATCTCGTCGCTGAAGAAGGAGAACCCCTTCCCCTTGGGCGGTACGCCCTGCTCGCCGGGGGACGGGGGTTTGCGGTCGCGACGCTTCTCCATGTCCGCGTACAGGGCGTCGGGGTCGATGCCCGGCGCGCAGTCGACGACCGGGAGGCCCGCGTGCGCGGCGTGTCCGGCGGCCTTTCCACAGGTGCCCACGAGGACGTCGTGGCCCGCGGCCCGGAACGCCTGGGCGAGCGGAACCATGGGATAGAGGAGCCCGAAGAAGGGCGGTCCGGCGAACAGGACACGCATCGACAACCTGCTTTCCTCCCCGACGCACCGTCATATGGCCTGCTGGAACGGGAAGATGCCGTCCCGAGGCGCATATCGGCGCGCATGGGGTGAGTGTGGCCGAGGTCACACGGAGAACGTGGCGACCTTTACTTAGGTAAGCCTAAGCTAATCACGTGCCCAGCAGCTCAACAACATCCCCCGGCTGGATACGCAGGCTCGGCGCCGCGTGCCGCCACCACCCTCGACTCCTTCTCGCAGTAGCACTGAGTTCCGTTCTGGGAACGGGACTTGAGGCCATCGGCCCACTCCTCGCCCGGCTCGGCGTCAACGACGCCGTCGCCGGGAACACCGGCCGCATCGGCTGGCTCGCGGCGGCGCTCACCGCGCTCGCCCTCGTCCAGTTCGGCGCGGAGTTCACCCGCCGGTACGCCGCCGGCAAGCTCGCCCTGGGCGTCCAGCACCAGCTGCGCACCGAGGTCTTCTCCTCCGTGCAGCGGCTCGACGGGGTCAAACAGGACGCGCTGCGCACCGGCCAGGTCGTCTCACGGGCCAACAGCGACCTCCAGCAAGTGCAGATGATGCTCGGCATGCTGCCCATCCCGCTGGGCACCAGCGCGCTCTTCCTCGTCGCGGTCGGCGCGATGCTCTGGCTCTCCCCCCTGCTCACCCTCGTCGCGCTGACCGTCGTGCCCGCCACCGCCTGGGTCGCCGCCCGCAGCCGCGCCCGGCTCGTACCGGCGACGCGCGCCGCGCAGGCGGGCGCGGCCGAGATCGCCGAGCACGTCGAGGAGACCGTCACCGGCGTCCGGGTCGTCAAGGGATTCGGCCAGGAGGAGCGCGAGACCGACCGGCTCGCACGCGCCGCCCGCACCCTGTTCGGCCGCCGGGTGCGCGTCTCGCGCATCCAGGCCACCGCCACCGCCACCATGTCCGCGCTCCCCGCGCTCGGCCAGGTCGGGGTGCTGGCGCTCGGCGGCTGGCTGGCCCTGCGCGGCAGCATCGACCTCGGCACCTTCCTCGCCTTCGCCGCCTACCTCGCGCTGCTGGCCGGGCCCGCCCGCCTCTTCGCGAGCTTCCTCGTCACCGCGCAGCAGGCCCGCGCCGCCGCCGAACGGGTCTACGAACTCGTCGACGCCCAGCCCGAGATCACCGAGGCGCCCGACGCCCGCGAGGTCCCGGCCGGCCCGGTCGGCATCGAACTGCGGGACGTGCGGTTCGGGTACGCGCCCAGCGACCCCGTCCTGGACGGGGCGTCGCTCGCGGTGCGGCCCGGCGAGACGCTCGCGCTGGTCGGCCCGTCCGGCTCCGGCAAATCCACCGTCTCCCTGCTCCTGGCCCGCTTCTACGACCCGCAGCACGGCTCCGTGCGCGTCGGCCCGCCCGACGCGGACGCCGACGCCCGCGACCTCACCCTGGCCTCCCTGCGCTCCACCATCGGCGTGGTCTTCGAGGAGCCGTTCCTCTTCTCCTGCTCGATCCGGGACAACATCGCCTACGGCCGCCCGGACGCCACCGACGAGCAGGTACGGGCCGCCGCCGAGGCCGCCGAGGCGCACGGCTTCATCTCCCGGCTGCCCGACGGCTACGCCACCGAGGTCGGCGAGCGGGGCCTGACCCTCTCCGGCGGCCAGCGCCAGCGCGTCGTCCTGGCCCGCGCGCTCCTCGCCGACCCCCGGGTCCTCGTCCTCGACGACGCCACCTCCGCGGTCGACGCCGTCACCGAGGCCGCCATCCAGGCGACGCTGCGGGCCGTCACCACCGACCGTACGACCCTACTGATCGCGCACCGCCGCTCCACCCTCGCCCTCGCCGACCGCATCGCCGTACTCGACGGCGGGCGCGTCGTGGACACCGGCACCGAGGCCGAGCTGACGGAGCGCTGCGCGCTCTTCCGCGAACTCCTCGCGGGCCCCGGCGACTCCATCGACACGCCCATCGGCCCCGTCGCCGACCGCCCGGCCTCCGACGGCGTCACACCGGAGCTGTGGCCCGAACCCGACACCGGCGAAGCCCCCGCACCGGCGGACGAGCCCGGCGACGACCCCCGCCTCGACGAACGCCAACTCCGCTCCCCCGACCCGGCGTTCCGCTTCTCACGCCTGCTGCGCCCGGTGCGCGCGGCCCTGCTCCTCGGCCTCGCCCTGGTCGCCGCCGACTCCCTGGCGACCATCGCGCTGCCCCTGCTCGTACGGCACGGCCTGGACGCGGGCGTGGACGCCGGCGACGGCCGGGTACTGGCCGCCACCGCCCTCTTCGCCCTCCTCGTCGTCGCGGGCGGCTGGGTCGCGCTGAGCCTCCAGGCGCGCGTCACCCGGCGCGCCGGGGAACGGGTGCTGTACGGGCTGCGCATCCGCACGTTCGCCCAACTCCAGCGGCTGGGACTGGACTTCTACGAGCGCGAGCGCGGCGGCCAGATCATGACGCGGATGGTCAACGACATCGACGCGCTCTCCGCGTTCCTCCAGACCAACCTGCTCACCGCCGTCGCGGCGCTCGCCACGCTGTGCGCCGCGGTCGTCGCGATGCTCGTCGTCGACGTGCCGCTGGCGCTCACCGCGCTCGCCCTGCTGCCGCTGGTCGCCATCGCCACAGCCATTTTCTGGCGGCTCTCCTCCGCCGCGTACACCGACGCCCGGCGGCGCATCGGCGAGGTCAACTCCAGCCTCCAGGAGAACGTCACGGGGCTTCGCGTCGCCCAGTCGCAGAACCGCGAGGGTCACACCGCCGAGGCGTTCGGCAAGCTCTCCGAGAGTTACCGCACCGCCCGGCTCAAGGCGCAGCGCTACGCCGCCGTCTACTTCCCGTCCATCAACCTCACCGCCGAACTCTCCAAGGCGCTGGTGCTGCTGGTGGGCGCGGGCTGGGTCGCGGACGGCTCGCTGAGCCCCGGCGTGCTCGTGGCCTTCATGCTCTACCTCGGCATGTTCTTCGCCCCCGTGCAGCAGCTGTCCCTCGCCTTCGACAGCTACCAGCAGGCGTCCGTCGGACTGCGCCGCACCGTGGAACTGCTGCGCGTACCGGCCTCCGTGCCGACCGCCGAGGACCCGGCGACCGTCCCGGGCCGGCTGCGCGGCGAGATCGAGCTGCGCGACGTCACCCACCGCTACCCGGGCGCGGAGCGGCCCTCCCTGGAGGGCGTCAGCCTGCGCGTACGGCCCGGCGAGACGGTCGCGCTGGTCGGCGCCACGGGCGCGGGGAAGTCCACCGTCGTCAAGCTCCTCGCCCGCTTCTACGACGCGAGCGAGGGCCGGGTCCTGGTCGACGGCGCGGACATCAGGGAGTACGAGCCGTCCGCGTACCGCCGGCTGCTGGGCGTCGTGCCGCAGGAGGCCCACCTGTTCACCGGCGACATCGCCGCCAATGTCCGCTACGGGCGTCCGGAGGCGAGCGACGGCGAGGTCGAGGCCGCGGTGCGGGCGGTGGGCGCGCTGCCCGCCGTGGCCGCCCAGCCCTACGGCTTCCGGCAGCCGGTCGGCGAGCGCGGGGCGAGCCTGTCCGCCGGGCAGCGGCAGCTGATCGCGCTGGCCCGCGCCGAACTGGTCGACCCCGGTCTGCTGCTCCTCGACGAGGCGACGGCCGCGCTCGACCCGGCCACCGAGCAGAGCGTGCTCGACGCCGGGGACCGGCTCGCCACCGGCCGTACGACCGTCGTGGTCGCGCACCGGCTCGCCACGGCCGCCCGCGCCGACCGGATCGTCGTCCTCGACGACGGAAAGGTCGCCGAACAGGGCGCGCACGACGATCTGTTGGCGGCCGGCGGCCCGTACGCCCGGCTGTGGCAGCACCAGACGGCGTCCGCCGGCGCCACCGCCGCCGAAACCACTGAGAACGCCGAAACCGCGTCCGCCCCCGTCACCCAAGGATGACCCCCTCATGAAGGCACTAGTCCTCTCCGGAGGCACCGGCAGCAGGCTGCGCCCCATCACGCACACCGCGGCCAAGCAGCTCGTCCCCGTCGCCAACAAGCCCGTGCTCTTCTACGGCATCGAGTCGCTCGTCGCCGCCGGGATCACCGAGATCGGCATCGTCGTCGGCGAGACGGAGGCGGAGATCCGGGCGGCCGTCGGCGACGGCTCCCGCTTCGGGGCCCGCGTCAGCTATCTGCCGCAGGCGAGCCCGCTGGGCCTGGCGCACGCCGTGCTCATCGCCCGCGACTGGCTCGGCGACGACGACTTCGTGATGTACCTCGGCGACAACTTCGTCGTGGGCGGCATCACCGAACTCGTCGAGGAGTTCCGCGAAACCCGGCCCGACGCCCGCATCCTGCTGACGAAGGTCGACGATCCCAGCGCGTTCGGCGTCGCCGAACTCGACCCGGACGGCGCGGTGGTGCGGCTGGAGGAGAAGCCCAGCGCGCCGCGCAGCGACCTCGCGCTGGTCGGCGTCTACCTCTTCACCCCGGCCGTGCACGAGGCCGTACGGTCCATCAAGCCGTCCGCGCGCGGGGAGTTGGAGATAACCGACGCCATCCAGTGGCTCATCGAGGACGGCCGCGCGGTGCGCTCCACCGTCATCAGCGGCTACTGGAAGGACACCGGCAACGTCACCGACATGCTGGAGGTCAACCGGACCGTACTCGAAGCCATGCCGCCCGCCGTGCTCGGCACGGTCGACGGCGACAGCGAACTCGTCGGCCGGGTACGGATCGAGGCGGGTGCCAGCGTCGTACGCTCCCGGATCGTGGGCCCCGCGGTCATCGGCGCGGGCAGCGTCGTCCGCGACTCCTATATCGGCCCCTCCACCTCGGTCGCCGACGACTGCCTGATCAGCGACAGCGAGGTGGAGTTCTCCATCGTGCTCGACGGCTCCCGCATCGAGGGCGTCGGCCGGATCGAGGGCTCCCTCATCGGCCGTACGGTCCGGGTGACGGGCGCCGCCCGCGCGCCCCGCGCCCACCGCCTCGTCCTCGGCGACCACAGCCAGGTCCAGATCACCCCCTGACGCCGCGCAGACCCGACCGCCTGACCGCTCATCACCTCCTGGACACCCATGAGAATCCTCGTCACCGGCGGGGCCGGCTTCATCGGCTCCCACTTCGTCCGCACCCTGCTCGGCCCGGAGGGGCCCGGCGGAGCGCTCGCCGTCACCGCCCTGGACTCCCTCACGTACGCCGGAAACCTCGCCAACCTCCGCGCCGTGCACGGCGATTCACGCTTCACCTTCAGTCACGGCGACATCCGCGACGCGGGGCTCGTCGACTCGCTCCTCGCCCGCCACGACATGGTCGTGCACTTCGCCGCCGAGTCCCATGTGGACCGGTCCATCGCAGGCGGGCAGGAGTTCGCGTCGACCAACGTGCTGGGCACGCAGGTGCTGCTGGAGTCGGCGGTGCGGCACCGCATCGCGCGCTTCGTGCACGTCTCCACCGACGAGGTGTACGGCTCGATCTCCGCCGGGTCCTGGGCCGAGGACCAGCCGCTGGCCCCCAACTCCCCCTATTCCGCGTCGAAGGCGGGCTCCGACCTGCTCGCGCTCGCCCACCACCGCACCCACGGGCTCGACGTGTCCGTGACCCGCTGCTCCAACAACTACGGCCCGTACCAGCACACCGAGAAGGTCATCCCGCTGTTCACGACCCGCCTCCTGGACGGCGGTAGCGTCCCGCTCTACGGCGACGGCGCGAACGTCCGCGACTGGCTGCACGTCGACGACCACTGCCGCGCGCTGCGGCTCATACTCGACGCCGGGCGGCCCGGCGAGGTCTACAACATCGGCGGCGGCACCGAACTGAGCAACACCCAGCTCACCGAGCGGCTGCTGGCCGCCTGCGGGGCCGGCTGGGAGCGGGTGGAGCGGGTCGCCGACCGCAAGGGCCACGACCGGCGCTACTCCGTGGACTGGTCGAAGATCCGCACCGAGCTGGGCTACCGGCCGCGCCACTCCTTCGAGGACGGGCTCGCCGAGACCGTCGACTGGTACCGCGCCAACCGGTCCTGGTGGGAGCCCGCCCCGGCCGCCCCGCGAGCGGCCGCACAGCCGGCCGGGGCGGGCGGTGAGAGCCGGTGACCCGCTGGCTGATCACCGGCGCCGGCGGGATGCTCGGCCGCGACCTGTGCCGGCTGCTGGCCGCCGAGCGCGCCTCGGCGCTCCCGCTGACCCGCCGCGACCTCGACCTCACCGACGAGCGGGCCGTCCGCTGCGCCCTGCACCGCGCCCGTCCCGCCGTGGTCGTCAACTGCGCGGCCTGGACGGACGTGGACGCGGCCGAGTCCGACGAGGAGCGGGCGCTGCGCGTCAACGGTGAGGCCGTGCGGGTCCTCGCCCGCGCCTGCGCGGCCACCGGCGCCCGGCTGCTGCACGTCTCCACCGACTACGTCTTCCCCGGCGACGCGGGCACGCCCTACGGCGAGGACGCCGAGCCCGGCCCGCGCACCGCGTACGGGCGGACCAAACTGGCCGGTGAGCGCGCGGTGCTCGACGAGCTGCCGCGCGCGGGCACGGTCGTGCGCACCGCCTGGCTGTACGGGCCCTACGGCCGCAACTTCGTGCGCACCATGGCCGAACGGGCTGCGGGCGACGAGCCGGTGAACGTCGTCGACGACCAGTACGGCCAGCCCACCCCCACCCGCGACGTCGCCCGCCGCCTCCTCGACCTGGGCCGGGGACCACTGCGGCCGGGCGTCTTCCACGCCACCGCCGGCGGCCGCACCACCTGGTACGGGCTGGCCCGCGAGGTCTTCCGGCTGGCCGGCGCCGACCCCGACCGGGTGCGGCCCATCGACAGCGGCTCGCTGGGCCGCCCCGCGCCGCGCCCCGCGTGGAGCGTGCTGGGCCACGACCGGTGGGCGGCGGCCGGGCTGCCGCGGCCCCGGCACTGGCGCGACGCGCTGCACGCCGAATTCGCCGCCGTCACCGCGGGCACGGCGGGCAGCAACGGAACCGAGCGAACCCAAGGAGGGGCGTCATGCGCCCGATGACCATCGAGGGCGCGTGGACGCGCGAACCGCAGATCCACCGCGACGACCGGGGCAGCTTCCACGAGTGGTTCCGGGCCCCGGAGTTCACCGCCGCCGCGGGCCGCGCCCCGGTGCTCGCCCAGGCCAACTGCTCGCGGTCGCGGCGCGGCACGCTGCGCGGCGTGCACTTCGCCGACGTGCCGCCGGGCCAGGCCAAGTACGTCACCTGCGTGCGGGGCGCGATGCTCGACGTCGTGGTCGACCTGCGGCTCGGCTCCCCCACGTACCGCGCCTGGGAGGCGGTGCTCCTGGACGACGAGACGCACCGCGCCGTCTATCTGTCCGAGGGACTCGGCCACGCCTTCATGGCGCTCACCGACGACGCCACCGCCGTCTACCTCTGCTCCACCGGCTACGCGCCGCAGCGCGAGCACGGCGTGCACCCCCTCGATCCGGAGCTCGGCATCGAGTGGCCGCGGGGCGTCGAGCCGCTGCTGTCGGAGAAGGACGCCGCCGCGCCGACGCTGGCGCGGGCGGAGCGGGACGGGCTGCTGCCGTCGTACGAGGAGTGCCGCCGCTACCGCGCGGGCTCAGATGTGCGCACGGGCGCGAAGAGCGGCGCGGCGTGACCGCGACCATCGCCGCCCCCGAGGCCGCGCCGCCCGCCGCGCCCGGCGCCCGCCGGGCCGTACGCACCACCGGCCTGCTGGTGGGGCTCGCGCTGCTGGCGGTGGCCGTGCTGGCGAGCATCTCCATCGGCGCCAAGCAGATACCGCTCGACCAGGTGTGGCACGGCCTGTTCGAGGCGACGGGCACGAAGAACGACCACATCGTGCGGGGGCTGCGGCTGCCCCGTACCGCGATCGGCGTCGCGGTGGGCGCGGCGCTGGGGCTGGCGGGCGCGGTGATGCAGACGCTGACCCGCAACCCGCTCGCCGACCCGGGGCTGCTCGGCGTGAACGCGGGCGCGTCGGCCGCCGTGGTCACCGCGATCAGCCTGCTGGGCGTCACCTCCTTCACCGGCTATCTGTGGTTCGCGTTCGCGGGGGCCGGAATCGCGGCGGTGGCGGTCAACGCGCTCGGCGGCAGCCGGGCCGCGACGCCCGTACGCCTCGCGCTGGCCGGCACCGCCGTCAACGCGGCGCTCTTCGGGTACGTCAACGGCCTCCAGCTGTGGGACCTGAGCGCCCTGGAGACCATGCGGCACTGGTCGATCGGCACGCTCGCCGGGCGCCGCGGCGACCTGCTGCTGCCCGCCCTGCCGTTCCTGGCAGCGGGCGCGCTCCTCGCCCTGGCGCTGGCCCGGCCGCTGAACGCCATGGCGCTCGGCGACGACACCGCGCGCTCGCTCGGCGCTCACCTCGGCCGCACCCGGGTGCTGTCGATCGTCGCGATCACCCTGCTGTGCGGCGCCGCCACGGCCGTGTGCGGGCCGATCGGCTTCATCGGGCTGATGATCCCGCACGCGGTACGGGCGTTCTGCGGGCCGGACACCCGCTGGCTGTTCCCGTACTGCGCGGTCTTCGCGCCGGTGCTGCTGCTCGGCTCGGACATCGTCGGCCGGGTGCTCGTACCGCCGTCCGAGATCGAGGTCGGGGTCGTGACCGCGTTCCTCGGCGGCCTGCTGTTCATCCAACTCGTCCGCCGGCGCAAGGTGGCCCACCTGTGAACGTCCTGCACGCACCCGCGCGCCCGAAGGCTCCCGGCACCGTGGTGGTGCGCTCGCGCGGCGGGCTCTCGCTCCGCTTCCAGCGGCGCGCGCTGCTGGTCTGCGCGGTGCTGGCCGTGCTGGGCGCGGCCCTCACGGTGCTCTCGCTCGGCATGGGCGCGTACGAGCTGAGCCCGGCCGAGGTGGTCCGTACGCTCTTCGGCGACGGCCCGCCGGGCGCGGACTTCGTGGTGAACGAGTTGCGGATGCCGCGCGTCCTGGACGGGCTGCTGGCCGGTTTCGCGATGGGCATGAGCGGCGCGGTGTTCCAGTCGCTGTCCCGCAACCCGCTGGGCAGTCCGGACATCATCGGCTTCGGCAGCGGGGCGTCGGCGGGCGCGCTGATCGCGATCATCGTGCTGGAGGCGGGGACCGTGCAGACCGCCGTCGGCGCGGTGGCGGGCGGTCTCGCGACGGCGTTCGCGGTCTATCTGCTGGCCTGGCAGCGGGGCGTGCACGGCTACCGGCTGGTGCTGATCGGCATCGGCGCCTCCGCGGTGCTCTCCTCGCTGACCAGCTATCTGTTCGTACGGGCCGACATCGGCAAGGCCGCGGAGGCGGCCACCTGGATGATCGGCAGCCTGAACGGGCGCGGCTGGGGCGATGTACGGGTGGCGGCGCTGGGGATCGTGGTGCTGGTCCCGGTCGTGCTGGGGCTCGGGCGGCGGCTGTCGATGCTGGAGATGGGCGACGAGGCGGCGGCCGCGCTGGGCGTCGCGCCGGAGCGCAGCCGGGTGTGGCTGCTGGCGACCGGTACGGGGCTGACGGCGATGGCGGTCGCGGCGGCGGGCCCGATCCCGTTCGTGGCGCTGGCGGCGCCGCAGCTCGCCCGGCGGCTGACGCGTTCGGCGGGGCCGAATGTGCTGCCCGCGGCCTGGATGGGCGCGGTGCTGGTCACCGCGGCGGACTGGACGGCCCAGCGCGTCTCGGGGTCGGCGATCCTGCCGGTGGGGGTGGTCACGGGCGTCGCGGGCGGGCTGTACCTGGCGTGGCTGCTGTTGCTGGAACGGAGATCGGGACGGCTGTGATCCCCGCCGGTTCCGTTCTTCGGGACCCGGCCGACAGGGCCGTACTGTCCGGGACGCGCCCCGGACAGTACGGCCGCCGCGTCGGCGACGCGAGAACGGTCTACGAGCGGTGGCCGCCCGATGCGGCCCGTACGAAGGCCGGGTAGCCGCCCACCACCGGTACGCGCGCCGCGCTCCCGGCGAGGTCGACCGTCACCTTCGGGGTCGTGTCCGCGGGCTCGATGAGCCCCTTGTCGGTGCCGGCCACGATCAGGGCCAGCCGGTGGCCCGCCGGGACGACATGGTCGCTCGCGGCGAGGTCGAGGGTGATGCGGTAGGACGTGCCGGGCGTCAGCCGCTGCCCGTGCCAGAGGTCGGCGTAGTGGCCGAGATCCGCCCACCCCCGGCTGAAGACGGTATGGCCCGTCTGCTTCGTGTCGGCGGCGGTCCGCTTGTAGCAGGCGCTGTCGCCGGGCGTGCTGCTGCCCCAGCAGGTGCGGTCGGCGAGGGTGGTGATCCCCTCGCCGGCGCCCGCGTAGTCGCGGATGGTGTCGGGGCCGAGATCGACGAGGACCGCCGACAGGTGCGCCGACGTGGTGGACGGGGTGACCTTCAGATCCACTGTCGATGAGCCGGACACCCGCAGGTCGCGGGTGAGCGCGGGGGTGATGAACCCGGTCTTCGACGGAGTCGACCGGTCGATGTCGGCCGCCCAGGCGTCCTCGTCCAGCTTCGGGTCGTCCGTGAACGAGGCCGTGGACCCGGCCGGCGCGGGCTTGACGCCGAGCGTGCCGACGCCCGCGACCGGGCCGTTCACCGGGCGGAGCGTGGTGGCGGAGGCGCCCCGCGGCGGCCACTGCCGGTCGGTGCTCCACTGGTCCGGGTGGCGCTCGATATCGGCCATCGGCTCGCGCTCGACGCCGTTGCGGTAGCCGAGGAGGTAGTGGTCGAACCAGCGGTGCAGCGTGTCGGTCCACTCGGCGCGGCGGAAGTCAAAGGGGTCCACATGGCCGGCCTGCGAGAGCCAGATCTTCCGCTCGACGCCGTTCTCCGCGAGCGCGTCCCACCACTGGCCGAAGTGCTTGGTGCGCACGTTGAGGTCCTGCATGCCGTGCACGACGAAGACGCTCGCGCGCACCTTGTCGGCGTTCGGCACATAGTCGCGCTCTTCCCACAGCTTCGTGAAGTTCCCGTTGCGGGGCGCGCCTTCGACGAGCCTGCGCTGCACCGCCTGGCAGTGGGCGCGCGCCTCGGAGCTCTCGATGCTGTTGGAGAGCCCGTCGGGGCCGCCGTCGTAGAGGGCGGCGCCCTTGGCGAAGTAGTAGTCGTACCAGGAGCTGATGCCGCCGATGGGCACGATGGTCTTGAGGCCCTTCACCCCCGTGGCGGCGACGCCGTTGGCGACAGTGCCGTCGTAGCTCTTGCCGATCATGCCGACCGCGCCGCTGGTCCAGTCCGCGTCGACCGTCGCCGTGCCCGTACGGTCGCGGTAGCCGCGGGCGCGCCCGTTCAGCCAGTCGACGACGGCCTTGGCGGACTGGACGTCCGAGCGGCCGCCGACGTCCACGCAGCCGTCAGAGCGGTTGGTTCCGGCGAGGTCGACCAGGACGGTCGCGTAGCCGCGCGGCACGAAGTAGTTGTCGTAGTAGAGCGGGAAGAGGACCGGGTTGCCCTGGGCGTCATAGGTTTTCTTCTGGCTCTCGTTGCCGCGTCCGCAGCAGGAGTAGTAGGGGCTGGCGTCCATGATCACGGGGACCTTGCGGCCCTGCTGGGCCGCTTCTCGGGGCCGGACGATGTCGACGGCGACCCGGTCGCTCCTGCCGTTCGAGTCGCCGTCGATCCCCGTGTCCACCCATACGGACTCGCGTATCGCGTGCGCGTAGGAGTAGACGGGTCTGCTCTCCCCTCCCGGGCCGGCCTGTGCCGCGTTCGCGGCGCCCGGAGCGAGGAGCACGGCCAGTACGGCGGCCACGGCCGCCAGGACGAGGGTTTTCCACGGAATGCGGGGTTGCCGCGCGCGTAGGGACACGGCGGGACCGTAGCGCGAGTGAACTCCTGCGCAGAAGGGGGCGAACGGTTGGTTCGCGGGGCTGGGCGGGCTGTTGATGTCAGCGGCATGTCGGTCATATGACATGACGCGCCATGGACAACTTCCGGCGCCGGTGAGTACATAGGCTTCGAAAGATCGTTCTCCCCAACGAGTTGGAGGACTCGTGCGTCACAGACTCATCGTCCCGAGCGCTGCCGCCGTCGCAGGTCTGCTGCTGGCGATCCCGGCTTCGGCCGCCGGCGCGTCGCCCGGCGCGCCGGGCATCGGAGACCCCTATTACCCGGATTCCGGCAATGGCGGCTACCACGTCTCCCACTACGACCTCCGGCTGAAGTACCAGCCGAAGACCGACGAGCTCCAGGGCACGGCCACCCTGCTCGCCACCACCACCCAGGCGCTCTCCCGCTTCAACCTCGACTTCGCGCTCGATGTCAGCGAGGTCCTGGTCAACGGGAAGAAGGCGAAGTTCGCCCGCTCCGGCGCCCATGAACTGGAGATCACGCCCGCCGCGGCGCTCGACTCCGGCAAGCAGATCAGCGTGGTAGTCCGCTACCGCGGCGTCCCCTCGAAGGTCAAGGTCAACGGCAGCACGTCGTGGCAGCGCACGCCGGACGGCGGGGTCGCCGCCCAGGAGCCCGAGTCGGCCTGGTGGTGGTTCCCCAGCAACGACCACCCGCGCGACAAGGCCACGTACGACGTGTCCGTGTCCGTGCCGGACGGCACGCAGGCGATCAGCAACGGCACGCTCCAGTCGAAGAGTTCCAAGCTCGGCTGGACCCGCTACAACTGGCGCTCCAGCAAGCCGCAGGCTTCCTACCTGGCCACCCTCGCGGTCGGCAAGTTCGACGTCACCACGGACACGACGGCCGGCGGGCTGCCCGTCATCAACGCCTACAGCAAGGACCTGGGGGCGAACAAGGGCGCCGCGAAGGCCAGCGTCGAGCGGAGCGCCGAGGTCGTCGACTGGCTGAGTTCGGTCTTCGGCCCGTACCCCTTCGACGCGGTCGGCGGGTACGTGCCGAACGTGCCCTCGCACTTCGCCCTGGAGACGCAGACCCGGCCGTTCTACAGCCCGGCGCAGTTCGCCAAGGGCGCCAATGTGTCGGTGGTCGTACACGAGCTGGCCCACCAGTGGTACGGCGACAGCGTCTCGGTGAAGAACTGGCAGGACATCTGGGTCAACGAGGGGTTCGCGAGCTACGCGCAGTGGCTGTGGTCGGAGAAGGAGGGCGAGGGCACCGCGCAGGAGCTCGCCGACTACACGTACGCGCAGTACCCGGCGGATGACCCGTTCTGGACGGTGAAGCCGGGCGATCCGGGCGCGGACCATCAGTTCGACGCGGCGGTCTACGACCGCGGGGCCATTGCGCTTCAGGCGCTCCGCAACAAGGTCGGGGACAAGGCGTTCTTCGCCATCCTCAAGGGCTGGCCGGCGGCGCATCAGTACGGGAACGCGTCGGTGCAGGACTTCGTGAAGTTCGCGGAGCAGGTCTCCGGCAAGCCGCTCGCCTCGCTCTTCGACACGTGGCTGTTCAGCACGGAGCGGCCGACTCCGCCGGTGGCGGCGAAGGCGGGTCTCACGGCCCGGAGCACGCACGGGAAGCCCGCGGAGCCCAAGTCCTGGAAGAAGATCCAGGCGGCGCGGAGCGTGCACGGGAAGCACTGACGGTGGGTGCGGGGGTGGGGTGGGGCGGGGCGGGGCCGGGTCCTACGGGGTGGGGTCCTCCACCGCATATTTACGGGCCGCAAACCCGGAAACGCCATCTCACCCAGCACTTCGGCCCACAAATACACGTCAGCGTTCCGGACCCCACCCCTACGGCCCCGGCCCCTCCCCTCTCGTCGCCGTCGAACGGCCGGTGGGGGGCGAACGCAAGCCACCCCGCGGCGCGATGTGGTGCGGTGCGGCATGGCACCTGCCCCTCCCCTCTCGTCACCGTCAAACAGCCGGAGGGGGGCGAGCAGAAGCCGCCCCGCGGCACGGCGCGCCCCGGCACCTGCTGCTCCCCTCGCGTCACCGTCAAACGGCCGGAAGGGGGCGAACGGAAGCCACCCCACGGCACGGTCGGTGCCTGCCGCTCCCCCCTCGTCACCGTCGAATGGCCGGTGGGGGGCGAACGGAAGCCACCCCGCGGCGCGATGTGGTGCGGTGCGGTGCGGCATGGCACCTGCCGCTCCCCTCTCGCCCGGCGGATTGCTGGTGGGTTGGGCGGGCCCCCAAGCCCTCATCCCTCGTGGTCATCAGACGGCCGATAGGGCGGGGGCGGCATCTATCGGCTTCCCACCTCGCCCGAGCGGAGTGGCCGGTGGGCCGGGCTGGGCCCAGGTCCCTCACCCCTCCTCGCCGTCAGACGACCGATGGGGCGGCCCCTACCCCCATCGATGGGACAGGGACAGGGACAGGGACAGCTCGGCCGCTCACTTCTCGTCGTCTCCGAGCTATCGATGAGGCGGAGGGAGCAGGCTCGGGACGCCGACCGCTTGTAGTCGCTGGTGGAAGCCGGGGTCCGGTCGAAGGGGCGCCAGGCGGCACCTCATGGCCGTGTCCGAGAGCCTTCGGGGTACGGGTGGCCGACCCCGTACCCACCCGCGCCCCCGCCGCCCCGGCATTCGGCGACCGGGATGAGGGCCGGGCCGCAGACGCGTACGGGCGGGAGGGGGCGGGGCGGTGGGGGCCCGTAGGAGGCGTAAAGCGTGATTTGCG
>NZ_JBFAIS010000044.1:0-50319 GCF_040654795.1 Streptomyces sp. NPDC050617 | reverse complement strand
CGCGCAGCCCCAGCACCGGCACGTCGTTCTCCTCCAGGAACTCCGTCAGCCGCTCCTCGCGCGTCTCGCCCTTGTGCGTGCTCAGCGGGTCGGGGCCGGCGCGTGGCTCGCGCCGGGCAGCGGCCGCCCGTCGGTACCGGTCACCTCCACCGACACGCCCGGCGACGGGCTCCCCACCGGAAAGCGCGGGACGACGCGCTCGCTCCGCACGCTGCCCGCCTTCTCGTACGGACGCCCGTCGAGCCCGTCCGAGGAACGGGCCGTCACGGACGCCGCGCCGTCCTGCCCCTCCCCCGTCTCCGGCGCGCCGCGGTAGGCGGCCCACAGGGCGAGCACGGGCGCGGCCACCACCGTCGCGACCACCGTCGTCGTGACGGCGCGGTTGCGCATCCGGCGGCGGCGCGCGGCGCGGTCCTTGGGCGCCATGGGGAAGCCGCTGCGGTCGAAGCGCGGGCCGGCGAGCGTGGTGCCGCGCGCCGGGCGTGCGCGCAGTGCGAGCCGCATGGCGGCGAGCGCCGCCGGACGCGGCGCTTCCATGACGGGCAGGGCCGCCGCGGTGGCGACCATGCCGGGCCAGGGGCCGCCCGCGGTGGCCCGCTCGGCGGTGCGGCGGCAGTCGCGGCACTCGTCGACATGGCGCACCAGCTCGCCCCGGAGCGCCGTGCCCAGGAGCACCTGGGTGTCCTCGGCGAGCCGGGCGACGACCTGGCAGTTCCCCAGCTCGACGACGGCGAGGGCGGTACGGGTCCGCTCCACCTCGCACGCGGCGGCGGACAGCAGGGCCCGTGCCGTGCCCTGCTCCATACGCAGGACGGTCGCCACCTCGGCCGGGGAGAGCCGGTGGCGGACGGCGAGCTCCAGTGCCTCGCGCTGTTCGGAGGACGTGCCGGCGGCCTCGGGCCAGGCGAGCCGCGCCAGTTCGCGCTGTCGCTGCCCGGCGGCGGCCTCGGACATGCCGTGCGCCATGCCATGCGCCATGCCGCCCGCCGTGCCGCCCGCGTCGGCGGTGTTCGCGGCGCGTGCGGTGCTTGCGGCGTTTACCGCGTTGGTGGCGTTGGCGGCGTTTGCGGCGTTGAGTTCGGCGAGTTTGCGCAGACACGTCCAGCGGGCGAGGGCGTACAGCCAGGGGCGGCGCAGCCCCTGGCCGTCGGGGCAGCGGTCGCCGCGGCGCTCGGCGAGGGCGAGCACCTCGCCGAGCACGGCGGTCGCCGCGTCGTGCTCGCACAGAACGGACAGGCAGTAGGTGAACAGCCCGTCCAGATACGGCTCGTACCGCGAGAGCGGCTCCTGCGCCGGATCCGATGGATCGGACGGATCGGACGGATCGGATGGCTGGGCCGACTGGAGCGACTGGGACGGCGGCTTGGACGACGGCTGGGGCGGCTCGGACGAACGAGGCGACCGGGACGACGGGGAGGGCCCTGACGGCTGGGACGGCACGGACGCCGACCGCGGCTGCGGCGGCGGAAGCTCTTGGGACAGAGGGGCCTGGGGAGGCCGGGAGGATTGCGACGGCTGGGGCTCTTGAGGCAATTGGGGCGCACGACGCCGCGCCCGGTGTGCGCCGGTGGAGTGCGTGGGGTGGTCGGGCCTGCTGCTCATCACCCGGCGACGGTAGAAGGATGATGCAGATCGTCTCGCGCCTCTTGCTCCCTTTTAACCCTTACGGGTGACCATCTCCCTCAAAAGGGGACACCGGCCTGACGTTCCGTGATCGCGGCTCCGGGCTTTTCCACAGCCTCGGGCCGCGTGGTGAGCGTTGTCGGTGCCTGGCGCTAGCGTTACCGGCATGGCAACCCGCAAAGCGTCCGCCAAGGACCGCCCCTCCTACCGCTGCACCGAGTGCGGCTGGACCACCGCCAAGTGGCTCGGCCGCTGCCCGGAGTGCCATGCGTGGGGCACGGTCGAGGAATTCGGCGGCGCCCCCGCGGTCCGTACGACGGCGCCCGGCCGGGTCACCGCCGCCGCCCTGCCGATCGGCCAAGTGGACGGGCGCACGGCCACCGCGCGCTCCACCGGCGTGGACGAGCTGGACCGCGTGCTCGGCGGCGGCCTCGTGCCCGGCGCGGTCGTGCTGCTCGCGGGCGAGCCGGGCGTCGGCAAGTCCACGCTGCTGCTGGACGTGGCGGCGAAGGCGTCCTCCGACGACCACCGCACTCTGTATGTGACGGGCGAGGAGTCGGCCAGCCAGGTCCGGCTGCGCGCCGACCGTATCAACGCCCTCTCCGACCACCTCTACCTCGCCGCCGAGACCGACCTGTCGGCGGTGCTCGGCCACCTCGACACGGTCAAGCCCTCCCTCCTGATCATGGACTCCGTCCAGACGGTGGCGTCCTCGGAGATCGACGGGGCGCCCGGCGGCATGGCCCAGGTCCGCGAGGTGGCGGGCGCCCTGATCCGCGCCTCCAAGGAGCGCGGCATGGCCACGCTGCTGGTCGGCCACGTCACCAAGGACGGCGCCATCGCCGGCCCCCGGCTGCTCGAACACCTCGTGGACGTCGTCCTCAGCTTCGAGGGCGACCGCCACGCCCGGCTGCGCCTGGTGCGCGGCGTCAAGAACCGCTACGGCGCGACCGACGAGGTCGGCTGCTTCGAGCTGCACGACGAGGGCATCACGGGCCTGGCCGACCCCTCCGGCCTCTTCCTCACCCGCCGCTCCGAGCCCGTGCCCGGCACCTGCCTGACCGTCACCCTGGAGGGCCGCCGCCCGCTGGTCGCCGAGGTCCAGGCGCTCACCGTCGACTCGCAGATCCCCTCCCCCCGCCGCACCACCTCCGGCCTGGAGACCTCCCGCGTCTCGATGATGCTCGCCGTGCTCGAACAGCGCGGCCGGATCAGCGCGCTCGGCAAGCGGGACATCTACAGCGCCACGGTCGGCGGCGTGAAGCTCTCCGAGCCGGCCGCCGACCTCGCCATCGCGCTCGCCCTGGCCAGCGCGGCGAGCGACACCCCGCTGCCGCAGAACCTCGTGGCCGTCGGCGAGGTGGGGCTCGCGGGCGAGGTCAGACGGGTCACGGGCGTACAGCGGCGGCTCGCCGAGGCGGCGCGGCTCGGCTTCACCCACGCCCTCGTGCCGGGCGATCCGGGGAAGATTCCCAGCGGCATGCGGGTCCTGGAGGTCGCCGACATAGGGGACGCCCTCCGGGTGCTGCCGAAGCGCGTCCGCCGGGAGGCCCCACAGGAGGAGGACGAGCGCCGGTAGACTTTGCCCTGGTCTCGCCCGTACGCCCGCGTGCACGCGCCGGAGGGGCGGGCTGCGGCACCGTTGACCTTGCGACCGGAGGAGTGCAGTGGCAGCCAACGACCGGGCATCGGGCCCCGGCAGGGCCGGGGGAAGCTCCGGTGCCGACGGTCTGATGCGCGCCTCGCTGAGCGCGGTCGCCCCCGGCACCGCCTTGCGCGACGGCCTGGAGCGCATCCTCCGCGGCAACACGGGCGGGCTCATCGTGCTGGGCATGGACAAGACCGTCGAGTCGATGTGCACGGGCGGCTTCGTCCTGGACGTCGAGTTCTCGGCGACCCGGCTGCGCGAGCTGTGCAAGCTCGACGGCGGGCTGGTCCTCGACAAGGACATCACCAAGATCGTGCGGGCGGGGGTGCAGCTCGTGCCGGACGCCTCCATCCCCACCGAGGAGACCGGCACCCGGCACCGCACCGCGCAGCGCGTCTCCATCCAGGCGGGCTTCCCCGTCGTCTCCGTCAGCCAGTCGATGCGGCTCATCGCGCTGTACGTGGACGGGGAGCGGCGTGTCCTGGAGGAGTCGGCGGCGATCCTCTCCCGCGCCAACCAGGCGCTCGCCACCCTGGAGCGCTACAAGCTCCGCCTCGACGAGGTCGCGGGCACGCTCTCGGCCCTGGAGATCGAGGACCTGGTGACGGTCCGCGATGTCACGGCGGTCGCCCAGCGCCTGGAGATGGTGCGCCGCATCGCCACCGAAATCGCCGAGTACGTGGTGGAGTTGGGCACCGACGGGCGGCTCCTCTCGCTCCAGTTGGACGAGTTGATCGCCGGCGTGGAGCCGGAGCGCGAGCTGGTCGTGCGCGACTACGTCCCCCAGCCCACCGCGAAGCGGACCCGTACGGTCCCCGAGGCGCTGGCCGAGCTCGACTCGCTCACCCACGCCGAGCTGCTGGAACTGCCCATCGTGGCCCGTGCGCTGGGCTACAGCGGCTCGCCCGAGACCCTCGACTCGGCGGTCTCCCCGCGCGGCTACCGCCTCCTCGCGAAGGTGCCGCGGCTGCCGAACGCCATCATCGAGCGGCTCGTGGACCACTTCGGCGGCCTCCAGAAACTGCTCGCCGCGAGCGTCGACGACCTCCAGACCGTGGACGGCGTGGGCGAGGCCCGCGCCCGCTCGGTCCGCGAGGGCCTCTCCCGGCTGGCGGAGTCGTCGATCCTGGAGCGCTACGTGTAGGGCTGTGTGTTGGGGTACGTGTGGGGCTGCGTGTAGGGCAGCACCCCGCCGCGCCGGGCACCGACAGCGAAAGGGCCGCCCGGGGGACGATTCCCCCGGGCGGCCCTGTGCGTCGGACGGTCAGGCCGGACGGTCAGACCGGAAGGCCGGACGGTCAGACCGGAAGACCGGACGGCCGGAAGACCAGAAGCCGGAAGACCAGAAGACCAGAAGACCAGAAGGTCAGCAGGTCAGCAGGTCAGAACAGCTCGGTGTCGTAGTGGTGTTGGACGATCGTGCCCAGGGAGCCCAGCCCGTCGCCGAGGTTCGCGGCCATCTTCTCCGCCATCTGCGCGGTGACCTGGGCGTAGAAGTCGCTGGTCGGGGTCAGGGAGTCGGCCAGACCCCGCGGGTCGTCCTCCCAGAGCCGGGCGCGGATCACGGCCTTTCCGCACTGGAAGAACGCCTCGCGCACCTTCACGATCGTCGCGAGGACGGCGGGCTTGCCCTCCGCGCCGAGCCGCTGCAACAGGTCGGGGTCGTCGGTGACGAACGCGTCGCCGTTGACGCGGACCGTCTCCCGCACGCCGGGGACGAAGAAGACCATGCCCACGCCGGGGCTGCGGGTGATGTTCTCGAAGGTGTCGGCGGTCCGGTTTCCCGGCCGGTCGGGGACGGCCAGGGTCCACGGGTCCAGGACGCGGACCGAGCCGGGCGGGTCGCCCTTGGGGCTGGCGTCCACGGCCCCCGTCTCGTCGACGGTGGCCAGGCAGAAGAAGGTGCTGTGGGCGATGAAGCGGCGCATGAAGTCGCCGACGAACGGCTCCTTCTTCTCCACGATGAAGGGCTGCGGCTCACCGAGGATCTCCCGGACGCGGTCCATCCCGATGGGGGTGAAGGCGTCGGCGGCGGTGTGCTCGGGGGCGGGCCGGCGGTCGTCCCACCAGGTCGGGGCGGTTTCGGTGCCGACGGTGGAGAACGGGTCGTACGCGCCGTCGGCGACGGCGCCGGTGAAGGCGGCCGAGGTGTCGGCGGCGCCGGAGGTGTCAGTGGTGCCGGGGGTACCGGGTGCGTCGTTCTCGGCGGTGTGCCGGGGGGCTGTGGCCAGGTCCATGGTGCGCTCCTTGGCGAATGGGCGGGTGGGCGGACTAGGCGGTCGAACGGGCGGATCGGTGAGGGCCGGCCGGTTGGGGCGGCCCGTGGGTGATCCGTAGGGCTGGCCCGTGGAGTGATCTGTGGGGTGATCCGTGGGGTGATCCGTGGGGCCGGCCCTACGGGGCCGGTCAGAGGTCGAGGACCAGCTGCGGGGTGCGGGCGCGGGAGACGCAGACGAACATCCGGTCGCCGTTCTCGCGCTCGTCCTCGGAGAGGATGTCGTCGCGGTGGTCGGGCACGCCGCCGAGCACCCGCGTCTCGCAGGTGCCGCACACGCCCTCGCGGCATGAGCTGGGCACCCGCAGGCCCGCGTCGCCGAGCGCGTCCAGGACGCTGCGCTCCGCCGGTACGTCGATGGTCCTGCCGGACCGCTCGCAGACCACCTCGACCGGGGCGTTGGGCAGCGGCTCCCTGGTCCGCGGCCTGAACCGCTCCATGCGCACGGTGCCCTTGGGCAGATGCGCGCCGCCGTCGGTCACGGCGTCGAGCAGCGGCTCAGGGCCGCAGGCGTAGACGACCGTGCCGGGCGTGGTCCCGCCGAGCAGTTCGGCCAGCGGGATGTGCCCGGCCTTGTCCGCGGGGTAGAGGCGTACGGAATCCCGGTGCGGCGCCAACTCGTCGCGGAACGCCATGGAGACAACGGACCGCCCACCGTAGAAGAGCTGCCACTTCGCGCCCGCGTCGATGGCCTGACGCACCATCGGCAGGATCGGGGTGATGCCGATGCCGCCCGCGATGAACAGGTAGGAGTCGGCCGGCTCGAAGCCGAAGTTGTCGCGGGGGCCGCGGATCCTCAGCGGCTGGCCGGGGCGCAGGAAGGAGTGCACGTACTCCGATCCGCCGCGGCTCGCGGGCTGCTGCCGCACCGCGATGCGGTACGCGGACAGGTCGTCGGGCGAGCCGCACAGCGAGTACTGCCGGGTGATGCCGGTGGGCATCAGCAGCTCCACGTGGGCGCCGGGCCGCCAGGGCGGCAACTGCCCGCCGTCCGGCCGGGCCAGCAGCACGGAGACCACTCCGGCGGCCTCCCAGCGCAGCTGTCGCACCATTACCAGGGTTTCCTGCCGCTCGGTCTCCGGAGGCCGCTCGGTCTCCGGAGCCTGTGGTTCAGCGGCGGCGGGCACGGTCTCGGTCGCCATTCCTCCTCCTTCGGACGGGCTCCTCGTGGACTGCCCGAGAGAACCAGTAACGACGTTAACAACGACAGAATTACGCTAGTGATAACATCGTTAACATGTCAATTCAGGGAAGCGGCGAAGCCGGTACGCGCAAGGGCCCGGTCCGGGCGGAGGCCGTGGTGGACACGGCGTTGGCCCTGGTCAACCTCGGTGGGCTGGAGTCACTGACGATGCGCCGGCTGTCCGACGCCCTCGGCACCCAGCCGCCCGCCCTGTACCGGCTGTTCCACGACAAGGACGCCCTGGTGGACGCGATGGCCGACGCGATCCTGGCCTCGGCGCTCGGCCCGCTCCCCGCGGCGGGCTGGGAGGACCGCGTCGCCGTGCTGGCCGGACGGCTGCGCGCGGCCCTGCTCGGCCAGCGCGACGGAGCCCGCATCGTGGGCGGCTCCTACACCACCCGGCGGCCCACCCTGACGGTCGCCGACTCCCTGCTGGGCGCCATGGAGGAAGCGGGCTTCACGGGGGAGGAGGCGGTCTGGGCCATCACCGCCCTCTTCTCCTACGTGCTGGGGGAGGTGCTGGAACAGCAGGGGCGCATCGACGTGGACCCCAAGGACGTGCAGTCGACCCTCTCCACCGAGGACTACCCGCACCTGGCCCACAGCGCACTGCCGTCCATGCTCGACTTCGACGCCAGGTTCGCGTTCGGGCTCAGGCTGATCATCACGGGAATCCGCGAGGAACTGGCCGCGGCGCGATAGCGCTTCTGCGGGCCGCGGGGACGTCGGGGAAGTGCGCGACCAGCGGCGACGCGCCCGAGGGTGACGCTCCGGTGCTCAGCAGGCTGCTGCCCGGCGAAGCGTCAGTTCTCCGCTGGCCGGCCCTCCGCCGGCCAGTCCTCCGCCGGCCAGTTCTCCGCCGGTCGGTCCTCCGCCGGCCAGTTCTCCGCCGGTCGGTCCTCCGCCGGTCAGTCCTCCGCCGGTCAGTCCTCCGCCAGGACGAAGGAGCCCTGCGACTTGCCCAGTCCCGGAACCTCCGCCTCGACCAGATACGTGCCCGGCTTCACGGAATCCGCGGCCGGAGTCGCGCAATTGGCGGCGCTCGGCTTACGGTCCCACTCCACCGTGCGCTTGGTCTCGCTATCGGCCCCGACCTCGAACGGAGCCGGGCCGTCGCCCTTCGGGCAGTCGCCCGAGGACCACACCGGCTTGTCGGCCTCCTTGGCCGGCGCGATCTTCAGCACCGCGGACTTCACGCCGAAGTCGACCTTGCAGGCGCCGCTGCCCGTGTTCTTGGCGATGACCTCGAACTTCGGCTTCTCGTCCGGGGCGTAGCTGTTCTTCACGCTGCGCACCGTCAGATGCACATCCGAGGTGGTGCAGTCCGGCAGGCTCGACCCGGCCGGCAGTGCCTTCCCGTCGCCGGCCCCGAGCACGCCCGCGCCCGCGGCCCCACCCGAGCCCGTACCGCCACTGCCGCCGTTCCCACCGCTGCCGCCGGAATCGGAACCACCGCTTCCGCCGCCGCTACCGGACTCGTCGCGGCCGCCCGGCCGTTGGCCGTAGTGCGTACCGGACGGGGTCGGCCCCGGCGTGATGGTGTTGGTGGGGCCGGAGTCCTTGCCGCTCGCGCCCTTGCCCCGGTCGTCCTTGCCGGCGCTGCCGCTGCCGCCCAGATTGACGGCCCACACCACCAGCAGCACCAGCAGCGCGATCAGGGCCAGCGCAACTGACCTCCGCCGCCAGTAGATGGAGGAGGGAAGCGGCCCGATCGGATTGCGCAGAGATCCCACGCGAAGACTCTACGAGAGATCCGCCACGGCACCAGCCAATACCCGCCGTGGGGCCCCGTACTTTTCTCATCATCTGCCCGGAAGCCGTGCTCACACCCGGATCGGAGGCCCTTCGGCGCGCGACACGCCGACGCCGCTCGACGGACGGCGGGGCCGCCGGGTGTAAAGGCTGAGGGGCGTAGAGGTGTAGAGGTGTAGAGGTGTAGAGGTGTAGAGGCGTAGAGGCGTAGAGGCATACGGGACCCGAGCCGCCGTCAACGTGACGCGGACCACTCCCGCTTGTGCCCGAACCCCTGCGCGTTGTCGATCAACCTGAGCCAGTCGGGGCGCAGTTCCCACAGGGCCGTGGCCTCCATGGCCGTCCGCAGCCGCTCGGAGGCGACGGTGAAGGGGAAGCGCTCCGTGTACGTGCGCCAGGCGTCCGCCCGTTCCGCGCCAGCCAGCCGACGGCAGCCGCCCCGGCCCTGCACCCCCGTCAGCTCCGTCCACTCCTGCCCGTCGCGCTGCGCCGTGAAGGCGGCGCGCGCGCCGGGCGCGTCGAGGGCGCGGCCGTGCCGGGTGGAGGTCGAGGTGACGAAGTAGAGGACCGGCGCCTCGGCATCGCCGCCCCGCGCGTACAGCACGGCGCATGCCTGCGGGCCGTCCTCGTCGATATACGCGAGCGTCATCGTGGTGTGTCCGTCGAGCGCCCGCAGAATGGGTCCGGCACCGCCCGCGTCGGGTGCGCCGTCGGGTGCGCCGTCAGGGTCGTCCTGGGCCATCGTGAACTCCTCGGGGGCGCTGCGCGAGACGCGGTGTCGTGCGCGGCTGTGCTGTCAGCCGTGCTGTTTATAGAGGTGCCTGCTTATAGAGGTACCTGCCTCTGTCCATGGAGGCACCTGTCTGTAGAGGCACCGCCGACATTGGATCATCCGCGCCCGCGGCGGCTCCCCGGGCCACGGCGTCGGGGACGCGAACGCGGATGCGAAAGCCAAGATCACGGCGGGGACGCGCGCGGTCCGACCTGGGGCGTCACGCGTGCCTCCGCCCGGCCGTGCCAGGATCGATGGTGCTATGACGACTCTGCCCACGACGCCCACACCCTCGACGCCGGCCGCCGTCCCCGCGTCCCCGCCCCCCGCGGCCCTGCACGCCGCCGTCATCGACTGGTTCGACACGCACGCGCGCGACCTGCCCTGGCGCCGCCCCGACGCGGGCCCCTGGGCCGTGATGGTCAGCGAGTTCATGCTCCAGCAGACCCCCGTCAGCCGGGTGCTGCCGGTGTACGAGCAGTGGCTGGCGCGCTGGCCGCGCCCCGCCGACCTGGCCGCCGAGCCGCCCGGCGAGGCCGTACGCGCCTGGGGCCGGCTCGGCTACCCGCGCCGCGCGCTGCGGCTGCACGGCGCGGCGGCGGCGATAGCGGAACGGCACGGCGGGGACGTACCGGACGACCACGCCAAGCTGCTCGCGCTGCCCGGCGTCGGCGAGTACACCGCGTCCGCCGTCGCCTCCTTCGCGTACGGGCAGCGGCACCCGGTCCTCGACACCAACGTGCGCCGGGTCTTCGCGCGCGCCGTGACCGGGGTGCAGTACCCGCCGAACGCGACCACCGCCGCCGAGCGCAAGCTCGCCCGCGCCCTGCTGCCGGAGGAGGAGTCGACCGCCGCCGCCTGGGCCGCCGCGACCATGGAGCTGGGCGCGCTGGTCTGCACGGCCCGCAGCCCCGCCTGCGGCCGCTGCCCGATCGCCGCGCGGTGCGCCTGGGTGGCGGCGGGGTCGCCGGCCCACGACGGCCCGGCGCGGCGCGGCCAGACCTACGCCGGTACGGACCGACAAGTGCGCGGCAAGTTGCTGGCCGTACTGCGCGAGGCGGTCGGGCCGGTGGAGCAGGCGGTGCTGGACGGGGTGTGGGACGAGCCGATCCAGCGGGCCCGCGCGCTCGACGGCCTGGTCGCGGACGGGCTCGTGGAACCGCTCGCGGACGGTGCGTACCGGCTGCCGCTGACGTGAGACGACGGCGGTGGTCGGCTTTCGTTTGGCGGCCGTCGGGTCGCGTTCCGTGACGGCCGCCGGGTCGGCTTTCGTGACGGCGATATGACGACACCGGCGTCACGGTTCCGGGAACGGCCCGCGTAACGGCTTCCGTAACGGCGGACGTAACGGCGGACGTAACGGCTATGAAGGCTGCCGTAACAACAAACGCCGCAACCGCCCCACAGCCTCCAACTGCCCCCATTACAGGGGTCTTTCACCACCAAAACCCTGCCGGAAAGCCGTCACCGAGCCGTCACCGTCCGCGATCCTGACGGGCGCAATGTCCAGTTCGTTCCCCCTGTTACACAACCTATGGACAGCTGTGCACATGCCGAAGGGCTATCGCACATCGCGCCGCAACAGCGCCTCCGTAGCGTCCTCTACGTGCTGGACGACCACCAGCGTGACGCGGGGAACGCAAGCGGAATGGAGGCTGCTCGGATGGCTGGCAGCGGCAAGGTTCTGGATTTTGAGGAGTACGTCCGCAACCGGCAGGACGCGCTGTTGCGCAGTGCCCGCCGACTGGTTCCGGACCCCATCGACGCTCAGGACCTGCTCCAGACCGCGCTGGTGCGCACGTACGGCCGCTGGGACGGCATAGCCGACAAGTCGCTGGCCGACGCCTATCTCCGACGTGTCATGATCAACACTCGCACGGAGTGGTGGCGCGCCCGTAAGCTCGACGAGGTGCCGACCGAGCAGCTGCCGGACGCGAGCGTCGAGGACGGCACCGAGCAACACGCCGACCGCGCCCTGCTGATGGACATCCTCGGAGTCCTCGCCCCCAAGCAGCGCAGCGTCGTCGTGCTGCGACACTGGGAGCAGATGAGCACTGAGGAGACGGCGGAGGCGCTCGGCATGTCGACCGGCACGGTCAAGAGCACGCTGCACCGGGCGCTGGCCCGTCTGCGTCAGGAACTGGAGAGCCGCGACCTGGACTTCCATGCGCTGGAACGAGGCGAGCGGGGGCAGGAACGGTGCGCGGCCTGAGAAAGCCGGCTCCCCCCAAGCGAGCACTGATCACCGGCGGCACGGCGGCCTCCATGGCCGCCGCCGCCTGCCTCGTGCTGTCCGGCTGCAACGCGAGCGGCGAGGGCGTACGGAAAGAGGGCCCCGCGCGCAGCGAGAGCGCGGCCAAAGCGAAGAGAACACCTTCGGCGTCGCCTTCTCCCTCCCAGGAGAAGGTCGACGCCGTCGCGCTGATCAAGGGCGACCCGAAGGTCAGCCCGCAGATCAAGCGGAATCTGAAGCCGTGCGCGAAGGACCAGTACCCCGTCGACGTCTCGTACGGGCAGCTGACCGGCGCGGCCCGGACCGACATCGTGGTGAACATCCTGACCTGCGGCGACTCCTTCGGCGTGGGCGCCTATGTGTACCGGCCCAAGGACGACTCGGGCTCCGGGTCGGACTCGGGATCGGGGTCGGGATCGGGATCGACGTCGGGATCGGGGGCGAGCTCGGGATCGGGGGCGCGTTCGGGCGCGGACTCGTACGAGAATGTGTTCTCGGTCGAGCAGTCGCCCGTCTACGCCGACATCGACCGCCGTGACCTGCGGGTGACCAAGCAGATCTACGCTTCGGGGGACGCGGTGTGCTGCCCGTCCAGCGAGGACGTGGTCACGTACCACTGGACGAAGAACAAGTTCCAGGAGACCGGGCGCACGCACACCGACTACAGCAAGACCGTCAACGGCGACGACAAGGACGACCTCCCCAGCGCGGGAACGGAGGGCTAGAGCAGCGGTGGCCGATACACATGTGCTTTTCGTCGAGGATGACGACGTCATCCGCGAGGCCACCCAGCTCGCCCTGGAGCGCGACGGCTTCGAGGTGACCGCCGTGCCGGACGGGCTGACCGGGCTGGAGAAGTTCCGCGCCCACCAGCCGGACATCGCGCTGCTCGATGTGATGGTGCCGGGGCTGGACGGCGTCAGCCTGTGCCGCCGGATCCGCGACGAGTCGACCGTCCCGGTGATCATGCTGTCGGCGCGCGCCGACTCCATCGACGTGGTGCTCGGCCTGGAGGCCGGCGCCGACGACTACGTCACCAAGCCCTTCGACGGCGCCGTGCTCGTCGCCCGCATCCGGGCGGTGCTGCGGCGCTTCGGCCACGCCAGCGGGCCGGGCGGCGCGGCGTCCTCCGGCGCCGACGACGCGCAGCTGGAGGGCGGCGTGCTGACCTTCGGCGACCTGGAGGTCGACACCGAGGGGATGGAGGTGCGCAAAGGAGGCCGGTCCGTCGCGCTGACCCCGACCGAGATGCGGCTGCTGCTTGAGTTCTCGGGCGCGCCCGGCACCGTGCTCTCCCGCGACCGGCTGCTGGAGCGGGTCTGGGACTACGGCTGGGGCGGCGACACCCGCGTCGTCGACGTCCATGTGCAGCGGCTGCGCGGCAAGATCGGCCAGGACCGCATCGAGACCGTCCGCGGCTTCGGCTACAAACTTCGAGGCTAGCCTCTCCTCATGGTGCCGCACCCTCTCGGCGGAAGTCCTCACGGCGGCCGTCCCTCCGGTGGAAGTCATCACGGTGGAGGTCCCCTCGGTGGCCGCCCCTCCGGTGGACGTCCCCTCGGCGGAAGTCCTCTCGCGTCCCGGCAGCCGTCCGCGAGTGCGCCTGTGTCCGTGCCCGCGTCCGCGCCGGGGCCGGGCGCGCGGCGATGCGCGCCGCAGAGCGGGGCGCGGGGCGTGGCGCGGAACGCAGCGCAGGACGTAGCGCGGGGCGTGGCGCGGTGAAGCTCTCCCTGCGCACCGGGCTGCGCTGGAAGGTCAGCCTCGCCATCGCCGGGGTGGGCGCGCTCGTCGCCATCGCCCTGAGCCTCGTCGTGCACAACGCCGCACGCGTCTCGATGCTCGACAACAGCCGCGATGTCATGGACCAGCGGGTGCAGGACGCCCAGCGCATCTACGACTCCACCCACCGGCTGCTGTTCCGCACGAAGATCGACGACCCGGCGCTGCCGCAGCAGCTGCGGGAGGCCGCTGCCGTCGGGCTGCGCGCCACCTACCTCCAGGACTCGGGCGGCGCCCCGGAGGTATGGGCCTCCGTGCCGCTGCGCGACGGCAAGATCCTCTCCGTCCACACCCGGTTCAAGGACCGCTTCGCGATCCTCGACGAGCTGGACAAGGCGCTGGTCATCGGGTCGATCTCGGTGGTGCTCGGCGGTTCCGCGCTCGGCATCCTGATCGGCGGACAGCTCTCCCGGCGGCTGCGCAAGGCGGCCGTCGCCGCCCGCAACCTCGCCGAGGGCGAGTCGGACGTGCGCGTCGGCGACTCCATCGGCGGCCGGGTGCGCGACGAGACGGACGACCTCGCGCGCGCCGTGGACGGGATGGCTGAGGCGCTCCAGGACCGGCTGGAGGCCGAGCGGCGCGTCACCGCCGACATCGCGCACGAGCTGCGCACCCCGGTCACCGGCCTGCTCACCGCCGCCGAACTGCTGCCGCCGGGCCGCCCCACCGAGCTCGTACGGAACCGGGCGCAGGCGATGCGCACGCTCGTCGAGGACGTACTGGAGGTGGCGCGGCTGGACGGCTTCGCGGAGCGGGCCGAGATGCAGGACGTCGAACTCGGCGAGTTCGTGATGCGCCGGGTCCGGGTGGTCGCCCCGGACGCCCACTGCCGGGTCATCCGGGACGCCTACGTCTCCACCGACCCCCGCCGCCTCGAACGCATCCTCGGCAACCTCCTCGCCAACGCCGCCAAGCACGGCAAGGGGCCGTTCGAGGTCACGGTCGAGGGCCGGGTGCTGCGGGTCCGCGACCACGGTCCGGGGTTCCCGGAGGAACTGCTGCGGGAGGGCCCGAGCCGCTTCCGCACGGGCAGCAAGGACCGCGCGGGCAAGGGCCACGGCCTGGGCCTGACCATCGCGGCCGGCCAGGCCAGGGTTCTCGGCGCACGGCTGACCTTCCGCAACGCGGACCCGGTCGCCGAGGGCGGCACCGGAGCCGTGGCGGTGCTGTGGCTACCGGAGTCGGCCCCCACCAGCACCGGGAGCTTCCCGGTGATCCAGGTCCCGGACTGATCGGACGGAGCCGCCGCCTACTCGGTGCACTCCCCCCAGCTCTTGCTCATGTCCATCTTCTCGCTCGGCTGAGTGAGCGCGAAGCAGTTGCCCGAGTCGTCCTGGAAGACCGCCTCGATGCCGTACGGCCGCTCCTGCGGCTCCTGGAGGAACACGACGCCCTTCGCGCTGAACGCCTCGTAGTCGCCCTTGATGTCGTCGGTGGTCAGCACTCCGGGGCCCAGCACTCCCTTGGCGACCAGCTTCTTCACCATCTCGACGGATTCCTCGTCCAGCCTGCCCTTGCTGGGCAGCGACAGCGTCAGTTCGAGGTCCGGCTGGTTCTTGGCGCCGACGGTCAGCCAGCGCATTCCGTCGTCGCCGCCGATGGTCATGTCCATACGGACCTCGAAGCCGAGCTTTTCGGTGTAGAACTCCTTGGCCCGGTCCTGGTCGAGCACCCAGACGTTGCCGATGGCGAGACCCTTGATCATGACGCGCTCCTAGGGATGAGGTCCGTCACTACCACCGTAGGCAGGGACGGGTACAGCACGCTTCTTGAGAGCGGCGCGAGCGGACGGCTGCCCGCACACGGCCCCCTCTTGCCGTCTTGCTAGATGTCTTGCTGCCTTGCGGGTGTCTTGCTGCCTTGCGGAGGGCTTGCTGCCTTGCGGAGGTCTTACTGTCCTGCGGGTGTCTTGCTGTCTTGGATGCTGGCACAGGGGTCTGACAATCGGCCCTGACCTGCGAGGACTCGACTGGGGGCCGCGCGGCGCCGCGCCCCCGGCCGGCGGTCACCGGCGGGCGGTCACCGGCGGCCGGTCACCGCCCCGAAGGGACACCCGAAGAGGCACCCGAAGAGACAGCGGCAGCCGGGCGCGCGAGGCCGACCGCGGCGAAGACCAGCGCGGCGAGGGCCTCGGTCCCGGCGGCCGTCGTCAGCGCGCCCGTCAGGGACCAGCTCGCGAGCTGCCCGGCGAGCCCCGCCCCGACCGCGAACCCGGTGATCTTCAGGCTCGCGCCCGTGGTGAAGATCTGCCCGCGCAGTTCCTCGGGCGCCTCCCGGTGCCGTACCGCGAAGAGCGCGGTGAGCTGCGGGCCCTCGCCGATGCCCGCGAGCACCATGGCGGCGATGAGCGGTACGGTCCGGCCCGTCGCCGCCAGCAGGAACGCGGCCGCGAGGACGAGCGGGCTGCACCACAGGACGGTGTCCGGGCGCAGCAGCCGGGGGAAGCGGGAGAGCGCCGCATTGGCCGCGAGGGCGGAGGCGGCGACGACGGAGAGCAGCAGCGCGCCATGTCCGGCGCCGCCGAGTACCCGTGCCCCGAGCACCGGGGCACACGCCACGAGCATGCCCTCGCCGACGCAGGAGACGACGGAGGCCGCCGTCGCCCGCGCCAGGGCCCGTGTCCGTACGACGGCGCGGAAGCCCGCCGCGAGGCCGGCGAGGACCGAGGCCGCCGGTGCGGCGGCGCGCGCCGGGCGGCGCACCGCGGGCAGCGTCCACGCGGAGGGCACGGCGAGGCAGATGAGGACGACGGCGACCGCCACCCCGGTCGGCGCTCCGGCCGACCCGGCGACGGTTCCGGCCAGGGCCGGGCCCGCCAGGGCGGCGATGTTGAAGGTCATCGCGTCGAAGGCGGTGGCGCGCGGCAACGCCTCGGGCGCCGCGACGCGCGGCAGCTGCGAGGTCCAGCCGCCGGCCAGGGCCGGTCCCAGCAGCCCCGCGAGCACCGCGATCCCCACCGAGCAGACGAAGGGGGCGCGGCCGAGGCTGCTGAGGACGGCGGCCAGGGCGACGGCGTAGCCCACGAGCGCCCCGGCCAGCAGCCGACCGGGGTGCGCGGACCGGTCGAGCAGCACCCCGAAGAGCGGGCCGCCCGCCGCGGCCGAGACCGTCATGCCCGCCAGCAGCGCGGCCCCGGAGGACGCCGATCCGGTGGCCGCGAGCCCGGCCAGCAGGAGAGCGGGCCCCGACATCTCGTCGCCGATACGGGCGGTCGCCGCGCCGAGCGCGTACGACCCCACCGCGTAACGCTTTCTCATGGGCAGCACGTTACGTACGTAACGCAGAACTTGACCAGGCGCGTTACATTCGTCGGGTGCTGACTTCGAATGGCAAGGTGAGCGGCGGTCCGGACGGCGAGTGGTCCACCCGGCTCTCGGCGCAGAACACCGCCCGGCGGACCGCGGCCTTGATCAACGCCCTGTCCGCCGACGGTTACGGCCCCGCCGATGGAACCGCCCATGGAACCGCCTACGGCCCCGCCGCCGACACCGCCGATTCCGCGGTGGTCGACACCGCCGATGCCGCGGCGGTCGATGCCGTCGTCGAGGTGCTGCGCGCGTACGGCGAACCCGAACCCCTCTCCCTCTCCGCCCGCGACATCGCGGAGATGCGGGCGGTGGCCGAGTCCCTGCGGGAGGTGTTCGCCGTCGAGGGCGACATGGACGCGGCCGACGCCGCGGCCGTACTGAACCCCCTCCTCCAACGCACCACCGGCACCCTCCGCCTCACCTCGCACGGCGACGGTTCCCCCTGGCACCCCCACCTCGACAGCCACGACGACGCGCCCTGGGCGGAGTGGTTCCTGGCCTCGTCCTGCCTCGCCCTGACCGTTCTCGTCTGGGACCGCCAGCGCCCGCCGGGCGGCCTCTGCGCGTCGCCGCGCTGCCGCAACGTCTTCGTCACGCTCAACAGCGGCCCCGCCCGCCGCTACTGCTCACGCCGCTGCGCGACACGCGAACGCGTGGCGGCCCACCGCCGCGCCCGGACCGAGTAACACCCGAACCGAGCACCCAAAGTTCTGGAAAACCAGCCGCACCCGTCCCCCGACCCAGGGGGCGGGCGGGGAACGGGTGCGGCGGCCGACGATGGCCGGTGTGGTCGGCGATGGCCGGTGCGGTCGGTGGTGGCCGGCGATGGCCGGTGCGGTCGGCCTCAGCGCGTCAGGCGCTGCTGGCCGCCGTCTGCTCGGCCGGGGAGGCGTCCGCGGAGGCGGAGTCCGTCTCCTTCTTCGGCTCGGAGCCGCGAAGCGGGATCTCCTTTATGAACCAGGCGCAGATGAAGCCGATGATGCTGATGCCCGCGCCCCACAGGAAGACGTTGTGCGTACCGCTGGAGACGGCGTGCATGTACGCGTCCCGGACCATGGCCGGCAGCTTGGGGAGTGCCTTCGGGTCCATCTGCGCCCCGCCGGAGACGACCGCGCCGCCCTTGTCCCCGAGGCGCGCCACCATCGTGTCCTTCACCTGGTTGGTGAAGATCGCACCGAAGATCGCGACGCCGAACGAGCCGCCGATCGTACGGAAGAGGGTGGCCGACGACGAGCCGACGCCCATGTCCTTCATCTCGACGCTGTTCTGCGCGATGAGCATGGTCATCTGCATCAGGAAGCCCATGCCGGCGCCGAGCACCGCCATGTAGACGCCCGAGGTGAAGCGCGAGGTCCCGGTGTCCATCTGGGCCAGCAGGAACAGCCCGATGGTGATCAGCGCGCCGCCCATGATCGGGAACATCTTGTACTTGCCGGTGTTGGTGGTGACCCGGCCCGCGATCAGCGAGACGGTCATCATCGACAGCAGCATCGGGAGCAGCAGCAGGCCGGAGTTGGTGGCCGAGGCGCCCTGCACGGACTGCTGGTAGAGCGGCAGGAAGGTCATCGACCCGAACATCACGAAGCCGACCAGGAAGCCGATCACCGTGACGAGCGAGAAGTTGCGGTTGCGGAAGATGTGCAGCGGCAGTATCGGCGCGTTGACCTTGCGCTCGACGAAGACGAAGGCGATGAGCGCGGCGACGCCGAGGACGCCCAGCCCGATGATGCGGCCGGAGCCCCAGGCGTACTGCGTGCCGCCCCAGGTGGTGATCAGCACGAGCGAGGTGATGCCGATGGTCAGCAGGGCCGCGCCCACGTAGTCGATCCGGCCCTCGGCCCGCTTCTTCGGGAGGTGCAGTACAGCCGTGACCATGGCCAGGGCGATCGCGCCGAGCGGCAGGTTGATGTAGAAGGACCAGCGCCAGCCGAGGTGGTCGGTGAGGGTGCCGCCGACCAGCGGGCCGCCGATCATGGCGACGGCCATCACGCCGGCCATCATGCCCTGGTACTTGCCGCGCTCACGAGGCGGGATCAGGTCGCCGATGATCGCCATCACGCCGACCATCAGACCGCCGGCGCCCAGGCCCTGGACGGCGCGGAAGGCGATCAGCTGGTCCATCGACTGCGACATGCCCGACAGGGCCGAGCCGATGAGGAACAGCACGATCGAGGTGAGGAAGATGCCCTTACGCCCGTACATGTCGCCGAGCTTTCCCCAGATGGGGGTGGAGGCGGCGGTGGCGAGCGTGTAGGCGGTGACCACCCAGGAGAGGTGGCTGAGGCCGCCGAGCTCTCCCACGATGGTGGGCATCGCGGTGCCCACGATCATGTTGTCCAGCATGGCCAGCAGCATGGCGATCATCAGTGCCATGAGGACGACACGCACACTGCGCGGTTGCCGAGCCTTTACCGAACTGTCCGGCGAATCCACTGGTGGGGCCTCGTGTCGGGAACGGGCGCTTGACATACTTTTTGCTCCCCCTGGGGCGGCAAGAGAGCCGGACCAGCAACTTACTTGCCGCCCGGCTAGATGGGTACACTCGGTAAGGTAGACGTCTACTAGCCGGGCGTCAAGTAAGTTTCAATGGGCCCCACACCCAGACGAACGCAGGAGAGCATCCATGGGCACACCGCACACGCGCCGGGGCGACACGCGCCAGCGCATCCAGGACGTCGCTCTCGGACTCTTCGTCGAGCAGGGCTACGAGAAGACCTCACTCCGGGAGATCGCCGAGGCGCTGGACGTCACCAAGGCGGCCCTCTACTACCACTTCAAGACGAAGGAAGACATCTTCGTCTCCATCTTCGAGGACCTCGGCCGCCCCCTGGACGAGCTCATCGCCTGGGCCGAGACACAGCCCCACACCCTGGAGACCATGACGGAGCTCCTGCGCCGCTACAGCACGTCCCTCCACGAGGCCGCCCCCCTCTTCCGCTTCATGCAGGAGAACCAGGCGACGGTGCGCGAGCTGAGCATCGGCGAGCGCTTCAAGGGACGCATGATCGCCATGAGCCAGCTGCTCAAGGACCCCAAGGCGCCGCTGGTGGACCAGGCCCGCTGCGTGGTCGCGCTGTTCAGCCTGCACGCCGGAATGTTCGCCCTCAACAACATCGAAGGCGACCCCGAGGAAAAGCGCAAGGCTGTCCTGGAGGTCGCCATCGATCTGGTGACGCAGGCCCATGGATCCTCTGACGGATCCCCCGACGGATCTCATGCGTGAAATGCGTACGGTCGCGGCGGGCTCCTTTCACATAGGAACCCGCCGCGACCGGAGCCAGGCGACCGGAGCCAGGCGACCGGAACGGCCGCCGTATATCAGTTATCAGTCCGCTCTTCCGCTCTCGGAGTTCGTCAGAGCTTGTCGCCGTGGGCCTTCATGAAGCCGAGCGGCTCGACGGCGGTGCCGTAGTTCGGGGTGGTGCGGATCTCGAAGTGCAGGTGCGGGCCGGTCGAATTGCCGGTGGAACCGGAACGGCCGATCTCCTGACCCGTCTTTACGGACTGGCCGACGTGAACACCGATCTTCGAAAGGTGCGCGTACTGGGAGTACGTGTTGTCGTCGTGCTTGACCACAATGGCATTGCCGTACGCGGGACCGTCGCCGCCGCCGTTCGGGCCGGCCTTCACGACCGTACCGCCGTGCACGGACTTCACCGGGGTGCCGGTGTCGACCACGAGGTCCTGCCCGCTGTGGTTGTGCGACCAGTGGCTGCCGGCGATGCCGAAGGGCTGGCCTATCTGGTAGGAGTCCACCGGCTTCACCCAGGAGGACGCCTTCTTCGCGGCGTCCTTCTTGTGCTGCTCGGCGGCCTTCTTCTCCTTCTCGGCGGCCTTCTTCTGACCGCTGGCCTGAGCCTTGATCGCATGGTCGATCGTCGACACCGAACCCAGCTCCAGCAGGCTGCCGTGGCCGGCGTCCGCCGCCAGCGCGACACCGGAGCCGAGCGCGGCCGAGGCGCCGAGACCGGCGGCCAGAATTGCGGCGCGGGTACGGAGAACGGACTTGTTCGACCCGGTCGGCTCGGTCGACTTCTTCGGACTACGGAACGGGGCGTGCTTCGACATGCGGAACAACCTCCAGGGGTGCCAGGAATGAATAAGTCCCGGCTGCGGACCGGGAGCGCCATACCTTGGTAACCCGCCAATGCCGTGCCGCCAAGGGCGGGCTGCTACTAGGCTCGGCCGTACCGGGGGAAAGGGAATTCCGCCTCTTACGGATACCGGGTCGCGCGCCGCAGAACCCCCCATGGAACGACGCCGAAACGCCCGGCCAGCCATAGCGGGCTCCCGCTGACCTGCCCGTAAGCGGACACCCCCGAAAGCCCCGCCCGCCTCCCCCACAAAAGCCCCGAGCCCACCGGGCCGAAAGTCCCGGAATCATTCGCGACGCTTCCCCTAAACTGTTTAGTACCGGGGTAAAGCGCTGTGCCGCATGTCACCGCGACATAAGATCCACTCGAATTCCGGCGGGGCTTTCGGACGTCCGTTTCGGGACCTCCGGCCTGGGGGGGGATTGGGTTGGGGGTGGGGCGGTATTCGGTGTGGGTGGGTGCGGGTTTCGTCTCGGGCCCTGCGGGCCCAGAGCGCCAGCAGCGGCAGGGGAGGGGGCGGGGCGGGGGCCGGTTCGCTGCCTGCGGCCCGGCTCACGGCCGAGGTCAGAACGGGCTCCGCTGCGCTCCGCCGCTGGCTGCTGCCGCGAAGTGGTCATGGTGCGGACTTCGGGTGCGGGCGCGTCTCGGGCCTGCGGCCCACGGCAACCGAAGCGGGAGGGAGGGGACTGCGGGCGACCGGGTCGGGGGCGACGCATGTCCGGGGACGGTTGCCGCCCGTAGAAGAGGGGCCCAAGGGTGGGGAAACCCCGCTCTGACGGCGAGTGCGCCCGGTATGTCCGATGCGCCAGGTCCACCGTTCAACAGGGTGCGACTACCGCCCGATCTGGTGCCCGAAAAGGAACTTTTGCCGGGCGGCAACCGCACCCTACCTACCAGTAGCCGACTGCGGAGCGCAGCGGAGCCTCCTACAGGGCCCCCACCGCCCCACCCTCCACTCCAGGCGCTGTGGACCCACAGGGTCCGAGACGAAAGCCGCGCCAGAACAACCGGCAGCAACCCCATCGCGGCAGCAGCCAGCGGCGGAGCGCAGCGGAGCCCGTTCTAACCCCAGCTACGAACCCACCTGGCAGCCAGCGAACCAACACCCGCCCCGCCCCCTCCCCTGCCGCTGCCGGCGCTCTGGGCCCGCAGGGCCCGAGACGAAACCCGCACCCCACCCACCCCGAATACCGCCCCACCCTCCAACACCACCCCACCCGACAGCAGCCACCCCAACCACCAGGCCCCAGCCCCCAGGACTCCGGGGGTGTTGGGCTTGAAGCTGTCGCAGCGGAAGGCTCTGCCGCTCAAGCCGGCGGCCTCAGGGCCGATAGATGCACTCCGCCAGAGTCGATGCCTTCTTCCACCCCAGCGTCTCGTACAGCGCACGCCCGGCATCGGTCGCGGCGAGAACTCCGAAACCGGCCCCCGCGCCCACCGCGCGGTCGGCGAGCGTGCGCATCACGTACTGACCGAGCCCGCGCCGCCGATGGGCTCCCCCGGTCTCCACCTGGTCCACGACCCCGGCCTCCCCCACCACCGCGACCTGCCCCCTGGCTGCCAGTTCCCCCGTTCCGTCCAGGACCCGCACGTGGACGACGGACCCACGGCTCTCCACGACCGCCGTGTACCCCTCGGGCACAACCGGGTCCGTGGTCACGAGGTCGGTCGCCATCACATGGCCGGACTCCTCGTGGGCCGGCACCCAGCCCGGCGGCAGCCAGGGCTCGATCTCCTCGGGCTCCGCCGGCATCTTCATCCAGGTACGCGGCGTGTTCACCGCACCCGCGGCGCTACGGACCAGCGCCTCATCGGCCTCGGGCAGGACATGCCGCCCCACCTCCCGGGGGTTGCCGGCGACCTCTATGTAGAAGCCCCAGGGCTTCCGCACCGGCGGCGGTGTCCCCCGTGAAACGGCCCAGCCCGCCACCCAAGCCCTGACCGTCTCCGCGACCATCAGCCCCACCCCCGTCACATAGACGACTACAGCAATACGTAATAGCTACAAACCAGTAGTGCACATTACGTAGCTGCTCCCCGTCCAGCACCCGGTTTAGCGGATCATCGCCCCTTCTACCTCTCCAGCCCCTCTGGTCACTCCATCACCACGGCACCGGCGTCCCGTCCCAGGAGAAGAACCCGCCCGTCGGCCCGTCCTCCGGCAGTAGCGCCAGGCGTACGGCCCCCTGGGCGGCCTCCGCCGGGTCACCGCTCGCCGCGGCCGCGCGGCCGTTGAGGTCGGTGGCCCGTAGGCCCGGAGCGAGCGCGTTGACCTTGAAATTCTCCTCGGCCAGCGTCTGCGCGTACAGGACGGTGAGCGCGTTGAGGGCGGTCTTCGACGACCGGTACGCCGCCGCGCCGCCATGGCCGTGCGCGAACTGGGGGTTCGGGCCCGTACTCCAGGTCAGCGACCCCGTCCCGCTGGAGACGTTGACGATCCGGGGGCGCGGGGAGCGGCGCAGCGCGGGAAGAAACGCGTTGGTGACCGTGACGACCCCGAAGACATTGGTCTCGTACGTACGCCGGAACTCATCAGCGCCCGATTCCGCCGGCAGCGCGAGCGAAGGCGAGATGCCCGCGTTGTTGACCAGGACGTCCAGCCGGTCCACGCGCCGGGCCGCCGCGGCCACCCCGTCCGGGTCCGTCACGTCGAGGACGAGCGGCCGCGCCGCGTCGCCGATCTCCTCCGAGGCCCGCCGCCCGCGCTCGGCGTCGCGGGAACCCACGTACACGGTGAACCCCTCCGCGGCGAGCAGGCGCGCGATCTGCTTGCCGATTCCCTTGTTGGCACCAGTGACAAGTGCTGTGCGATCGTTCATGACAGCTACGGTCCCCGGGCGGCGGCCCCTTTGCCAGGGATCACCTGTACCAGGCAGACAGGCTGCGGGAGGAGAGCGCCATGGCACGACAGGAACTGGCCCGCTTCCTGCGGGAACGCCGCGCGGCCCTGCGCCCGTACGACCTCGGCCTCCCCGCCGACGCCCACACCCCGCGCCGGACCCCTGGCCTGCGCCGCGAGGAGGTGGCGGAGCTGGCCCATATGTCCGTCGACTACTACGTACGGCTTGAGCAGGCGCGCGGCCCGCGCCCCTCCCCCCGCGTCCTGGACGCGCTGGCCCGAACGCTGCGCCTGACGCCGGCCGAGCGCGGCCACCTCTTCCGCCTCGCCGGTACGAGCGCGCCGCCGCCCGCCGCCGGCCACGTACGGACCGTGCGCCCGCACGTGGCCGGGATGCTGCGGCGGCTGCCGGAGACCGGCGCGGTCGTCACCGACGCGGCGTACGGCGTCGTCGCCTGGAACCCGCTGGCCCAGGCCCTGCTGGGCGGCGACCTCGGGCGGGGGACGGCGAACCTGGCCCGTCGCCGGTTCCTGGGCGAGGGGCGGCTGTACGAGAGTTCCAGCGTCGAGGAGTTCGGGAGTGTGGTGGTGGCGCGGCTGCGGCGGGCCGCCGACCGCTATCCGTACGATCCCCGGCTCGCCGCGCTGCTGGGCGAGCTGCACGCCGGCAGCGAGGAGTTCCACCAGCTCTGGGAGACGCGCCCGGTCCACGCCCCCGGCCACCGCACCAAGACCATCGACCATCCGGCGGCGGGCAGACTCCGGCTGAACTGCGACGTTCTCCTCGTCCCCGAGGACGACCAGGAAATCGTCCTGATCACGGCCGACCCGGGGTCGCCCTCGGCACGGGCGCTGCGGGGGCTGGCCCCGAGCGGTTAGGGGCGCGGGGGCCGACCACCCCCACCCCCGGCCCCGGCCCCGACATCGGCCTCGGCCTCGCGCGCGCGGAGGTACGAGTCCAGCTCGGCGGCCCCGGCCAGCATCGCCCGCCCTCGGGCGGACAGCCGGCCGTGCCAGTCGCGCAGCGCGCCCTCCAGCGGCTCCAGCCCGCCGGCCGCCCGCACCTGGGCGATCAGTGGGGCGATCTGTTCCAGCAGGTAGCCGCCGCGCCTGAGCTGGTGGGCGAGCCGTACGTCCCGTACGTCGGCCTCGTCGTAGACGCGGTAGCCGGTCAGCGGGTCGCGTCGCGGGCGCACCAGCCCGGCGCGCTCCCATTTGCGCAGCGTCGCGGGCCGTATCCCGAGTTTCTCCGCCAGCGGCCCGATGAACGTGCCGCCGCCGGGCCCGCCTGCCGTGGCGGACCCGCGCGCCGCGCCGGGTTCCAGATCGCGTAGGGCGCTCTCCACGGCCTGCAAGGTCCGCCGGTCGTCGAGGAGTTGGGCGTGGCTCTCATCGATGAGACGGAACGCGGCATCGACCGCGCCCTCATTCACGCCCTCACTCACGCCCTCATTCCCGGCCTCATTCGCGACCTCATTCACAGCCTGCATGATCGACGTCGCCGTCTGATGGCCGTGCCCCGGAACCAGGGCGAGGAACGCGCACAGTGCCCGCTCGTGCAGCGAGGTGTAGGCGCGGTAGCCGCTGGGCGTACGACCGGCGGCCGGGAGGATGCCGGCCTCCTCGTAATTCCTGACCGCCTGCGTGGACAGACCGTGCTCGCGCGCCAGGTCAACCGGCCTGAGCCGTTCGCCGTTTTGAAGGTTTCGCCCCATGGAATCAACAATATAGCGAGAGTTCTTCGGATAAGTTTCCACCGAAGGTTCAACGATACTGTTAAGTGCATGACCACTGACAGCAAGGACATCGCCACCGCCGCCTGCCCCGACGACATCGCCGCCCAGACCGTCGCCGCCCACCCCGTCACCACCCAGACCGCCGCCACCCACCCCGTCGACGCCGCCTCCCTCATGAGGCTGCTCCCGTCCCGGCCCCGGGTGCTCGCCCTGGGCGAGCCCACCCACGGCGAGGACGCTCTCCTCGAACTGCGCAACGAGCTCTTCCAGCAGCTCATCGAGCAGGAGGGCTACCGGACGATCGCGATCGAGAGCGACTGCGTGATGGGCCTGCTCGTGGACGACTACGTCACCGGGGGCTCCGGCGCCCCCGGCACCCTCGACGAGGTCATGGAGCGCGGCTTCAGCCACCACTTCGGCGCGTCCGCCGCCAACCGCGAACTCGTGCGCTGGATACGGGACTACAACGACGGCCGGCCCGCGTCCGACCGCGTCCACTTCACCGGCTTCGACGGCCCGCTGGAGATCACCGGCGCCGCGAGCCCCCGCCAGGCCCTCGCCGCGCTCCACGGCTACCTCGCCGCCCAGGTCGACGCGGAACTGCTCCCCTGCACCGTGGAAACACTCGACCGTCTGCTCGGGTCCGACGAGCGGTGGACCGACGAAGCCGCGATGACGGACCCGTCCCGGTCGGTGGGGCGGACGGCCGAGGCCGGTCGGCTGCGGCTGCTCGCCGACGACTTGGCGACGCTGCTCGACACGCAGATGCCGCACCTGATCACGGCGACCTCGCGGGAGGACTGGGACCGGGCGCGCCTGTACGGACGTACGGCCACCGGCCTGCTGCGCTACCACCACGGGATGGCCGACACGTCGCCGACCCGCATGTCGCGACTGTGCGCGCTGCGGGATTCGATGATGGCCGCCAACCTCCGCGCTCTCGCCGAACGAGGCCCGGTGCTCGTCTTCGCCCACAACAGCCATCTCCAGCGGGAGCGGAGCACAATGCGCATGTGGGACCAGCCGCTGCTCACGTGGTGGAGCGCCGGTGCGCTGGTCAGCGCCCAACTCGGCGAGGACTACGCCTTCGTGGCCATGGCCCTGGGCACCATCCGCCACCGGGGCGTGGGCGTCCCGCCGCCGAACACCCTCGAAGGTCTCTTGTACGAGCTCCCGGACTCCCCCCACGTCCTGGCCCCCCACCAACTGGCCGCAGCCCTGGGCGCCCCTCTTCCCCCGCCCCGCCAATCTCCCTGGTTCGGTTACGCCCCTCTGGACCCGGCCCACCTGCCGACCATCGACGGCCTGGTGTTCGTAAGGGACGTCCCTCAGCGCTGACGGCGAGGTGGGGGATGGGCTCCCCCTCCCCCGGAAAATGGAGCGACCCTCCTCGCAAACCCCGCTAGCCTGTCCCCATGCATATGCGTTTCTTCTTCGTCTGATTCGCCTTCGGGAGCCGTAGCGCTTCCCGGGCGGCAGTGGGCGTGCGGCTTTGTGCCGCGCCCGTGGTGATCGGTTTACTCGGCGGCCCTCTCGCGGCGCGGCACTACTACCGCGCCGTCGAATTGGCACGCCTCGATCTGCCCGTATCAGGCATGTATCCGTCAGACCCCTCGGGTCCCCAAGACCCGTTAGGCCGTATCTCTCGGGTCGTATCCGTCGGCACCTATCCGACAGGTCGCATCCGGTCGTATCCGGCCGACTTCGATCGCACCTGATCGTGTCTGACCACATCCGTTCGTGCAGCCGTTCTCACAGTCGTCCTCGCGGCCGTTCGCGGACGAGTTCACGCGCCAGTTCACGCGCCGTTTCGCGCGCCGTTTCGCGCGCCGATTCGTGCGTCAGCTCACGCGTCCGTCCGCGCCTCCGCTCACGCCCGCGCGCAGCGAATTGGCTCCCTCTCGGTTACCCCGCATTACTCATGGTTACGTCACTGCCGAGAAGGTGGATCCGCGCATGCAGAACTCATATCCCTCACACCCCACTCAGGCCCCTCAAGCCCCTCAGACCTTTCAGATCGCCCTGTCCGATGTCGTGCGCGCGCCGGCGCCGGGGCGGCCCGCCGTGCTGGACGGAGTCGCGGTGTCCGTCGCTCTGGGTGAGCGGATCGGGGTAATCGGAGAGAACGGTTCCGGTAAGTCGACGCTCCTGCGCATGATCGCCGGGGTCGACGCGCCCGACAGCGGGCAGGTGCTCGTACAGGCCCCCGGCGGCCTCGGCTATCTGCCGCAGACGCCGGACCTTCCGCTCGACGGCACCGTGCAGAGCGCTGTCGATCACGCCCTGGCGGACCTGCGTCGGCTCGAAGCGCGGATGCGCGCCGCCGAGGCCGAGCTCGGCGGCGGCACCGGTGATCTCGACGCCAAGCTGCGGGAGTACAGCGCCCTCATCGAGGCGTTCGAAGCCCGTGACGGGTACGCGGCCGACGCCCGCGTGGAGGCGGCCCTGCACGGGCTCGGGCTGGGCGGTATCGGCCGGGAGCGGGTGCTCGGCAGCCTCTCCGGCGGCGAGCTGTCCCGGCTCGGGCTCGCCTGCCTGCTCGCCGCGTCCCCGCAGTTGCTGCTGCTGGACGAGCCGACCAACCACCTCGACGCGGCGGGGCTGGAGTGGCTGGAGGAGCGGCTGCGCCGCCATCGCGGCAGCGTGCTGGTCGTCTCGCACGACCGCCTGTTCCTGGAACGCGTCGCCACCGCCCTCTGGGAAGTCGACACCGAACGGCGCACCGTCACCCGGCACGGCAGCGGCTACGCCGGCTACCTGCGCGAGAAGGCCGCCGCCCGGCTCCGCTGGGAGCAGGAGCACCAGAACTGGCTCGCCGAAGTCGACCGACAGCGCGCCCTGGCCGACACTGCCTCCGGCACGCTCGCCGCCGGTCCGCGCCGCGACGCCGAGCGCTCCGCCCAACGGCACCAGCGGAATGTCGAGAAGCAGATATCCGCCCGCGTACGCAACGCCAGGGAGCGGCTGCGACGGCTGACGGAAGCACCCGTTCCGCAGCCCCCGGAGCCCCTGCGCTTCACGGCGCGGCCGGCAGGCGGGGCGGCCATCAGCCCCCGCACCACCCTGGCCGACGTCCGCCAGATACGCGTGGGCGACCGCCTCGACGTCGAGTCCTTCCAGGTCGGAGCCGGTGAGCGGGTACTCGTCACCGGGCCCAACGGGGCCGGCAAGAGCACCCTGCTCCGCGTCCTGGCAGGCGTCGCGGAACCCGACCACGGCCACGTCACCCGCGCCCGCAGAACCGGCTGGCTACCGCAGGAGAGCGCCGGCGAGATCACCGACGCGCGCGCCACCCTGCTGGCCGCCTATGCCGAGTCCGCGCCCGGCGCCCCCGAAGAGCACCGCGAGGCGCTGCTCGGGCTCGGGCTGTTCCGCCCGGACGACCTGCTGACGCCGGTGGGCGCCCTGTCCGTCGGGCAGCTGCGCCGTCTCTCCTTGGCCCGCCTGCTGCGGCGCCCGGTCGACCTCCTGCTGCTCGACGAGCCGACCAACCATCTCTCCCCCGCCCTGGTCGAGGACCTGGAGGAGGCCCTGTCCCACTACCGGGGCGCACTGGTCACCGTCTCCCACGACCGCATGCTCACCCAGCGCTTCACGGGGCGGCGCGTCGAGCTGGAAGGAGGCCGCATACGGTCGGAATCCCGCATTCCGGCCTCGTAGGGCCCGTAAGCCTTCCCAGGTCCCAGGCCCGCACCCCGGCCTCAGTCCCCCAGCGCCAGCTTCACCCCGAACCCCACGATCACCGTGCCCGTCACCCGGTCCAGCACCCGCCGCGCCGACGGCTTCCGCAGCCAGCCGCGCAGCGCCCGCGCGAAGGCGACGAGCACGGTGGACCAGAGCAGGCCCAGCACCACATGGACGCTCGTGAGCAGCAGGCCCGTGGCGAGGTGCGGCGCGGTCGCCGGGATGAACTGGGGCAGGACGGCGACGTAGAACACGCCGACCTTGGGGTTCAGCGCGTTCGTCAGCAACCCGCGCCGCCAGCCGCCGAGCAGGCTGTCGGACGGGTCGCCGAGCGCCGCCGCCTCCTGCCGCTCGGCGTCGCCCTCGCCGCCGTCGCCGCGCCAGGTGAGCCAGAGCATCCGCGCGCCCATCCACAGCAGGTACGCCGCCCCCGCCCAGCGCAGCGTCTGGTACGCGACCTGGGAGGCGGCCAGCAGCGCCGTGACGCCCAGGGAGGTCAGGGCGCCCCACAGCAGCGTTCCGCTCTGGATGCCCAGCACGACGCCCCACGCGCGGCGGCGCTCGCCCAGGGCGGCCGTCCGCAGGACGAGGGCGGTGTCGAGGCCGGGGGTCAGCGTGAGCAGCCCTACGACCAGGGCGAAGGACCAGAGCGCGGTGGTGATGGCCATACGGCGAGCCTAAGCGCCCGTGATCACGTCGGCACGATCAGCCCCGAACCGTACCCAGACGGAATTCCGGCCCCGGCCCCGCGCACGGGGGAGCGACCGGGCCCCGGCCCCGCCGCCCAGCCCCGTACGGGAAGGCCCGGCCCCGGCCCGTAAAACGAAAAAAGCCAGCCCCGGACCGTTGCATACGGTCCGGGGCCGGCCCCTCGCACATCGCCGTCAGGCGGTGCGCGTCACGCGTCCTTGCTCAGGTTCGGACCGGCGCCGCCGGCCGCCTGCTCAATCGGCGGGGTGTCCGGCAGGGCCGCCTTCTCCTCGCCGCGGAAGGTGAACTTCTGCTGTTCACCCTCGCCCTCGACGCCGACGACCACGATGTGACCGGGGCGCAGCTCACCGAAGAGGATCTTCTCGGAGAGGATGTCCTCGATCTCCCGCTGGATCGTCCGGCGCAGCGGCCGGGCGCCCAGGACCGGGTCGTAGCCCCGCTTGGCGAGCAGCGACTTGGCGTCCGCGCTGAGCTCGATGCCCATGTCGCGGTCCTTGAGCCGCTCGTCCACCTTGGCGAGCATGAGGTCGACGATCTGGATGATGTCTTCCTCGGTCAGCTGGTGGAAGACGACCGTGTCATCGACGCGGTTGAGGAACTCGGGGCGGAAGTGCTGCTTGAGCTCTTCGTTGACCTTGTTCTTCATGCGCTCGTAGTTCGTCTTCACATCGGCCGTGCCCGCGAAGCCGAGGTTGAAGCCCTTCGAGATGTCCCGGGTGCCCAGGTTGGTCGTCATGATGATGACCGTGTTCTTGAAGTCGACGACCCGGCCCTGGGAGTCGGTCAGCCGACCGTCCTCCAGGATCTGGAGCAGCGAGTTGAAGATGTCCGGGTGGGCCTTCTCGACCTCGTCGAAGAGGACGACGGAGAACGGCTTGCGGCGCACCTTCTCGGTGAGCTGGCCGCCCTCCTCGTACCCGACGTAGCCGGGAGGGGAGCCGAAGAGCCGGGAGACCGTGTGCTTCTCGCTGAACTCCGACATGTCGAGGGAGATCAGCGCGTCCTCGTCGCCGAAGAGGAACTCGGCGAGCGTCTTGGACAGCTCGGTCTTACCGACGCCGGACGGGCCCGCGAAGATGAACGAGCCGCCGGGGCGCTTCGGGTCCTTGAGGCCCGCACGCGTGCGCCGGATGGCCTGGGAGAGCGCCTTGATGGCGTCCTTCTGGCCGATGACGCGCTTGTGCAGCTCGTCCTCCATGCGCAGCAGCCGGGAGGACTCCTCCTCGGTCAGCTTGAAGACCGGGATGCCGGTGGCCGTGGCCAGGACCTCGGCGATCAGCTCGCCGTCGACCTCGGCGACGACGTCCATGTCGCCGGCCTTCCACTCCTTCTCCCGCTTCGCCTTGCCGGCGAGGAGCTGCTTCTCCTTGTCGCGCAGCGAGGCCGCCTTCTCGAAGTCCTGCGAGTCGATCGCGGACTCCTTGTCCCGGCGCACGTCGGCGATCTTCTCGTCGAACTCGCGGAGGTCCGGCGGCGCGGTCATCCGGCGGATGCGCATCCGGGAGCCGGCCTCGTCGATCAGGTCGATCGCCTTGTCCGGCAGGAAGCGGTCGGAGATGTAGCGGTCGGCCAGGGTGGCGGCCTGGACCAGCGCCTCGTCCGTGATGGAGACCCGGTGGTGGGCCTCGTAGCGGTCGCGCAGGCCCTTGAGGATCTCGATGGTGTGCGGCAGCGACGGCTCCGCGACCTGGATGGGCTGGAAGCGGCGCTCCAGCGCGGCGTCCTTCTCCAGGTGCTTGCGATACTCGTCGAGCGTGGTGGCGCCGATCGTCTGGAGCTCGCCGCGGGCCAGCATCGGCTTCAGGATCGAAGCCGCGTCGATCGCGCCCTCGGCGGCGCCCGCACCCACGAGGGTGTGGAGCTCGTCGATGAACAGGATGATGTCGCCGCGGGTGCGGATCTCCTTGAGGACCTTCTTCAGGCGCTCCTCGAAGTCACCGCGGTAGCGGGAGCCGGCGACCAGCGCGCCGAGGTCCAGGGTGTAGAGGTGCTTGTCCTTGAGGGTCTCGGGCACCTCGCCCTTGACGATGGCCTGCGCCAGGCCCTCGACGACCGCCGTCTTGCCGACGCCGGGCTCGCCGATGAGGACCGGGTTGTTCTTGGTACGGCGGGACAGCACCTGCATGACCCGCTCGATCTCCTTCTCGCGCCCGATGACCGGGTCGAGCTTGGATTCGCGGGCGGCCTGGGTCAGGTTGCGGCCGAACTGGTCCAGGACGAGGGAGGTCGAGGGCGTGCCCTCGGCCGGGCCGCCTGCCGTGGCGGCCTCCTTGCCCTGGTAGCCGGAGAGCAGCTGGATGACCTGCTGCCGCACCCGGTTCAGATCGGCGCCCAGCTTCACGAGGACCTGGGCGGCGACACCCTCACCCTCGCGGATCAGGCCGAGCAGGATGTGCTCCGTACCGATGTAGTTGTGGCCGAGCTGAAGGGCCTCGCGGAGCGACAGCTCCAGGACCTTCTTGGCACGGGGGGTGAAGGGAATGTGCCCGGACGGGGCCTGCTGGCCCTGCCCGATGATCTCCTCCACCTGCTGGCGGACCGCCTCGAGCGAAATCCCGAGGCTCTCCAGGGCCTTAGCGGCGACACCCTCACCCTCGTGGATCAGGCCCAGGAGGATGTGCTCGGTGCCGATGTAGTTGTGGTTGAGCATCCGGGCTTCTTCCTGAGCCAGGACGACAACCCGCCGCGCGCGGTCGGTGAACCTCTCGAACATCGTTAATCGCTCCTCAGAGCGGTCAGGCAGATCGGGGACGGTCCCCTCCCTGTCCTTCCGCATGCTAGTCCCGTAGGACGGGACAGCTCATTCCAACTGCCGACATCCGTCCGGATCACCCCCACCGCAGCGGGGAAACCAATTTGGCGAACAGCCGACATCTGCTCCAACCCGATGGTGCGAGACGATGTTCCCGCAGGCCAGGCATATACGCCCGTCACCAGTACGCCGATGGCGAACGCCGAGCCTCCTGACACGCGGACCGCCCCTCTCCACTAGGGATGTCTTACCCGTCAGCACTGACAGTCCATGCCGCGCGGGCGGATTCCATCCGCTACGGGCGAACACCCGCGCGCCCCTTCGAAGCCTCCGAACCCCCCTTGCCGATCACGGTTCGCTTCTGGACCCGAACCGAGCGTAACCTCTGTCGGTTCGCGCCAGTTGCAGCAGGCATGACTCCCGCCGTTCCCGTGCCCCGCCCCCGGGCGCCGCTCGACGCCGTCCGGCGGTGGTACGAGCGCGAGCTGGGCTGGCCGGTCGCGGGCGGCTCGGCCGGGGAGCCCGTACAGCTCCTCACCGGGGTCCGCTTCGACGTGCTGGAGCTGCCCTCCGACGCCGGATTCGCGGTGCTGCGACGCGTGGCGCGGACCGGTCCGGTCGCGTACGACCCGCGCGCGGGCGCCGTGCGGCTGCTGGTCGCCGCCGGCAGCGCCGACGAACTGCCGGGACTGCTCGACTGGCTGGAGTGGGGCGGCATCGCCCTCGATCTCACCATGCTCGGGCCCGGCGGCCGGATCGCCGCACCGACGCCGGACGCGGTCGCCGGCTCGCGGGAGACCGTTTGGCTACGGCCTCCCGAACCGGGGTGCGAGGTCGAGCCGACGCTGCCGGTCACCGGCCTCGGGGACGGTGGGGGCGCCCCCGATCTCGTAAGGCTCGTGGGCGCGGCGGCGACGGAGTGCCACCGGGCCCGGTTGCTGCGCGCCTCTGGGGCTCGCAGCGGTCGACCCTCGGGTTCTCAGCCGTTGGCCTTCTCGTAAGCCTCGCGCACGGTCGCGGGCACGCGGCCGCGGTCGTTGACCTCAAAGCCGTTCGCCTTGGCCCACGCGCGGATCTTCGCGGTGTCCTGGCTGCTGCCCGCGCCGGCGCGGGCCTTGCCGCGGCTGGCCGCGGCGCGACCGCCGGTGCGACGGCCACTCTTCGTGTACGGCTCCAGCAGGCCGCGCAGCTTGTCGGCGTTGGCGGTGGTGAGGTCGATCTCGTACGTCTTGCCGTCCAGTGCGAACGTGACGGTCTCGTCGGCCTCGCCACCGTCGAGGTCATCGACAAGAAGGACCTGAACCTTCTGTGCCACGGGGGATTCCTTTCACAGAAAAGGGGGTCTGGGGTCCACGGCGATAGCAGCGCATGTCGCTGCCCCAGTAATTACACTACGAGGGAATAGCAAACCGCCTTTCCCGGAAAAACACAAACCCCCGGGGAAGGTTCGCCTCGGCTTCCGCGTGGGAACCACGCGTTCCAGAGCCATGTGATAGGGGCGCGATTCGGACATAGGGCCCGCGGATCACAGATGCAGAAGCATCCGGCTGTTGCCAAGGGTGTTCGGCTTCACCCGTTCGAGACCCAGGAACTCGGCAACGCCCTCGTCATAGGAACGCAGCAGCTCACTGTAGACATCACCATCGACGGGTGTCTCGCCGATCTCCACGAAGCCGTGCTTGACGAAGAAGTCGACTTCGAAGGTGAGACAGAAAATTCGGCGCACCCCCAGCCACCGAGCGGTCTCCAACAGCTTGTCCAGAACCAGATGACCGACTCCGAGGCCCTTGACGGTCTTGTCGACCGCGAGAGTGCGCACCTCGGCCAGGTCTTCCCACATCACATGCAGCGCGCCGCAGCCGATGACCTCGGCGGCCGTATCTCCGGCGGCTACAGCGGCTTCGGCGTCTTCGAGGGCTACGGCATCTTCGCCGGGTTCGGCGGCTACGGCGGCTTCCGCGGCTCGCTCGGCGACCCAGAACTCCTGGATGTCCTCGTAAAGCGTCACCATGGCTTTGTCGAGGAGGATGCCGTCCGGTACGTACGAGTCGATGAGCCGGCGGAGCGCTGGTACATCGCTGGTCCTGGCCCGGCGGACGGTGACGACATTCGATAGTGCGGCCATGGCCGGACGCTATCGCCCCGCCTCGCCGGAGCTGTCGCCGGGCCCGAGTTGGACCACCCGCATCGCATCCCGCAGGGCATCCCGCTGTTCGGCGGACATCATCCCGAAGAACGCCACGAGAGCGGCCGCGGGGTTGTCGCTGACGGACCACGCGTCGTTCATCAGTGCGGCCGAGTAGGCGGCCCGGGTCGACACCGCGGCATATCTATAGGCGCGGCCTTCCACTTCCCGGCGTACCCAACCCTTCTGATACAGGTTGTCCATCACCGTTATGACCGTGGTGTAGGCGATGGAGCGTTCCCGCTGAAGGTCTTCCAGGACTTCTCGAACAGTGACGGGACGGTTCCACTCCCACACGCGCGTCATGACGGCGTCTTCCAGATCACCCAGTCGTCGAGGCACACGCGAATAATAGTGGGAGATGTCTCCAATGCCGGTTTATTTGAGCGACATAAAGGGGCGCGCGGGCCGCGATTTGTGATCGCGGTCCACGCGCCCCTTCGTTACGTGCGGTGGCGGCGCGGGGAGGGCGCCGGCCGGCCGCGGGTTCCGGACCGAAACCGCCCTCGGGCACCCGGCCGAAACCGCACCCGGCTTCCGGGCCGAATCCCTGGGCAGAACTCCGGGCGTAACCCCGGCGGAACCCCGGGCTAAATCAGGCCCCGGAACCCTTGGGCGCCTGCTGGGCGGATTCGACGCGGTTGAGCACGGCGTCGACCGCGGCGTCTTCCTTGCCCTTGTTCGCGCCGCCCTGGCTTTTGACGATCGTCACGATCAGCGCGATGAAGGCCACCGCCATCACCAGGGGCGGGACCAGCGCGGAGACGTAGTCCATGGCCGTCGGCCTCCTTCTGCGGCTGCCGCCGCGATTGCTGCGCGAGACATCCAGGTTAGCGACCCGTGCCGGGGGCGCCGGGGCCGGGTGGCACAACGCGGTACGAGCCGCCCGGCGCACCGGAGCCGGCCTTGGCGGTCGGCGCGCGTCAGGCCGTACGGGCCTCCTCGTCCGGAGCCGGGGACGGGCCGGGGGCCGTTTTCGGGGGCGCCGCCGGGTCGGGGCGGCGGCGCGGCGGGAAGACCTCGGCCGGGGTGGGCGCGGGCCGCTTGGGCTGCGGCGGCGCGCCGGGCTTCGCGGGGGCGGCGGGCCTGGGCGCGGGGCTGGGCGCGGGGCGTTCCTCGCTCGCGTCGGCTGTCTGCGCGCCGCGCCCGCCGGGCAGGGCGAGGAGCTGCGCGCGCCGCGAGTTCGGCAGGAGGGGCGGCGGGGGTTCGGCGGCGCGTTCCGCGAGGCGGGCCCGTACGGACCGTTCGGCGATCCGTTCGCAGCGGTGCAGCAGCGCGCGGCGGCGGTCGGACTCGGCGTCGCCCGCCGGGGCGGCGCAGAGCGAGCGGAGGGCGGTCAGGTCGTCCGGGCGGGGCAGGTAGCCGGCCGCCAGGGCGTCCTGGAGCTGTCGCAGATAGCCGGAGGCCGAACCGGGGAGAGCAGCGCGGTAGCGGGCGAGGTCGGCGAGGAGGAAGGCGCGCAGCCGGCCTCCCTCGCGGACCGCCTCGTCCACGGCCTCGGCGAGCCGGAGACAGTCCTGGACCTCCTCGGCCCGCGCGGGGCCGATCGGGGCGGGGACGGGATGGGGCTGAAGGGCGATGGCCAGGGCGCGGCGGAGCACGCGCAGCTCGTCCGCGCTGAACGCCATTCCTCCGCGGGGTCCATAGGGCGTGGGCATGCAGCGACTTTAAGTGCTAAGCAGACAAAAACGGTTTAGGAGGTATTAGTCGGGCGTGGTCTGGTATCGGGTGATGCGGCGGGAGCGGTGGGTGCAGTGGCGGCGCGGCCCTGCCGGGCCTGGGCGCCCTCGTACGCCGGACGGGCTGGACTGGGGGGTGGATCGGGCTGGGCTCGTACGGGGAGCAGGGCTATTGGTGATGGTGAGGCCGGGAGGGGATCGTTGTGGCCGTTATGCCCAGGGCCAGGGCTCCCGTCGCCATCGCCAACAGGAGCGGAGTGTTCCGGGTGCCCGTGTCGGCCAGGGTCGCCGTCGGAGGTGACGGGGTCGTGGTCACCATGCGGGCCTCCGCGGGCCCCGTGTCCTCGATGTCCGTCAGGATCGGGGCCGCGTCGTTGGCCGGGTACGGGTCGTGGGCCGCGCCTTCGCGGTCCACGACGCGGATCTCCCCCTCCGCGCCCTCGACCTTCTTGTCGATACGGACGTCGAAGCGGAGCGTATCCGTGGCGCCGGGCCGCAGGGGCGCGCCGATCGCGCAGACGTACGTCCGCGCGCCCTTCGCCCCGCAGGAGCCCGTGCCCGCGGTGATCGTGGTGCCCTCGGGCGGCGTTATCTCGTACGCGCCCGCGCCGCGCCCCGCGTCCGGGCCGCCGTTCCTGACGCCCAGTTCGACGGGGACGGTCTGCCCGACCCTGCCCGCCACCACGTGCCCGACGGCCTGGTAGTCGACGGTCGCGTACGTACCGGCGCCGGCGCTGCTACCGGTTCCGGCGGCCCGCGCGGGCGGCGCGGCGTCGGCCTGGCCCGTCGCCAGGACCGCTCCGGCCGCCAGCGCGGCCACGGCCACCGCCGCGCGGCATAACTTCCGCTTCACACCCATACGCCCCACGCCCCTCGCCCGCTCCCGCAACTCCCCCCGCTTGCAGGACCGTTCGCGCGTCGGGTTGGTTGCTCGGCCGGTCCCTCAGGAGCCAGCCAAGATCATCGGGGATGATGTTACTGAGCGCGCGAGACGTTGCGTTCGTAGACGAGGCGCAGCCCGATGAGGGTGAGCCACGGCTCGTGCTCGTCGATGACGGACGATTCGCCGAGAACGAGCGGCGAGAGGCCGCCCGTCGCGATGACGGTGACGTCCTCGGGGTCGTCGGCGAGTTCGGCGGCCATCCGGGTGACGACGCCGTCGACCTGCCCGGCGAAGCCGTAGAGAATGCCGGACTGCATGGCCTCGACGGTGTTCTTGCCGATGACGCTGCGCGGCCGGGCCAGTTCGATCTTGCGGAGCTGGGCGCCCTTGACGCCGAGCGCCTCGACGGAGATCTCGATGCCGGGCGCGATGACGCCGCCCGCGTACTCGCCGCGCGCGCTGACGGCATCGAAGGTGGTGGCCGTGCCGAAATCCACGACGACGCAGGGCCCGCCGTACAGCTCGACGGCCGCGACCGCGTTGATGATGCGGTCGGCGCCGACCTCCTTGGGGTTGTCCATCAGGATCGGCACGCCCGTCTTGACGCCGGGCTCGACGAGGATCGCGGGCACGTCGCCGTAGTAGCGGCGGGTCACCTCGCGCAGTTCCTGGAGGACGGAGGGGACGGTGGAGCAGATGGCGATGCCCTCGATGCCGTCGCTCAGCTCCTCGCCGAGCAGCGGGTGCATGCCCATCAGGCCCTGGAGGAGGACGGCCAGTTCGTCGGCGGTGCGGCGGGCGTCGGTGGAGATCCGCCAGTGCTCGACGATGTCCTCGCCGTCGAAGAGGCCGAGGACGGTGTGGGTGTTTCCGACGTCGATGGTGAGCAGCATCAGGCCCGCTCCTCCATGGCGCCGGCGCCGTTCAGGTCGCCCTGGTCGCTCTCGCCGTCCTTCTCGGTTTCGTCGTTCTCGGTTTCGTCGTTCTCGCGGAGGTCCAGGCCGATGTCCAGGATCGGCGAGGAGTGTGTGAGGGCCCCGACGGCGAGGTAGTCGACGCCGGCGTCCGCGTACGCGCGCGCGTTGTCGAGGGTGAGGCGGCCGGAGGACTCCAGGGCGGCACGGCCCGCGACGAGCGCGACGGCCTCGCGGGTCTGCTCCGGGGTGAAGTTGTCGAGCAGGATGAGGTCCGCGCCCTCGGTGAGGATCGGCGGGATCTGTTCGAGGGTGTCCACCTCGACCTCGATGGGCACGTCCGGGAACTCCGCCCGTACCGCCTTGAACGCCTCGGCCACCCCGCCCGCCGCGATGACGTGGTTGTCCTTGATGAGCGCGGCGTCGGACAGCGACATGCGGTGGTTGACGCCGCCGCCGCAGCGGACCGCGTACTTCTCCAGGGCGCGCAGGCCGGGCGTGGTCTTGCGGGTGTCGCGGACCTCGGCCTTCGTGCCGTCCAGGACGTCCGCCCAGGCGCGGGCCGCGGTCGCGATGCCGGAGAGGCGGCACAGCAGGTTGAGGGCGCTGCGCTCGCCGGTGAGCAGGTCGCGGGTACGGGCCCGTACGGACAGCAGTTTCTGACCGGCGCTCACGCGGTCGCCGTCCTCCACATGCCGATCGACCTCGAACTCGTCCATGCAGACGACGGACAGGACCGCCTCGGCGACGCGCAGCCCGGCGACGGTGCCGCTCTCGCGCGCGGTGAAGTCGCCGATGGCGACGGCGTCCTCGGGGACGGTCGCGACGGTCGTGACGTCCACGCCCTGGTCGAGGTCCTCCTCGATGGCCAGGTGCGCGATGTCCTCGACCTGGACCGGGTCGAGGCCCGCGTCCGCGAGGAGCTGCGCGAGGCCGGGGTCGAGGCCGCATTCGAGCGGGTCGGCGTCGTACGGCTCACCGCCACCGCAGCCGCACGCGTCACCGCAGCCGCCGCCGGAGCCCGCGTCGGCGGGGTCCTGGCCGACGCGGCCGATCTGGAGCAGGGGGAGGTCGGGGGTGCTCACTGATACGACTCCGTCTCGGGGAGGGGGGCGATGGTCGCGGGGAAGGCGGGGGTGTCCGTCGTACGGACGGCGAGGGTGCGGTCCGGGCGCAGCGCCACGAGGAGGTGGCGGTGCCAGGCCGCGTCGTCGCGCTCCGGGTGGTCCTCGCGCCAGTGGCAGCCGCGCGTCTCCTCGCGGCGCTGGGCGGCGGCGACGAGGACGCGGGCGACCAGGAGGAGGTTGGTCGTCTCCCAGGTCTCCACGGAGGGCTCGGCGGTCTTGCCCTCGCGGGCCAGTTCGTCGGCGGCGGTCGCGTGCAGCCGCGTCAGCCGGGTCGCGGCCTCGGCGAGACTGGCGGCGGAACGCAGGACTCCGGCCCCGGTGGTCATCACCCGCTGAATGGCGAAGCGCGCTTCGGGGGCCACGAGGGCCGATTCGGCGGCGGGGGCGTGCGGGGTGGGGGCGGCTGGGGCGGCGGAGGCGGTGGATGTACCCGGATCCCCCGGGTTCCCTAGGCCCCCCGGCCGCCCCGGACCCGTGACGTCCGCCGCGATGCGCTCCGCGAAGACCAGGCCCTCCAGGAGCGAGTTCGACGCCAGCCGGTTGGCTCCGTGGACGCCGGTGCAGGCGACCTCCCCGCACGCGTACAGGCCGGGGACCGTGGTGCGGCCGCGCAGGTCGGTCCGTACGCCGCCCGAGGCGTAGTGGGCGGCGGGGGCCACGGGGATCGGTTCGGTGACCGGGTCGATGCCGTGGGCGCGGCAGGCGGCGAGGATGGTGGGGAAGCGGGTCTCCCACATCCGGGCGCCGAAGTGGCGGGCGTCGAGGTACATGTGCTCGGCGTCGCGCTCGCGCATCCGCCGCATGATGGCCTTGGCGACGATGTCGCGCGGCGCCAGCTCGGCCAGTTCGTGCTGCCCGAGCATGAAGCGGACGCCGTCCGCGTCGACGAGATGGGCGCCCTCGCCCCGTACCGCCTCGGACACCAGCGGCTGCTGGCCCTCCGCGTCGGGCCCCAGCCACAGCACCGTGGGGTGGAACTGGACGAATTCGAGGTCGGAGACCTCCGCCCCGGCGCGCAGCGCCAGCGCGACGCCGTCGCCCGTGGAGACCGCCGGGTTGGTGGTGGCGGAGAAGACCTGGCCCATGCCGCCGGTGGCCAGGACGACGGCCGGGGCGCGCACGGCGCCGACGCCGTCGCGCCGCCCCTCCCCCATGACGTGCAGGGTGACGCCCGCGGCGCGCCCGTCGGCGTCCTTGAGCAGGTCGAGGACGAGGGCGTTCTCGACGGTCTCGATGCCCGCCGCCCGCACCGCCTCGACCAGCGCGCGGGAGATCTCGGCGCCGGTCGCGTCGCCGCCCGCGTGGGCGATGCGGCGACGGTGGTGGCCGCCCTCGCGGGTCAGCAGGATCTCGCCGGTCTCGTCCGACGTGTCGAAGCGCGCGCCGGTCGCGATGAGCCGCCGCACCGCGGCGGGGCCCTCGGTGACCAGGAAGCGCACGGCGGCCTCGTCGCACAGCCCCGCGCCCGCGACGAGCGTGTCGTCGAGGTGCTGACCGGGGGTGTCGCCGTCGCCGAGCGCGGCCGCTATGCCGCCCTGCGCCCAGCGCGTGGAGCCGTCGTCGAGGCGCGCCTTGGTGACGACGGTGACCTTGGCCCCGGCGGCGGCGCAGCGCAGTGCGGCGGTGAGTCCCGCGACGCCGGAGCCGATGACGACGACATCGGCTTCGAGCGCCCAGCCGGGCGCGGGGGCGTGGAGGCGTATGCCGGTCATCGTTCCGCTCCGAACTCCAGGGGGATGTTGTCGATCAGGCGCGTGGTCCCGACCTTCGCGGCGACGGCGAGCACGGCGTCGCCACTGTGGTCGTCGGGGACCTCGGTGAAGTCGGCGGGGTCGATGAGGGCGAGGTAGTCGAGGAGGAGCGGCGATGGCGGCGCGTGCCCCGTGCTGTCCGGACCGCCTGTCCCGCCTTTTTCGCCCTTGCCATGCGTGCCGTGCCGGCCGTCCTCGGCGTCGAGGACTCCGCGGGCGGCCTTTCGCGCGGCGGCCGGGCCGAGCGGCGCCGCCTCGCGGGCGGCGAACAGGGCCTTGGACAGCCCGAGAGCGGCAGCGCGGTCGGCGGCGGAGAGGTAGCGGTTGCGGCTGGAGAGCGCGAGTCCGTCGGCCTCCCGTACGGTCTCCACGCCGACGATCTCGACGGGGAAGTTGAGGTCCCGGGCCATGCGGCGGATCAGCGCCAGTTGCTGGGCGTCCTTCTGCCCGTAGAGGGCGAGGTCCGGCGCGGTGAGGTGGAGGAGCTTGGCGACGACGGTGAGCATGCCGTCGAAGTGGCCGGGGCGGTGGGCGCCTTCGAGGCGCTCCCCCATGGGGCCGGCGGAGACGCGGACCTGGGGTTCGCCGCCGGGGTAGACCTCGTCGACGGAGGGGGCGAACACGGCGTCCGCGCCCGCCTCCCGGGCCGTCCTCAGGTCCGCTTCGAGGGTGCGCGGGTAGCGGTCGAGGTCCTCGCCCGCGCCGAACTGGAGCGGGTTGACGAAGACGGTGACGACGACCTGTCCGTACGGTCCGACGCGGTCGCGGGCGGCGCGGACGAGCGTCGCGTGCCCTTCGTGGAGCGCGCCCATGGTCATGACGACGGCGCGGAGTCCGTTCGGCGCCCGCGGGAGGGCGCGCAGCTCGGCGGCCGTCCGGAGGGGGGATTCGGGTGCGTCGGCCACCTCGCGGAGGGGGCTTTCGGGTGCGTCGGCCGCCGTACGGAGGGGGCTTTCGGAGTCGCTGGCCGCCGTACGGAGGGGGCTTTCGGGGCCGCCAGCCGCCGTACGGACGGGGTTTTCGGGGCCGTCGTCCGCCGTACGGTGCCCCGCTTGGGGTGCTTTGGCCGCCGTACGGCGGTCCGCTTCGGGTGCTTCGGCCGCCGTACGGACGGGGGCTTTCGAGGATGCCGGCCGCCCGCTCACTGGTCTGCCTCCCCGTCCCGGCGGGCGCCGCCGGCGCCGTCCGCGAGGACGCCGAGCAGGTCCTCCGCCAGCTCCGGCTTGAGCAGCCCGTGGGCGAGGGCGCGGTCCGCCGTCGTACGGGCCATCGCCAGGTAACCGGCGAGGGCCTGGGGCGCGTGCCCGCGCAGTTCGGCGACGTGGGCGGCGACGGTGCCGGCGTCGCCGCGGGCCACCGGGCCGGTCAGCGCGTCGTCGCCGCTGCGCAGCGCGTTGTCGAGGGCCGCGCCGAGGAGCGGGCCGAGCATGCGGTCGGGGGCCTCGACCCCGGCGGCGCGCAGCAGCTCCATGGACTGGGCGACCAGTGTGACGAGGTGGTTCGCGCCGATGGCGAGGGCCGCGTGGTAGAGCGGGCGGGCGGCCTCCTCGACCCATTCGGGCTCGCCGCCCATCTCGATGACCAGGGCCTGCGCGGCGAGCCGCAGTTCCTCGGGGGCGGTGACGCCGAAGGAGCAGCCCGCGAGGCGCTGCACGTCGACCGGCGTGCCGGTGAACGTCATCGCGGGGTGCAGGGCCAGCGGCAGGGCCCCGGCCCGGCGGGCGGGGTCGAGCACGGCCGTGCCGAACCGTCCGGAGGTGTGCACCAGGAGCTGTCCGGGGCGCACGGCCCCGGTCTCGACGATCCCCGCGACCAGGCCGGGCAGGGCATCGTCGGGGACGGTGAGGAGCACGAGCTCGGCGCGCGCCAGGACTTCGCCGGGCGGCACCAGCGGTACGTCCGGGAGCAGGGTCGCGGCGCGCCGGACGGAGGCGTCGGAGACGCCGGAGACGGCTACGGGGCGGTGGCCGGCGAGACTCAGCGCGGCGGCGAGCGCGGGGCCGACGCGGCCCGCGCCGACGACGCCGACGGTGAGGCGGGCGGGGCGGTCCTTCGGGTTGGTCTGCTCGGAGGGGCCCGTGGGGTTCGGGGGGTGTGCGTTCACGCGGCGACGGCCTTCCGTTCCAGTCCGCGGGGGGTACCGGACGATTTCCCCGTCATGCTACGCGAGTGGTTCCGGGCGGCGGCGGGACCGTCCACTGCCTGTGGATAACTTCACGGACACGCCGCCCACGACCGTACGTACCCGGTGGACGCGCCGCCCACGACCGTACGTACCCGGTGGACGCGCCGCCCATGACCGTACGTACCCGGCGGACGCCCTGCCCGCACCCCGCGGCGGCACCGTGCTCGTGCCCGTACGTACCCGGCGGACGTCCGCCCTCGCCCCCTCACCCTCCGGCCGCTAGCGCCCGAGCACGGACGCGCCTCACCAGCGCCTCACGTCCGGTGGCCCGCCTCCGACCGCTCCGACCGCCCGGCCCGCCCGGCGGCGGGCCGAGACTCGGCCGCCGGACGGACCTCCGGCACCGGCGTGCGGGCGGCGACAGCGCGCCCGCCGCCGAGCCGCAGAAACCGGACCAGCGCCGCGCGGCGGGCACGCGCGCGGGCGCGCCGGGACGCGGCCCGTTCGTCGACGACGGCCACGAACTCCCGCCAGCGGCGCGCCTCCCGCACCGCGCGCAGGTCCCCGGCGCCGGGCGCGGGCGGAGCCGGCTCGCCGCTCCGGGCGGCCCGGTAGGCGTCGAACATGTGCTGCTGGATGGCGTCCACGGTTGTCTCCTCGGTGCCTCAAGAAGGGCCTCCGCCGGTGCGGGACCGCCTCGGGGTTCACCGTGCGCCGTAGCGCCCGCCCGCGGCGCGTCGATTGACGGGGACCGTCAATCGACGCGGCGGCCCGTACCGGCGAGCGGCACGATGAACCCATGAGCGTGGACATCGACATCACGGGGCTGCCCCTGGAGCGCATCGGCTTCAGCCCGTCGCCGCTGGCCGAACTGGGCGCGATGCTGCACGCCCTGTCCGAGCCGGGCCACCATCCGGGCCTGCACGGCTGGGCCACCGCGACCGCCGCGTCCCTCAAGCCGGACCTCGCGGACCGGCTGACGGAGGCGGACTTCCTGTGGCGGTCGGCGCGCTCGGACATCCTGCTGCCGTCCGTGCCGGGGGCGACGCTCGCGGAGGAGCTGGACGCGCTCGACCGGATCGACGACGAGACGTTCGTGTCCGCGGCCTTCGAGATCACCTGCTCGGCGGAGTACGGCAGCGAGGTGCCGTCCCCGCTGGTCGACGCCGCTCAGCGGGCCCGGGTCCGTGAGCTGTCGGCCGCGCGCGGCCCCAAGCAGGCCGATTTCACCGACCGGATGCTGGAGGACCCGCGCGCGCTGCGGGCGTGGCTGCGGCGGCTGCTGGAGGACTGCGAGGAGGCGTTCTTCAGGGACACCTGGGAGCGCGTACGGGGCCAGCTGGCGGCCGACGCGCGCCATAAGGCGGACCTGCTCCGCCACAAGGGCCTGGCCGAGGCGCTGGCCGCGGTCTCCCCGGCGGTGACGGTCTCCGAGGACGGCTCGCGGGTCGTGGTGGACAAGCTCGCGAGCTCCCGCACCAGCGCGTACGGGGGCTCCCTCACCTTCGTCCCGACCGCCTTCGGCTGGCCCCACCTCTTCGTACTGCACCGCCCCGGCTGGTCCCCGGTCATCCAGTACCCGGTCTCGTCGCCCGAGCTCCCGGAGGTGATGGCCCTCCAGGTGGTCCAGTGCCGCCTGGAAGCCCTCGCCCACCCGATCCGCATGCGCCTGTGCCGCACCCTCGCCCGCGGCCCGCACACCACAGGCGAACTGGCGGCCGCCTACGGCCTGACCCCGCCGGAGGTCTCCCGCCACATAGCCGCCCTCAAGAAAGCCGGCCTCCTCTCCACCCGCCGCCGCGGCCGCTACGTACTCCACCAGCTCGACCTGACCGTCGTGGCCCGCATCGGCAGCGACTTCCTCCAGAGCGTGTTGCGCTGACCACGGGACGACCGCGCGAGGCAGGGGCGACTGTCGGCGGCCGCGGCTAACCTTCGACTCCCAGCCACGTCCCGGGCATGAGGAGGTTCGCCGTGACAGCCGTGGACGACAGGCCGCAGGCCCACGCCCAGATGCAGCCGGAGCAGTTCGAAGCCCTCGCCGCCGCGGCGGCGAGGGAGGCCGACGGCCTGCGCCTGGAGTTCATCGGGGGGAAGCTGGGGGTCAAGGCCGTGCCGGACGGGCTTCACGAGACGATCACCATGTGGCTGGTACGGCAGTGCCTCCAGCACGCGCCCGCGCTGGACCTCCACACCGGACAAGGGCTCAGGATCGAGACCTGCCGCAAAGGCAGGGCCCGCCCCGACGGCACGCTCGCCCCGACGGCCCACTTCGTCCGGGCCGGGGAGTGGGCCGACCCCGACGGCGTGCTCATGACCGTCGAAGTCACCTCCCACGACCATGACACCAACCAGCGCGACCGCGTCGAGAAGCCACGCGCCTTCGCCGAGAGCGGCATCCCTGTCCACCTGCTCATCGACCGTGAAGGCGAAGAGGTCACCGTCTACAGCGAACCCGTGGACGGCTCCTACCAGGAGCGCCACTCCGCCGCGTTCGGCAAGACCGTCACCCTTCCGGAGCCGGTGGGCATCACCCTCGACACCGAGCCGCTCAAGACCTGGAGTTCCACGGCCCGAGGCTCCGGCGCCTGACCGGGCCCTACTGCCCCCCGCCCCCCGCCCGTACCAGCCCCGACTCGTAGGCCATGACGACGACCTGGACGCGGTCGCGGAGGCCCAGTTTGGTGAGGATGCGGCCTACGTGGGTCTTCACGGTGGCTTCGGAGAGGACGAGGCGGGCGGCGATCTCGCCGTTGGACATGCCTTGGGCGACGAGGAGCATGACCTCGCGTTCGCGGCCGGTGAGGCGGTCGAGTTCGGAGTTGGAGGGGTCCTTGGAGGTGCTCGGGAGCATCGGGGTGAAGCGGTCGAGGAGGCGGCGGGTGGTGCTGGGCGCCACCACGGCGTCGCCGCTGTGCACGGCGCGGATCGCGCCGAGGAGTTCGCCGGGCGGCACGTCCTTGAGCATGAAGCCGCTGGCCCCGACCTTCAGCGCCGAGAAGGCGTACTCGTCGAGGTCGAAGGTGGTCAGTATCAGGACCTTCGGCGGGTCCTGCTGCGCGCAGATGCGGCGCGTGGCCTCCACGCCGTCCAGTCTCGGCATGCGCACGTCCATGAGCACCACGTCCACGGCGGTGGCGCGCAGCACCTCCAGCGCCTCCACGCCGTCCCCGGCCTCGGCGACGACCTCCATGTCGGGCTGGGCCGCCAGCACCATGCGGAAGCCCGTACGGAGCAGGACCTGATCGTCGACGAGCATGACCCGGATCGACATGCGGCGTTACCTTTCCTCAGCGGTTTCGTGAGCGTACGCGCCGGACGCGCCCACCGGCGAACCCCGGGGCGGGATTTTCAGCGGCCGGCCTTCAGCGGCAGCAGCGCACTGATCCGGAACCCGCCGCCCGGCCGCGGGCCCGCGTCCAGCGTTCCCCCGACCATGCCGACGCGCTCGCGCATCCCGATCAGGCCGTGCCCCATGCCGTCCGCGCCGCCCTCCTCGTACAGCTCGTGCTGCGCGCCCCGCCCGTCGTCCTCCACCAGCAGGCCCAGCCCGTCGTCGAAGAAGGTGAGCCGGACACTGGCGCCGACGTCCGGGCCGCCGTGCTTGCGGGTGTTGGTGAGCGCCTCCTGCACGATGCGGTAGGCCGTCAGCTCGACGCCGCTCGGCAGCGGCCGAGGCGACCCCTCGACCCGGAAGTCGACGGGCATCCCCGCGGTGCGCACCTGCTCCACCAGATCGTTGATCTGCTCCACGTCCGGCTGCGGCACGTACTCGCCGCCCTCGGAACTCTCCTCCGTGCGCAGCACGCCCAGCAGCCGCCGCATCTCCGCGAGCGCCTGCCGCCCGGTCCCGGAGATCGTCTCCAGCGCCTGCTTGGCCTGCTCCGGGGAGCCGTCCAGGACGTACGCGGCGCCGTCGGCCTGCACCACCATCACCGACACGTTGTGCGCGACCACGTCATGCAGTTCGCGGGCGATCCGCGCCCGCTCGGCGGCCACGGCCATCCGCGCCTGTGCCTCGCGCTCCTTCTCCAGCCGGTCGGCGCGTTCCTGGAGCTGCGCCCAGTACGCGCGGCGGGTGCGCACGGAGTCGCCCAGCACCCAGGCGAGCACGAAGGGCACCGTGACGAAGACGACCGCCACCACGCTCTGCCAGCCGGTGGCCGCGCTGCCCGGCCAGCGCAATTTGTTGATCGTCGGCGCGAGCAGGCCGCAGACCAGCGCCAGCCGGGACGCCCAGCGCTTCCCGTCCGCCGCCGCGGTGTAGATGATCACCAGCAGCGCGAAGTCCGCGGGGTGGATGTCCACGTTGCCCGCGACCTGGAGCAGCCCGCACACCACCGCCGCGAGCAGCGTGTACTCCGGCCACCGGCGGCGCAGCGCGACCACCATGCACAACCCGACGACGGTCACCGCGGCCACAGCGAACTGGGCGGTGCCGTTCGGAGCCTGCACGAGCCAGATCCCGCTCAGCCCGAACAGCAGGAGAGCCCAGAAGCTGTCCACACCGGTCGGGTGTCTGCGGAAGAAGTCGTAGAGGCGCTGCACGTAACCCAGCGTAGGGACCGCGAGCACGTGCCGGGGTCAGCCGGACGATCGATCCATGCACCTCCGGTCTACTCCCCAAGGTGGATACGGGCTCGGTACGAAGGAGATGCGGGCACCCTGAACCGGTCCCTCCGCCCCCTCCACTTTCCGGTTCCGCCCCTTCCGCTTTTCGGTTCCGACCCCTCCGCTTTCCGGTCCGGCCGCGCTTCCCCGCCTGCCCGCAGATAGTTATCCACAGGCCGAAACGCCCGCGTCCCGCCTCGCATACCGTTCTCGCATGACGCGCACAGCGAGCGGAGCGCGGACCTGGCGGGCGGCGACCGAGGCCGCGCTGTACGGGCCGCACGGCTTCTACCGCCGGTCCGGCGGCCCCGGCCCGGCCGGCCACTTCCGTACGTCCGTACACGCCTCGCCCCGGTACGCGGCGGCCGTCGCCGAGCTGCTGCGCCGCGTCGACGAGGCCCTCGGTCACCCGCCGCGCCTGGCCTTCGCCGACATCGGCGCGGGGCGCGGCGAGCTGGCGGCGGGCGTGCTCGCGCACGTCCCGGCGGACGTGGCCGCCCGGCTGCGCCCGTACGCCGTCGAGCGGGCCCCCCGGCCCGCCGGTCTCGATCCGCGCGTCGAGTGGCTCGCCGACGTCGACGAGGCCCCGGCCGGGCTGACGGGCCTGCTGTTCGCCAACGAATGGCTCGACAACGTGCCGGTCGACGTCGCCGAGACCGACGGCGCGGGCACCGCCCGCCGGGTCCTCGTACGGGCCGACGGCGAGGAGGTCCTCGGCGGCCCCGTCGACGGCGAGGACGCCGCCTGGCTGGCCCGCTGGTGGCCGCTGGACGGCGCGCCGCCGGGCACGAGAGCCGAGATCGGGCTCCCGCGCGACGCGGCGTGGGCGCGCGCCGTCCGCGCCCTCGACGCGGGCCTCGCCGTCGCCGTCGACTACGCCCACGAGCGCGGCGCGCGGCCGCCGCTGGGCACCTTGACGGGCTTTCGGGACGGGCGGGAGGTGCGGCCGGTGCCGGACGGTTCCTGCGACATCACGGCGCATGTGGCCTTGGACGCGTGCGCGGCGGCGGGCTTCGACAGCGGCCCTGCCCCAACCGCCCCAACCGCCCCGGTCCCCCGCGCCCAGCGGGACGTCCTGCGGGCGCTCGGCGTCGACGGGCGGCGGCCGCCGCTGTCCCTCGCGTCCAGCGACCCGGCCGGGTACATACGGGCCCTCGGCGCGGCCGGGGAGGCCGCCGAGCTGACCGATCCGGCGGGCCTGGGCGGCTTCGGCTGGCTCATACAGCCCGTCGGCCCGCCCTGCGCCGAGCTGGCGGCCGCCCTCGCCGGGTGACCGGCCGCGGCCCCGGGCGTCCCCGCACCCGTGCCGTCGGCGTCCCCACGCCCGTACCCCCGCCCAGGCGAGCTGAGAGACTACCCACCATGACGGAGACGACAGTCGGCATCGGCGGCGCCGCGGAGAGCACCGACATGGTGCTCAACATCGGACCGCAGCACCCGTCCACCCACGGCGTGCTGCGCCTGCGCCTTGTCCTCGACGGCGAGCGGGTCCAGCACGCCGAGCCCGTCATCGGCTATATGCACCGCGGCGCGGAGAAGCTGTTCGAGGCGCGCGACTACCGCCAGATCATCATGCTCGCCAACCGCCACGACTGGCTCTCCGCCTTCTCCAACGAGCTGGGCGTCGTGCTGGCCGTGGAGCGGATGCTCGGGATGGAGGTCCCCGAGCGGGCCGTGTGGACGCGCACGCTCCTCGCCGAGCTCAACCGGGTGCTGAACCACCTGATGTTCCTCGGCTCGTACCCCCTGGAGCTGGGCGGCATCACGCCCGTCTTCCACGCCTTCCGGGAGCGCGAGGAGCTCCAGGCCGTGATGGAGGAGGTCTCCGGCGGCCGGATGCACTACATGTTCAATCGGGTCGGCGGCCTCAAGGAGGACCTCCCGGCGGGCTGGCTCGGCCGGGCCCGGGACGCGGTCGCGGACGTGCGGTCGCGCATGGACGTGTACGACCGGCTCGTGCTCGGCAACGAGATCTTCCGGGGCCGCACGCGCGGCGTCGGCGTGCTCTCCCGCGAAGCCGTGCACGGCTACGGCGTCTCGGGGCCGATCGCCCGCGCCTCCGGCGTGGACTTCGACCTGCGCCGCGACGAGCCGTACCTCGCCTACGGCGAGCTCCAGGATGCCCTCAAGGTCGTCACCCGCACCGAGGGCGACTGCCTCGCCCGCTTCGAGTGCCTGCTGGAGCAGACCCACAACGCGCTGGACCTGGCCGACGCGTGCCTCGACCGGATCGCGGACCTCCCGCCGGGGCCGATCAACCAGCGGCTCCCGAAGGTGCTCAAGGCCCCGGAGGGCGCCACCTACGCCTGGACCGAGAACCCGCTGGGCGTCAACGGCTACTACCTCGTCTCCAAGGGCGAGAAGACCCCGTACCGCCTCAAGCTCCGTTCGGCGTCGTTCAACAACATCCAGGCGCTGACGGAGCTGCTGCCGGGGACGCTCGTCGCGGACATGGTCGCGATCCTGGGCTCGCTGTTCTTCGTCGTCGGCGACATCGACAAGTAGAGATAAATAGAGACAAGTGGAGCGGGAGGCTTGAGGGCGGCGGAGGTCGGCGGTGACGCGCCGCCGACGCGGGGTCGCCCAGCAGGAAGCGCACCTCGCAGCCGGCCGCCACCTTGGCAGCGAGCCGGGCGGCGAGCCGCGGACGCTCGC
>NZ_JBFAIS010000043.1:0-51678 GCF_040654795.1 Streptomyces sp. NPDC050617 | reverse complement strand
GGGCCCCGCCGGACGCATCCGGCGGGGCCCGGCCCGTCATCGCGTGCGGTCACGGACGTACGGGCTCGCTGAGCGGCCCGTACGCAGGCGGAGGCTCGTACGGGCATATAGGCGGGCGTACGGGGCGGCCCGTACGGGCGTAAAGGCGGGTGTACGGGGCGGCTCGTACGGGCGTAAAGGCGGGTGTACGGGCGTACGGAGCGGGCCGACGGCGGCCCGGTGGTGTCAGCTGGGGCGCTCGAAGTCGACCTGGCTGTACGCGCGCAGCTTGGAGAGCCGGTGCGTGGAGTCGATCTGCCGGATCGTGCCCGACTTGGACCGCATCACCAGCGACTGGGTGGTCGCCGTCTCCGCGCGGTACCGCACACCGCGCAGCAGGTCGCCGTCGGTGATCCCGGTGGCGACGAAGAACACGTTCTCGCCGCTGACCAGGTCCTCCGTCTGGAGCACCCGGTCCAGGTCGTGGCCCGCGGCGACGGCGCGCTCCCGCTCCGCGTCGTCCTTCGGCCACAGCTTCGCCTGGATCGTGCCGCCGAGGCACTTGATGGCGCAGGCCGTGATGATGCCCTCGGGCGTGCCGCCGACGCCGAGCAGCAGGTCCACGCCGGTGCCCTCGCGCACGGCCATGATCGCTCCGGCCACGTCGCCGTCCGCGATGAACTTGATACGGGCGCCGGCCTCGCGGATCTCCTTGACGATGCCCTCGTGGCGCGGCCGGTCCAGCACCACGACCGTGACGTCCTCGGGCGAGGACCGCTTGGCCTTCGCGATCCGGCGGATGTTGACGCCGACCGGCGCGTTGATGTCGACGAAGTCGGCGGCGTCGGGGCCGGTGACGAGCTTGTCCATGTAGAAGACCGCGGACGGGTCGAACATGGTGCCGCGCTCGGCCACGGCCAGCACGGACACGGCGTTGGCCATGCCCTTGGCGGTCAGCGTCGTGCCGTCCACGGGGTCCACGGCCACGTCGCACTCGGGGCCGGTGAGGTCGCCGACGCGCTCGCCGTTGTAGAGCATGGGCGCGTTGTCCTTCTCGCCCTCTCCGATGACGACGACGCCGTTCATGGAGACGGTGCCGATGAGCGCGCGCATGGCCTTGACGGCGGCGCCGTCGGCGCCGTTCTTGTCGCCGCGGCCGACCCAGCGGCCCGAGGCCATGGCGCCCGCCTCGGTGACCCGGACGAGTTCCAGCGCGAGGTTGCGGTCCGGGGCCTCGGGGCTGACCTCAAGGGGAGACGGCAAGTGGTGTTCGGTCAACGGAGCGCACCTTTCTGTACGGCGACGGCCGTTAAGTGAGGGTGCTGATGACTTTATCGGTTGATTGCCAAAGTGAGCAGAGCACCCTGCGTATGAGCGCCACGGCGAGTGGCGTACGCGCCCGCGGCCGTGGCGCGTGTACGGACCGGCGCCCGGCCCGCGATCGGGCCCGCCTTCGGGGTGATGGTCCGCGCCGATGGTCCGGGCCGGTGTCCCGGCCGGAAGGGGTATGGGGGACGATGGGCGGGTGGCAGGAAGAAGCGCTAAGAAGCAGACGGTGCGGAACATGATTCTGTCGCTGGCGGTGATCATTCCCGTCGCGGTGGTCAGTTACGTGTTCATCCCGCACGACGAGGGCAACGACCCAGTCAAGACGGTCAGCTACCGCGTGGAACTGGACACGGCGCGGCGCGCGGCCCCCTATCCGGTGGCGGCCCCGGTCGGCCTCCCGGAGGGCTGGCGGGCCACCTCGGTCTCGTACGACGGGGGCGGCAAGGAAGGCGCGGCGTGGCACCTGGGCTTCCTCGACCCGAAGAAGCAGTACGTGGCGGTCGAGCAGAGCAACGGCCCGGCGGCCGCGTTCATCGACGACGTCACCCAGCAGGCCGCGAAGACCGGCAAGACCGAGCGCGTCGACGGCGCGACGTGGGACCGCTACGAGGGTGAGAAGTACGACGCGCTGGTGCGCAGGGAGAACGGCGTGACCACGGTGGTCACCGGTACCGCGCCGCACGAGCAGCTCACGCGGATGGCCGCCGCGCTCAAGGCCGAGAAGACGAAGCCGGACACGAATCCGGACGCGCGCAACTCGGCCTGAACACGACGGCCATCGGACTGCCGCTGGGGGGAGCGGCAGGTCTGAGGGGGGTGCCGCCCGACCGGGGCCGGGCGACCTCAGACGTCTTCCACGGACACCTCGGACGGCGTTCCGTCCTGGTGCCGCCTCTGTCGGTCCTTCTCAGACGGTCTTGACGACCTGGTCGTACTCCAGGCGCGGCGACCGCGGGAACCAGGCGTCCTCGCCCGGCTTGCCGATGTTGACGATCATCAGCGGGGTGTGGTCGTCGTCCAGGAACTCCTTCTGGACGCCCGCGAAGTCGAAGCCCGTCATCGGGCCGGCCGCGAGACCGGCGGCGCGGACGCCGAGGATGAAGTACGCGGCCTGAAGCGAGGCGTTCAGCGCGGCGGCGGACTCGCGGGAGGAGCGCTCCGCGAAGAACACGTCCTTGGCCTGCGGGAAGTGCGGGAAGAGCGCCGGCAGCTCCTCGTGGAACTCGTTGTCGGCGGCGAGGATCGCGACCAGCGGGGCCTTGCGGGTCTTGGGCTGGTTGCCCTCCGCCATGTGCGCCACGAGGCGCTCGCGGGCCTCCTCGGAGCGGACCAGCACGATGCGCAGCGGCGACTGGTTGAACGCGGTCGGCGCGTACTTGAACAGGTCGTAGACGGCCTGCATCTGCTCGTCGGTCACCGGCTCGTCGGTGAAGGTGTTGGCGGTACGTGCCTCACGGAAGAGCAGGTCCTGGGCGGCGGCGTCGAGGGCGAGAGTCATGCGGTGAACACCTTCTATTGCGTCAACGGTTCGAGCTGGCAGTCACCACTGTACCCGCATTAGATTAATGTTCAACTAAAAGGGGGTGGGTGTGCCCCGGCTCACATGGATCAGGGCACGGCGGGGTACGGGCGAGACACCCGTGACGCCCGTACCGACGCGGCCGTGCGGGCCCGCTCAGCCCTCGGAAGCGGCCGCTTCCCCGTCGTCGCCCGCGGCCCGCGACCCGTCGCCGTCGTCGTCGCCCTCATCGGACTCCTGCGCCAGGGCGGCGTCCAGCCGGGCCCGCGCCCCATCGAGCCAGCGGCGGCAGACCTTCGCCAGCTCCTCGCCGCGCTCCCACAGGGCGAGCGACTCCTCCAGCGTCGTGCCGCCCGCCTCCAGGCGCCGCACCACATCGATCAACTCGTCCCGTGCCTGCTCGTAACCGAGGGTGGAGTCGTCGGTCTTCTCGCGCGTCGTCGCCATGGGAACCAGCCTAAGCGGGGGATGTGACAACGGCCCGTACCGCGAACTCGCCATCAGCGACCCGCGCCCGCAGCTCCTCGTCCCGCGCCACGTCCTCGGGGGAGCGCACCACCGAACCGTCCGCGTGCTGGAGCACCGCGTAGCCGCGCTTGAGCGTCGCCGCGGGGGAGAGGGCCACGACCCGCGCCAGGGTGTGCGTCAGCTCGGAGTCGGCGCGGTCCAGGAGGTGCGCCATCGTGCGGCGCCCACGCTCCAGCACCGCCGCGACCTGCTCCTCGCGCTCGTCGACCATGCGGTGCGGGCGCTGTATCGCGGGCCGCGCCAGCGCCGAGGCCAGGCCGCGCTCCTCGCGGTCCAGCAGCCCGCCGACGCTGCGCAGCGCGCGCTCGCGCAACTGCTGGATACGGGCCTGCTCCTCGCCCACGTCCGGCACGACCTTCTTCGCCGCGTCGGTGGGCGTGGAGGCGCGCAGATCGGCGACCAGGTCGAGCAGCGGGGAGTCGGGCTCGTGCCCGATGGCCGACACCACGGGCGTACGGCACGCGGCCACCGCCCGTACCAGCTGCTCGTCGGAGAACGGCAGCAGGTCCTCCACGCTGCCGCCGCCGCGCGCCACGACGATCACGTCGACCTCCGGCAGCGCGTCCAGCTCCTTGACCGCCGCCATGACCTGCGGGACGGCGTGCACGCCCTGTACGGGCACATTGCGGACCTCGAAGCGCACGGCGGGCCAGCGCAGCCGGGCGTTCTCCAGCACGTCGCGCTCGGCGGCGGAGGCGCGGCCGCAGACCAGCCCTATGAGCTGCGGCAGGAACGGCAGCGGCCGCTTCCGGTCGGCCGCGAACAGCCCCTCGGCGGCCAGCGACTTCTTCAGCTGCTCCAGCCGCGCGAGCAGCTCGCCCACCCCGACCGGCTTGATCTCGGCGGCCCGCAGCGAGAGCTGGCCGCGCGGCGCGTACCACTCCGGCTTGGCGTGCACGACGACGCGCGCGCCCTCCGAGACGATGTCGGCCACCCTGTCGAAGACGGCGCGGTAGCACGTGACGGTCAGCGAGATGTCGTACGACGGGTCGCGCAGCGTCAGGAACACCACCCCGGCCCCCGGCCGCCGCGACAACTGCGTGATCTGCCCCTCGACCCATACGGCCCCGAGCCGGTCGATCCATCCGCCGATCAGCCGGGACACCTCGCCGACGGGGATCGGCGCGTCCGCGGACGTGTTGACAGCCATGCGCCAAGGCTATCGGCGCCCACTGACAATGAAAGGCTGCCGTCGGGACGCGGGAGCGGTCGCGGCCGGCGGGACCGACAGCGGAACCCTCCCCGCCCCGAATCAGCACCTATCAGCGGACGCCGATCCCTTAAACCTGCCGTCCCTGTCGTCCCTGCTGCCCCTGTCGCCGTCCTCGGTACTGGAGCGCCAGGATCACCAGCCCCACCGCCAGCCAGACGGCCCCCACCACCTGGGCCGTGGCCGACGCCTCGACGATCACCGCGACCACCACCGCGAGCCCGAGCAGCGGTACGAGCACATGGCCGACGAGGCTCGGGCGCTCCGCCCGCTTGCGGATCCAGAACCAGCCGATCACCGAGGCGTGCAGCAGACCGAAAGCGGTCAGCGCCCCGACGTTCACGATCGACGACAGGTGGTCCAGGCCGTCGTCTCGGCGGGCCGCCCACACCGCCGCGATCAGCGTCACGACGGCCGCGCCGAGCAGCGCCCGCCGCGGCACGCCGCTGCCCGCGTCCACCTTCGACATCGCGCCCGGCAGCCGTCGGTCGCGGGCCATCGCGAACAGCAGCCGCCCGGCCGCCGCCTGCCCGGCGAGCGCCGCGAAGGCCGCGCCGATCGCCTTGCTGGCCGCGACCAGGTCGTGCAGCCAGCCGCCGACCGACGCGTCGACCGTGGCGTAGAACGCGTCCCCCTGCTCGGCCGGCTTCGCCGCCAGCTCGGCCGCCGTCATGGGGGCCAGCAGACCCGCCAGATACGTCTGCACGGCGAACAGGACACCCGCGATGACCAGGCAGGTGATCACGGCCTTCGCGACCCGCGCGGAGCCGCCCGCTGCCTCCTCCGCGAACGAGGCGATCGCGTCGAAGCCCAGGTACGAGAGGACCGCGACCGAGACGGCCGCGAGGACCGCGGTCATCGAGAAGGAGCCCTCACCAGTGAGCGGCACCGCCCAGCCGCGCTGGGCGCCGTGCGCGATCAGCTCGTACAGCGCCGCGACGACGAAGACCACCAGCACCACGATCTCCAGGGCCAGCACCGCCGCGCCGACGACGGCCGCGGCCCGTACGCCCCACAGGTTCAGCAGCGTCGTGACGACCACCGCGATGGCCGTCCACACCCACTGGTGCACGGACGGCACCAGGGCGTGCATCGCGATCCCGGAGAAGAGGTAGGCGACGGCCGGGATCAGCAGGTAGTCGAGCATCGCCATCCACCCGGCGACGAAGCCGGCGCCCTCGCCGAGCCCCACGCGCGCGTACGTGAAGACGGAGCCGGCCTGCGGCGCCACGCGCACCATCTGCGCGTAGGAGTACGCGGTGAAGGCCATCGCGATCGTCGCGACGATGTAGACGGTGGCGATCGCCCCGTGCGACTTCGCCTCCAGCGTCCCGAAGATGCCGACCGGGGCCATGGGGGCGATGAACAGCAGTCCGTAGACGACGAGGTCCCGGAAGGACAGCGTCCGGCGGAGCGATCCGTCCTCGCCCGCCGGCGCGGTCGAGCCTGTCGGCATGGTGGTCATGGGGTGTGCCCCCTAGCTGGTCCGGTGTTTCGTGGTGATCGGCGTTGATCGTCCCTTGTCGGTGATGATCGTGCCTCAGCTTCGGCCACGGCGGCGCGCCGGGCACCCGGGGCGCGCCGGACACCCGGGGGCCTGCCCGCGTGGGGACGCCCGTACGGGCCGCTCCGCGACCGGCTCCCGCGACCGGCCCCCGCGACCGGCCCCCGCCACAGACCCCGCCGCGGGCCCCTGCGACACGCTTCCGCGACACGCCAGGGCGGCCCGCCTCCGGGGTTGTCCACAGGGTGATCCGCGCCATCTGCCAAGGCCCGTACGATGGATGGCATGACTGCTACGACAGCTCGCAAGGTCCTGCTCGCCGCCCCTCGTGGCTACTGCGCGGGCGTGGACCGTGCCGTCATCGCCGTCGAGAAGGCGCTGGAGCAGTACGGCGCGCCGGTGTATGTGCGCAAGGAGATCGTCCACAACAAATACGTCGTGCAGACCCTGGAGAAGAAGGGCGCGATCTTCGTCGACGAGACGGAGGAAGTGCCCGAGAACGCCATCGTGATCTTCTCCGCGCACGGCGTGGCCCCGGTCGTCCACGAGGAGGCCGCGCGGCGCAATCTGGCGACCATCGACGCCACGTGCCCGCTGGTCACCAAGGTCCACAAGGAAGCCGTCCGGTTCGCCAACGACGACTACGACATCCTGCTCATCGGCCACGAGGGCCACGAGGAGGTCGTCGGCACGAGCGGCGAGGCGCCCGAGCACATCACGCTGGTCGACGGACCGGAGGACGTGAAGAACGTGCACGTCCGCGACGAGTCCCGCGTCGTGTGGCTCTCCCAGACCACGCTCTCCGTCGACGAGACCATGGAGACGGTCGACGCGCTCAAGGAGCGCTTCCCGAAGCTGATCTCCCCGCCCAGCGACGACATCTGCTACGCCACGCAGAACCGCCAGACGGCGGTCAAGCAGATGGGCGCCGACGCCGACCTGGTGATCGTCGTCGGCTCCAAGAACTCCTCGAACTCCGTGCGCCTCGTCGAGGTGGCGCTGGGCGCCGGCGCCCGCGACGCCCACCTGGTCGACTTCGCCGCCGAGATCGACGAGGCATGGCTGGAGGGCGTCTCGACGGTCGGCGTGACCTCGGGCGCGTCCGTGCCGGAGATCCTGGTGCAGGGCGTGCTGGACTGGCTCGCGGAGCGCGGTTTCGGCGACGTGGAGATCGTGACGGCCGCGGAGGAGAGCATCACCTTCTCGCTGCCCAAGGAGCTCCGCCGCGATCTGCGCGCGGAGGCCGCGTCCCTTTCCGACGGGTCCAAGGGGTGATCACGCCCGTCCGGCCCTAGCCTCGTGTCCATGAAGGTATTCGGTGTGGACATCGGCGGGTCGGGCATCAAGGGCGCCCCGGTGGATCTGGTGCGCGGGGAGCTGGCGGACGACCGCTACAAGGTGCTCACCCCGCACCCGGCCACCCCCGAGGCAGTGATCGACGGCGTCAAGGAGGTCGTGGACCACTTCGGCTGGTCGGGTCCGGTCGGCGCGACGTTCCCGGGCGTGGTGGTCGACGGGACGACGCGGTCGGCGGCCAACGTCGACAAGAGCTGGATCGGCCTCGACGCGGCGGCGGCGCTGCGCGAGCGGCTCGGCGCCCCGGTGACGCTCCTGAACGACGCGGACGCGGCGGGCCTCGCGGAGGTGCACTTCGGCGCGGGCCGCGACCATTACGGCACGGTCATCGTGCTCACCTTCGGTACGGGCATCGGCAGCGCGGTCTTCACCGACGGCAAGCTGGTCGCCAACACCGAGCTGGGCCATCTGGAGCTCAGCGGCCGCGACGCGGAGACGCACGCCTCGACGCGCGCCAAGGACGAGGAGGACCTGAGCTGGCACCACTGGGCCCACCGGGTGCAGAAGTACCTGGCCCATGTGGAGATGCTCTTCTCGCCCGAGCTGTTCGTGATCGGCGGCGGCGTCAGCCGCAAGGCGGAGAAGTTCCTGCCGCTGATCAAGGGCGTCAAGGCCGAGATCGTGCCTGCTCAGCTGCAGAACAGTGCGGGGATCGTGGGGGCTGCGATGGCTGCCGCCGCCGCTGCCGCGGCTGACCCTGGTTCCGACGGTCCTGCTGCCGGTCCCGCTGCCGCCGGCTGACCAGCGCCGCCCTGCGCACGAAGACGATCAGCACGGCCAGCACCGTGCCCGCGTAGAGCCACCCGGCGTGCACGGCGAGCGCGGTGACCACGCTCATGATCCGGCCGCCGGCGCCGCCCGAGCCGTTGCTGATCGCGACGATCCCCACGGCGAACGCGATCGGGACGCCGACCGGCGCGATCACCAGGTCGGCCGGGCGCACCCACAGCGCGCAGGCGGCGGCGGCCAGCAGGAAGAACACCCCGTACACGGCCGGTGCGCCGTCCAACAGCACGGAGTCGAGAAAGCCGACCAGCAGCATCACGAGCGCGGCGAGCAGCCCGCTGCCGAGCGCCGTGAGGCGGGGGCCGGGCAGCCGGGACAGCGCGGCGGCGATTTTGGCGACCGGCGGCGGGGGCCGCCGGGACCGCGCGCGGTAGACGGTGGCGCTCTCGCCGCTGGGCTCCTCAGCCCCCGTCGGCCCTCCCGGCCCCGGCGCCGCGGGTGCGGCGGGGCGCGGCACGGCGGACGCGCGGCGGTCGCTGCGGTGCGGGGTACGCGTGCTGGGTTGCTCCACTTCACCAACGTAGGGCGAAAAGTGGGAAGAATCCGGCGTTGGACACGCTGTTTGGGCCACCTTGGCTATCAGTTCGACCGATAACCCGCCCGGGGCGGGGCCGCGGCGCGGGCCCGTAGACTGGTTGACCGGCCCCGCGGGGCCGGTCCCCTTACACATTCTCGCTACGGGAAGTCGCCAAGTGTCGCTCACGATCGGAATCGTCGGTCTGCCGAATGTCGGCAAGTCGACCCTTTTCAACGCCCTGACCAAGAACGACGTGCTGGCGGCCAACTACCCGTTCGCCACCATCGAGCCCAACGTCGGCGTCGTCGGCGTCCCCGACCCGCGGCTCACCAAGCTCGCCGAGATCTTCAGCTCCCAGAAGATCCTCCCCGCGACGGTCGACTTCGTCGACATCGCCGGCATCGTGCGCGGCGCCTCGGAGGGCGAGGGCCTGGGCAACAAGTTCCTCGCGAACATCCGCGAGTCCGACGCGATCTGCCAGGTCATCCGCGCCTTCAAGGACGAGAACGTCGTCCACGTGGACGGCAAGGTCTCGCCGAAGGACGACATCGAGACCATCAACACCGAGCTGATCCTCGCGGACCTCCAGACGATCGAGAAGGTCCTTCCCCGCCTCCAGAAGGAGTCGCGGATCAAGAAGGACATCGCGCCGAAGGTCAAGGCGGTCGAGGAGGCCAAGGAGATCCTGGAGAAGGGCGACACCCTCTTCTCCCAGGGCATCGTCCAGGGCTCGGAGCGCACGGAGCTCCTCCACGACCTGCACCTGCTCACGACGAAGCCCTTCCTCTACGTCTTCAACGTCGACGAGGACGAGCTGACGGACGACGCCTTCAAGGCGGAGCAGCGCGCCCTGGTCGCCCCCGCCGAAGCGATCTTCCTCAACGCCAAGCTGGAGGCGGACCTCGCCGAGCTCGACGACGAGGAGGCCCTGGAGCTCCTCCAGTCCGTAGGCCAGGAAGAACCCGGCCTCGCCACCCTCGCCCACGTAGGCTTCCGCACCCTCGGCCTCCAGACCTACCTCACCGCAGGCCCCAAGGAATCCCGCGCCTGGACCATCCCCCAGGGCGCATCGGCCCCCGAAGCCGCCGGCGTCATCCACACCGACTTCCAAAAGGGCTTCATCAAGGCCGAGGTCATCTCCTTCGACGACCTGGTGGAAACGGGCTCAGTCGCCGAGGCCCGCGCGAAGGGCAAGGCGCGCATGGAGGGCAAGGAATATGTGATGCAGGACGGGGATGTGGTGGAGTTCCGGTTCAACGTGTGAGCGGATGACGTAACACCACGTCGCTGACGTGGCAAATACGCAGGTCAGAAAGGGGCCATCTTTCCGGAGGTGGGCCCCTGGCTTTTCCCGTGTTGGATGCGTGCAGGGTTAGCTGATCGGCCATCAGTCGTTTCCCCTCTCGGATGACACCAGGAGTGGTACGTTATTAGGTACCACTTGATGGGAGGGTCGGGTCATGTCCATAACCGCGAGTGAAGCCCGCAAGGAACTGTTTCCGTTGATCAAGAAGGTCAACGAGAACCATGAGGCCATCGAGATCGTCTCCAAGCACGGCAACGCCGTGCTTGTCTCGGCCGAAGACTATGCGGCGCTGCGCGAGGGCTCCTACCTGCTGCGCTCGCCGGCGAACGCCCGGCGGCTGCTCAAGGCGTACGAGAACGCCCTGTCACATATCAACTTGTCGGAGCGTGAGCTCATCGATCCCGAGTCAGCGGACGCAGATGCGGGTGCTGCGTGAGGCTTGTCTTCGAGGGCCAGGGGTGGGAGGACTACACGTCCTGGCTCAAGAACGACCGCAAGATGCTCGCCCGGATCAACAAGCTCATCGAGGACGTCAGGCGTAACCCCTTCAGCGGCATCGGCAAGCCGGAGCCGCTGAAGTATCACCTGCCTGGGGCCTGGTCGCGACGGATCGACGACGAGCACCGCCTCGTCTATCTGGTGACGGACAAGGAGATCGTCATCCTCGCCGCCCGGTATCACTACTGATCGGTGAGTGTTCGGTGTTCTGGGGTGCCTCTTCCGCTGCGATGACCTACTTGAAACCTCGGTTTTCATAGATGGGATCCCCGTGTTCGGCATTCTGCTTCACCGTGGCTGAGTTCCTCTCCAACCTCTCATGTGACGTAATAGGGAGTAACTGAATGGCTGATGTCACCTTTCTGAGTCAGGCCGAACCGGTTGATGAGTACGGTCGTGCTCTTTACGCGGTATCGCGATCAATTCTGAGGGCCCATTTCGATGAATTGTCGCAAGCGGACCTCGAAGATCTGAATTCCGATCGGGTGGAGGTCACGTTTCGACAGCTCGCTAAGCTCGCTCGCCTCCACCGCGACAAGGGATTGCGGGGAGACGGGTTTGAGTGGGCCGTTCACGAGGCGATTGTTGGCGGCGAACCACGCGTTACCGATCTGGTTAGCGAAGCACTCAGGAAGGTGAGCCCTAGGGCATTCGCTGACTTGGACAGACCGACATCCCTGATGTTCGGGCACGAGCGTGCACGCCATCTCGGATTCACTGAGGCTGTTGTCAACAACGCGAGTGGTGATGCGGTGTTGTTGCCTGACGGGTCAGGTCGACCGTTGGCTTTTGGATCTTGGGTGCCGATCGCTGCCCGTGGTATCGCCGCCGAACCTCAGCTGCGGGAACGGATCAAGAAGGTGTGGAAGACCGACCTGTTCCTGAGTAGTACAGAGAAGGCGCGGTTTGCCGCCGCGACTATCAAGAGTAATTGGCATCAACTCGAAGACGGTAACGGGCTTCGAGTGGCGATTGTTCCACAGGCCCTAGACCTTCCGGCGGGATATCAGAGGTGGAACAGTCTCCACTTGATTGCGCTGCCAGACCCGGACGGCTTCATGGGCTTGTTCAACGATGCGTACGAGGCGGTTGCTGAAGCGATTCTAACGGTTGGCAGGCATGATCGTGCGCCCTATTACTATAAGCCGAGTGCGAAGGCGCAGAAGATCCAGGCGCAACTGGAGAAGTATGGGAAGGTGAAGGTGGTCGACATACTTGATGCCCTGAATGAAGCGGCGCAGCAGAATCTAATTACTGTTGACCGAAAACTCATGTCGGTGGAAGCGCCTACATGGCTCAATATCAATGAAAAGCGCACTCCCATCATCGCACCGAGACCGGCGTTTGAGAAGCTCGACTGATCTCGGAGGTGACAAAGCTATTGTCCAGTCGATGGCCTCGAAGATAATTTCCGACCTCATCTAGTGACCTGAGTCGCTGATGCGTCGTTTGATATGTATGGGACGTCCAGGGCCGCGGCTGGCTGAGTTGGTGTTGTCGGGGCATGAGCGTGGAGTGCTCGGTGGGTGGGTGCGGGCCCAATCCACGCCGCAGGTCCTGGCGTTGAGAGCGCGGATCATGCTGTCGTGTGCCGAGATCGAGCCGGGCGGGCTGTTGCCTCGGTCGGCCAGCTCGGTGGCCCGGCAGGTCGGGGTGACCACCGAGACGGTCTCCAAGTGGCGGGGACGGTTCGTCGCCCACCGGCTGGACGGATTGGGCGATGCGCCCCGGCCCGGCCGGATGCGTACGGTCACCGACGAGCAGGTCATCGAACTGGTGCGGCTCACCCTGGAGACGAAGCCGAAGAACGCCACCCACTGGTCGACCCGCTCGATGGCCCGGCGAGCCGGGATGTCGCAGTCGACGGTGTCGCGGGTCTGGCGGGCCTTCGGCCTCAAGCCGCACCGCACCGAGTCGTTCAAGCTGTCCACCGACCCGTTCTTCGTGGACAAGGTCCACGACGTAGTCGGGCTGTACCTCGACCCGCCGGAGCGGGCCCTGGTCTTGTGCGTGGACGAGAAATCACAGATCCAGGCACTGGACCGGTCCCAGCCGGTGCTGCCGATGATGCCCGGCGTGCCCGAGCGGCGCAGCCACGACTATCTCCGGGCCGGCACCACCACCCTGTTCGCCGCGCTGGGCGCGGCGAGCGGGAAGGTCATCGGCTCCCTCCACCGCTGCCACCGGACCGCGGAGTTCAAGAAGTTCCTGTCCAAGCTTGACCGGGAGGTCTCGGCCGACCTGGACGTGCACCTGGTCGTGGACAACTACACCACCCACAAGACCGAGCCGGTCCGCAAGTGGCTGCTGGCCCATCCCCGCTTCCATCTGCACTTCACCCCAACCGGCTCGTCCTGGCTGAACCTGGTCGAACGGTGGTTCGCCGAGCTCACCTGCAAGAAGCTCCAGCGCAGCGTCCACCGCTCCGTCCCCGCCCTCGAACGCGACATCCGCGCGTGGATCAAGGACTGGAACACCAACCCCCGCCCGTACGTATGGCACAAGACCGCCGACCGGACCCTCAACAGCCTCGCCGGTTACTGCCGACGCATCAGCGACTCAGGTCACTAGCGGCGCGTCGGTCTGGCCTCTGCTCGCGAGGAGCTGAAAAACCTCCCTGTCGCGAGGGATCTCCTGCAACTGGGCCTGTGCTTACGCTTGGAAGACGGTCCGGTACTCACCCACGGCGTACTGGCGTCTCCCTCATGGTGTCCTCGATCGGGCGGCGGTGGGCAGTTCCCTCGTCGCGGTCGCGGGTGCTGGATGCGCTGGGTGAACTTGCACCGTGCTGGATCGGTGCTGGGTGAGGACTGCGGGAATCGTGTCTCCGCAGGTGGGAGCTCTGTACTGCGGGCTCCGGTTCAACGTGTAGAGGGTGACTTAGCGCTACGTCGCTGATCTGGCAAATGTGCAGGTCAGAGAGGGGTCGGCTCCTCGGGGTCGGGCCCTTTGTTTTTCCCGTGCTGGGATGGTGCTGAGATGGGATGAGGATGCCAGTGCTGGGGTTTGTGTGAGTCGGACGCTGGCCGAGTGTGAAGGTAGTGCAGGCATGGCACTTTTCCTACTCGTTTGACACAATCGGGGTATGGCTGACGCGACGTACAGCATCGGGGAAGGGCCGGCGACGCGGGTGAGCCTGTCGTTGCCGGAAGGAACGGCGGAGGCGATCCGGGCGCGGGTGGGTAAGCGGGAGTTCTCCGCGTTTATCGCCGAGGCGGTCGAGCGCGAGCTGCGTGGACAGGCCCTTGACGAGTACCTGGCGGACTACGAGGGCCGCAAGGGGCCGGTTTCCGAGCAGGCTCGTCAGCGGGCACGGCAGGTCTTCGACGAGGTGTTCGCCGAGGAGGCCGAGTGGCACGCCGCCGGCTGAGTCACGAGGGGACGCTGGTTCTCGACAGTGAGGGACTGTCGAAGCTGCTCGCCGACGACGAACAGGTGGTGGCTCTGATCGCTGAGGCGCGCTCGCGCGGCATGGAGGTCGTGATCAGCTCGCTCACCATCATCGAGGCCGTCTACGCCGGTACGAATAAGCCACGCCTGAATTGGGTGCTCTCCGGACTGCGGGTCGTCCCGGTCGGTGACGAGGAGGCGAGGACGGCCTCCGAGCTGCTGATGGGCGTCGGCTTGCACGGGCACAAGTACGCGATCGACGCGGCGGTCGCCGAGGCCGCGTTGCGGCAGCACCGCCCTGTGGTCATGTTGACCTCCGGCATCGACGACATGGTCAAACTCTGCGGTGACCGGGTGCGGCTCGTGGGGATCTGAATGCCTCTGACCCCGGTGCTGCCTTCCGGCCGAGACCCGCGAGGATGGGATTTGGACGCCGTGCCTTGGCGGGATTGCCAGTGGTGAACGCGAGTCCGGACTGGTACCACTGATCAAGGTCCGGGCAGCGCGGTTTTAGCGGGGGAACGTGGGCTGGCAGGAAGAAGTCGTCTCGGCCCTGGATGCCTGGGCGGCACACGAGGGCGTAGCTGCTCGCGAGCCGCGGTGGCGCCCCCTGGGGCGAGCGGTGCGGGGCCGGAAACCTGGGGAGTACGTAATCGACGTGCGTGGGTCCGAAACCGGGACGGACCAGCTCCAGGGGGATAGTCTGCGACTGGCCGGACCTGATGAGAGCGACATTGACGCAGGTCACTCCGTGCTCGACGTGTACAAGGACGGCACCGCGCTTCGCGTGCGTGTTCCGGAGTTCGCAGACCCTGCGGATCCCTGTCTGTGGATGAAGCCGCAGCCCACCGGTTTCCTCGTCAAGGCGCTGCGGGAGGGCATGGCCTCGCTCGCCGATGCTCCGCTGGCCCATCTCATGGCCCGAGGCGAGGCGGGCACGGGGCGGCTTGCTGCCATTGGACTGCCGCCCGGCACGCTCTTGCCTGCCCAAGATCGCGCCTATCGGGCATGCATGGGCGAGGGCCTGTGGTTGGTGTGGGGGCCGCCGGGTACTGGCAAGACCACAGTTCTCAAACGCGCCATCAGCGATCTCGTTGCCCGGGGGAAGCGGGTCCTGTTGGTCTCGGCCACCAATATCGCTGTGGACAACGCTCTGTGGGGCGTGGTGAAAGAGCGACGGCATGGTGACGGCGAGCTCGTCCGCGTGGGGCCGCCTCACCTGAGGGAGATCGCGGAAGACGCGAGTGTCTGCCTCACGCTGATGGTGCGCCACCGATTGACCGAAACCGATGAGCGCCGCCGTGCCGTCGCCGTTCAGCTGGTTGAGGCTCGGGAGCGCGCCCGGCAGTTGGAGGAGCTGGAGCGGGGCCTCACGGACTTCGACGCTGTGGCGTACGCCGCGGACCGGGTCCGACTCGACGATCCTGCCCGAGCTTCCGCGGCTTTGGAGCGGACGCGCGATCAGGCACGCCTGGATGCCAAGGACGCGGAGGACACTGCCGTACGGCTGGAGCGGTCCCACCAAGCCGCGCTCGAAGCGGTGAGGGTGACGAAGCAGGCTCAAACTGACTGGAAGTCGTACGACGAGTATCAGGAAAGCCTGGACCGACTCCGTCGGGCAGTGACCGACTTGGAGGCGAAGGCACTCGTCGCCGACAGGGAGTGTGTGGCGGCTCAGGAGCTCCTGGACGGCCTTGAACAGCTGAAGGGCTTTGCGAGGCGCCGGGCGAAGCGGGAACGGGAAACTGCGCGCATTCGACTGGAGACAGCGCGCGCTGACGCGCACCAGGCCGGTCAGAAGGCGGTGGACGCCCGGTCGGTCCTGGCCCGGCAGGAGGACGCCGTCGCGACGCAGCTGGCGGAACTCGAGGCTCGGATTCCGTTCAGCAAGCAGGAAATCGCGCTACGGCAGCGGAGTCTGCAGAAGGTGGAGAAGGCCCTGGAACAGGCTCGGCGACACTATCTGGCGGTGGGCGCCAAGCTGGCCGTTCTCGCCAGGGAATTCGGGCTGTCCCAAGCGGCTGAAACTCGTGTCGAGGAGGCCGACCGACTCGGCCACCCCCGACGCCACGCACAGGTGGCGGACCTGAAACCTCGGGTGGCGGAGGACCAAGAGTATCGGCCGGCGCTGGAACGCCGTCATCGCGAACTCCAGGAGGAGTACGACAAGCTTGCGCGTGACGCCCAGGGCGAGATTATTCGCGGTGCCAAGGTTGTTGCCACTACCCTTGCACGGTTCCGGACCACGAAAGCGGTCTTCGAGGGTGAATACGACGTTGTCCTGGTCGACGAGGCCGGGGCCGCGACCCTGCCCGAGGTCCTCCTGGCCGTAGGAAAGGCGAAGACCACTGCGGTCCTCCTTGGGGACTTCATGCAGCTCGGTCCCGTGCTGCCGCAACTCGACGGAAGCAAGCGGCCCGACGTTGCCCGCTGGATCCTGCGCGAGGTCTATGAGCACTTCGATATCGAGTCCCCTATGGCGGCGGTGAATCACCAAGGCTGCGTCGTACTGGATGTCCAACACCGGTTCGGCCACGATGTAATGCGTCTGGCGAACTCACTCGCGTATGACGGCGTGTTGAAACCCGGCCCAGGTATTGAGCAGCGCGCAGCGCGGCGCGCCTCGGACGACCCCGAGATCGTGATCATCGACACCGACGGGCTGCTCAACCTCGCCCAGGCCCACCGCACCGGCCGTCGAAAGGGATGGTGGCCGGCTGGTTCCCTGCTCGCACGAGCCCTGATCGACCTGCACAGAGAGGACGGTGAGGAGGCCGGTGTCGTGACGCCTTATCCGGTACAGGCCGAAGCCACCTTGGAGGCGCTCCGGGACAACGAGGGCACCGGCAGTCGGCTCGCCGAAGTCGGAACGGCTCATCGATTTCAGGGCCGCGAGTTCCCCGTAGTCATCTTCGACACAGTGGAGGACGACTACGGTGACGGCCTCTGGATGTCCCGGGCGTCCCGGGCTCCTGGAGCATCCGTCTGGGAGCGCAATGGGGTACGACTCTTCAACGTCGCCGTCACCCGCGTTCAGACCAGGCTCTACGTTGTCGGAAGCCGAAGGCGCATTCTTGCTGCGGGTGAGCAGACTGCCATGGGCAGGCTTGCTGCCCTCATCGGCGACCGACGTGTCCGCACGGTTCCGGCCACTCAGCTGATCGCCCCCGGCGAGCGGCCGGACATCCCTCTCGGTCCGTTCGGCACGCGTCTCGCCGGCGTCCTCTCCCGCCATGTCGAAGTCTCCGATGTCGACGACGAGATCTCGTTCTACGAGACGTTTGCCGCACGGCTGGCCGAAGCGCGCAATTCCTTGTGGATCTGGTCTCCGTGGACTGCGAAACGTCTCATCGGGCTGCTGCCGGTGCTGGACGAGGCCGTGCGCCGCGGAGTGCGTGTGACGATCTTCGTCCGTGACCCCTACGACACTGGTCAGAAGAAACAGGCCGACTTGGTCAAGCAGCTTCGGGCAGTGGTGCAGACGGTCGTCCCCGTCAACGTAATGCACCAGAAGATCGTCGTGATCGACGAGCACACGGTTCTGCTGGGCAGCCTCAACTCCCTCTCGCAGAGCCGCTCACGTGAGGTCATGCTGACCATCAAGGGTGGCCACTTCGCACGCAAGATCCTGACTCACGAGCATGCGGAGGACTTTGCCAAACCTCCTCGGTGCGATGCATGCAAGGGGGAGGAAGTGGACCTGCGCCGCCGGGCCGACGGTTCCTGGTACTGGCGATGCTTCAACCGGATATGTCCAGCGCGGCAAGGGAGTCGGGCGTGGGAGAAGGCTGTTCGGTTCAAGTCAGGGGCGCGGCGCTAGCTGGTTCAACCTCAACGAGGGCACCGGCATTATCGATGGACAGGACAGTCTCGCCTCACGGTGTGGGACGTTGGAGACGAACAGGCGGGCATTCGTGCACCGGCGCCCACGGATGTTGGATAGTGGTCCCGGTGTCGAAGCCTCTTGTACTTCGTCGAAAATCCCGTGCTGGATGGGTGCTGGATATCCTGTCGTGTGGTCAGCGGTGGTCAGGTGTCGTAAACGGTGGATTGGCACCCCACGTGAACGACCCAGACCACCAGTTCCCCGTTGCCGATCGTGTAGACGACGCGGTAGTCGCCAACCCGTAGCCGTCGACGGTCTGGCTGGGACACGAGTGCGGTGCTGTTGAAGCCGGGCGGATCGCTTTCCGGCTCGGTCAGCTTGGCCAGGATGCGCAGCGCCATCTCACGCGGGATCTTCCGAAGCTCGGCCTGCGCCTCAGGGCGGAAGACGGTTCGGTACTCACTCACTGCGCGCCAGCGTCTCCCTCATGATGTCCTCGATCGGGATGCCTGGTGCGGGGTTGGCCATGCGCTCGTCAATGATCCGATCGATCTCGCGCTTTTCCCACTTCTGGTACTTGCGTAGTACCTCGATGGAGACGGCGGCGGCGACTTCCTTGCCGCGGCACGTGATCACGGTGGGTACGTCTTTGCGGTCGGCGCGCTCCACGACCTCCGCCAAATGCGCACGCACGTCGCGGATGGACTCTACGGGCAGCGGCTGTGTCATGCGCTCAAGCGCGCCGAGTGCCCCATGTGTACACAACGGGTGCGGGGATGGGGATGGGCATCCTTCGTTGCCGCTCCGCGTGCTGGATGAACTCGCACCGTGCTGGATCGGTGCTGGATAGCTCTTCAGCTGCTGCGGGGCGGTGTGAGCTTGTCCAGATTCAGGGTGATCTCGAAGGGTACGGGGCGCTGGAGGGCGCCACGGAAGATGCCTGCGGGCGCGTACGTCCCCGTCGGTTCGTCGAGTTCGTAGACGTGTACGGCGGGGACGGTGTTCTCGTCTTCGACGCACCAGTAGTGCCGGATGCCGGCTTCGGCGTACTTGCGGAGCTTGACGTTGCGGTCGCGGTGGGCGGACCCCGGGGAGACGACCTCGATGGCGAGTTGGACGTCCTCGGGGGCGTACCAGGTGCGGTCCGCATCGTACGGGGCCGTGGTGAGCAGCAGGTCCGGTTCGGGGCGGTTGCGGGCGTCGAGGCGGATGGTCATCTCTCGCTCGACTTCGATGCCGGCGGGGGCCTGGGCCATGAGCGCCACCGTGAGGCCGGTGACCAGCCGGCCGTGCCACGATCGCCGCGGGGACATCATGAAGACGAGGGCTCCGTCGATCAGTTCCGTGTGGCGGGGCGCCTCGGGGAGGCGGTCCAGGTCCTCCGCGAACCAGCCCTCCGCCCGCGGTGGGCGCATCCAGTCGGGCAGTGCGGTCATGGGGCAACCCTAGCGATGAAGTCTCTGCCCATGTGTGGACATCGGGGGCGGCGGGCTCCGGCGGGCTCGGGTCGCGCGGAAAAATCAGGCGCTGAGCGGGAGGAAACGTGCGAGGCTCTGGGGAGCGTCTAGTTCAGGAGGAGCTCATGGCCGCAGAGGGATCTGCTCAGGACAAGCCTGAAGATGAGATGAAGCAGAAGTTCCGGGAGGCGCTGGAGCGTAAGCGGGGGGCTCGGGGGGATGGGGCCTCGGGAGGGGCGGGGGTCAGTTCCTCCAAGATTCACGGGGCTCATGGACCCGCCAGTACTCAGCGTTCTTTCCGGCGGAAGAGCGGTGGCTGAGTTTTAAGCGGTTTCGAGCGCGGCAAATAACCCCCGCCCATTTTTCGGGCGGGGGTTTCGAGTGCGCCGAATTTTATTCGGCGCACTCTTTCACGCTGTCTGTCAGACCTTCTCGAAGATCCACTTCTGGTGCTGTTCCCCGGCCCAGGAGGGGAGGGTCAGCTGGGTGCTCTGCTGACCGGTGGCGAGGTCGACGACCCCGTCCTGATACGGGAAGTGGATCCGGTACAGGCCGCCGCCCGCGGGCTCGATCGACCACAGCACGTAGGTGAACTGGACCGCGATCGACGGCGGGTACTGCCTGGTGCTGCCCAGGTTCAGGTAGATGTCGCCCAGCTTGCTCTTGATGATGTACTCGTTGGCCTGGTTGACCGACTCAAGCTCCCACTGCTGGTTCTCCCCCTTGTGGTAGGGGTAACCGATAATGGGCGTGTTGGGACGCTTGTCGCTCCCACTCACATCGATGACCCGGTCGTCGTACGCGGCATTCTTGATGGCGTACGTTCCGGGTTCAATGATCGGTGCCACTGGGCCTCCAGTCAGAGACGGGACGATGGTCTTTCCGACCCCGCTCACCGTAGGAGGAAAGCAGTCCCCGCGAAACAGGTACTTTCAGCCGAAGGGCGCCGATCGAATTACTCGGCCCGTGGGCGTGGCCGACAATCTGTTTCGAATTCCGGCCATGAGCTGAAGTGTGGTCTCTGGTATTCCGCCTGCCTTGTGATATCGCCTATGCCGTATTGTGTTTAGGGGTTCTCGTTTGTCCTCGCGGTCCCGGTGGGGGAGGTGGGGCGTTCCTCGTCGGCGCCCGTCCTCGTCGGCCGGGGCGCCGGCCCTGCCCCGCGCGCACCCCGTCCCCGCGGATTACGCCTCTCTGAGCTGCAATTCACTACATCTAGTGAATCCTTGGCCTTACGTTGCGGCTCACAACCGACGGTTGCCAAGCTGTTGCGGACTGTCAAGCTGTTGGGAGTGGACGTGGCCTTCGGTGACCAGCCCGCATACCTCCGCGTCGCCGGGGATCTTCGGCAGAAGATCGTAGGCGGGGAGTTGCCGCCGCACACCCGGCTCCCCTCGCAGGCCCGCATTCGCGAGGAGTACGGCGTCTCCGACACCGTCGCCCTCGAAGCGCGCAAGGTGCTGATGGCCGAGGGGCTCGTCGAAGGCCGCTCCGGCTCCGGTACGTACGTACGCGAGCAGCCCGTGCCGCGCCGGCTCTCGCGCGGCGGGTACCGCGCGCTCGGCGACTCCACGCCCTTCCGCCAGGAGCAGGCCGACGAGCGCGTCAAGGGCACCTGGGAGTCGCGCAGCGGGCAGGAGGCCGCCGACGCCGGCGTCGCCGGGCGGCTGCGGATCGCGCCCGGCGAGCGCGTCATGCGCACCGACTATCTCTTCCGCGCCGTCGGCGAGCCCGCCATGCTCTCCACCTCCTGGGAGCCGCTCGCCCTCACCGGCCGTACGCCCGTGATGCTGCCCGAGGAGGGGCCGCTGGCCGGGCGCGGCGTGGTCGAGCGCATGGCCGCCATCGACCTCGTCGTCGACAACGTCGTGGAAGAGGTCGGCGCCCGGCCGGGGCTCGCCGAGGAAGCTCTCGCCCTGGGCGGCGTCCCCGGGCACTCCGTGCTCGTCGTCTCCCGTACGTACTTCGCCGGCGGCTGCCCCGTCGAGACCGCCGACGTGGTCGTCCTCGCCGAGCGCTATCGCGTCTCTTACCACCTGCCGGTCAAGTAGGGCCCCGCCCCGGTCCTCTCCGCCCGACCCGCTGTCCGCTCCTGGTGCGTCGGTTATCGGCCAACCTGTTTTCCTCTTTCCCGGCTTCGGTCGGCCGTGCCTCGTCGCAGGTCAGGTGTCCCGCCGCGCATCCTCGCGCCCTGTCGTCACAGGTCTGCACCAAGCCGCTGAAGCGCACCGTTACCGCCCCTTTTGTCCCGATATCGCGGCAGCTCCCCTCGTGTTGCAAACCTCACATACGCCCAGGTCAGGGCCCTGTCGCGGATTTCCCTCCCCGTAATCGCTCGTAGGATGGCGCGGTTTGCGTCCTGCCGTGGGGGAGAACGAAGAAAAGGAGATCCGGGGCTTGAGTACCGAGCAGGGTTCCCACTCGAATTACCGCCGCACGCTCGGACCGGTGGCCCTGACGGCCGTCGGTCTCGGGTCGATCATCGGCTCCGGCTGGCTCTTCGGCGCCGAGCGGGCCGCCGCCATCGCCGGGCCCGCCGCGATCCTGGCCTGGGTCATCGGCGCCGCGGTCGCGCTGACCATCGCGCTGACCTATACCGAGCTCGGCTCGATGTTCCCGAAGGCCGGCGGCATGGTCCGATACGGGCAGTACTCGCACGGTTCGCTGGCCGGGTACCTCGCCGCCTGGGCCAACTGGATCGCGATCGTCTCCGTCATACCCGGGGAGGCGACCGCCTCCGTCCAGTACATGAGCTCCTGGGACTTCTCCTGGGCCGCCGGTCTCTACAACGGCAAGGAGCTGACCGGCAGCGGCGTCGCGCTCGCCAGCGTCCTGCTCGTCTTCTACTTCTTCCTCAACTGGTTCGCGATCACGCTGTTCGCCAAGACGAACAACGCGATCACCGTCTTCAAGGTCGTCGTCCCGATCCTGACCGCGGGCGCGCTGATGCTGGCGCACTTCGACACCAGCAACGTCAAGGACAACGGCGGCTTCACGCCGAACGGCTGGAGCGCGGTCTTCACCGCCGTCGCCGTCTCCGGCATCGTCTGGGCGTACAACGGCTTCCAGTCCCCGCTGAACATGGCGGGCGAGGCGCGCAACCCCGGCAAGTCGCTGCCCAAGGCCGTCATCGGCTCGATCGTCATCGCGCTCGTGATCTACGTGGCGCTGCAGATCGCCTTCCTGATGGCCGTTCCCGCCGCCGACCTGAGCGACGCGGGCAGCTGGGCCCACCTCTCGTACAACTCCCCGCTCGCCGACCTCTCCCTGGCCTGGGGCCTGAACTGGCTGGCGATGCTGCTGTACGCGGACGCCTTCATCTCCCCCTCCGGTACGGGCATGATCTACGCGGCCACCACCTCGCGCATGATCCACGGCGTGCAGGAGAACGGCCACCTGCCGGGCATCTTCGGCAAGGTCGACCCCAAGACCGGCGTCCCGCGCCCGGCGCTCGTGCTCAACCTCGTCGTCGCCTTCCTCTTTCTGGCCGTTTTCCGCGGCTGGGGCTCGCTGGCCGAGATCGTGTCGGTCGCGACCGTCATCTCCTACATCACCGGCCCTGTCGCCGTGATGTCGCTGCGCCGCCTCGCGCCGGGTCTCAAGCGCCCGGTCAAGCTGCGCATCATGCCGGTCCTCGCGCCCATCGCGATGGTCTTCGGCTCGCTGGTGCTCTACTGGGGCCGCTGGCCGCTCACCGGCAAGGTCATCCTGATCATGGCCGTCGGCCTGCCCGTCTGGGCCTGGTACGAGCTGCGCAAGCCGTGGGCCGAGCTGAAGCCGCACCTCAAGGCGGGCGCCTGGATGGTGGCGTACCTCGTCGTCATGGCCTGCGTCTCGTGGGCCGGCGGCACCGACTTCGGCGGCCAGGGGTATCTGGCCGAGGGCTGGGACATCGTCACCGTCGTCCTGATCGGCCTCGCCTTCTACGTGTGGGGCGTGCGCAGCGCGTGGCGCAACCCCTCCCTCGTGGCCGTTGAGCGGGAAATGGCCGAAGCGGAGGCCGCCGAGGCCGCCGCGGCCGAGCGGGACGGCCTCGAAGACGCCGCCTCCGGTGGCCGGATGAATGCCTCTTCGTGAATTTCCGTATCCGCTGAGTAAAGGTCGGGCGTAGGCTCGGGCATATGCGGATTGCGGTTTCGTCATGAGGTGTCGAGGGGCGTACGCCGGTGTGCGCCGTGGCGGAAGGGCGGGGCGATGAGTGACGGCGATCCGAACCTGCCCTGGCTGGTCGTCCGGCAGGACGACAACGGCAACCGCTACCGCGTGGGCCGTTACGCCACCAGGTCGGAGGCTGAGCAGGTCATCGACCGGCTCGGCGTGTACGGGCAGGAGAGGCTCTACATCGTCGAGCGGGTCGGCCGCGCGGTCTCCTAGTGCGCGCGGGCCGGGGCGTGCGGACCTTCGCCGCCCCGGGTTTATAGGCTCCGTCCATGACTACGGCGCGTGTGGTGGTAGGCGGAGCGGTGCTCGACCAGGGGCGGCTGCTCGCCGCCCGGCGCAGCGCCCCGCCGGAGCTGGCGGGGCGCTGGGAGCTGCCCGGCGGGAAGGTCGAGCCCGGCGAGACGCCCCAGCAGGCGCTCGTACGCGAGCTCCGCGAGGAACTGGGCGTGGAGGTCGAGCCGCTGGAGCGGATCCCCGGCGAGTGGCCGCTGCGCCCGCCGTATGTGCTCCACGTCTGGACGGCGGGGCTCCTCGCGGGTGACCCGCGCCCGCTCCAGGACCACGACGAACTCCGCTGGCTCGGCCCCGCCGAGGTCCATGACGTCCCGTGGCTCGACCAGGACCGGCCCGCCGTCGCGGAGGCCCTCCGGCGGCTCGAAGAGCAACAGCGATAGGGGCTCGGGCGATACGCCGTCAGGTGCTTTCGCCGGATGCCCTGTCCGGGCCCCGTCGCACGGCGCCTCGCCTCACCTCGCCCCGCGATACGCCAATCGTGCCACCGAGTTCCGGCACTTCCGGTGCAGAAGGTAGCAATCGCCGCATACCGGGTATGTGCTGATTAACTTCCCCGAAGTCGGGCAAACCGGCGGGGCCTGCGAGAGGTCTGGGACGTGGTCGGCGTGAGCGAGAGCGCAGTGCCCCTGGCGTGGACGCCCGGGTTCGCGGAGTGGAGCTTCCCCGCCGAGGCCGGTGCCGTGCGCACCGCGCGCACCCTGGTGCGCGACACCCTCGCCGAATGGGGGCTGGAGTCGGTCGGCGATGTCACGGTCCTGCTGGTGAGCGAGCTGGTCACCAACTCCCTGCGGCACGCCAGCGGGCCCATCGGCGTCCGCATCCACTCCCACCGCACCAGCCCGGACGACGCCATCCTCCTCGTCGAGGTCTCCGACCCGCTGCCCGATCCGCCGCGCGAGCGCATCGCCCGGCCGGAGGACGAGGGCGGACGCGGACTCCAATTGGTGGCATGTGCTTCGCGTCGCTGGGGAACCCGGCGGGGGAAGACCGGGAAAACCGTGTGGTTCGAGCTGACCTTGCCTGGTTAGGAGTCCTACGGCGCGGGTTGAGATCGTGCTGTGATCGTGAAGGCCGTGTTCCGGATGGCCGCGGTGCTGGATACTCGGCCTTCTGATGCCGGTGCGAGCACGAGAGGCCGGAGGGGACGGGCACGTGAGCGAAATGCCAGCGGGAACCACGGGTACGCCGCAGGGAACAGACGCCGCGGTGTTGTGGCAGAGCAGCCTTCCGGGCTCGCTCTACGACTACATCCGGGTCGCCTCGTTCTCGCTAGGAGCGGACGGCCGGATCGAGCAGTGGAGCGAACGGGCGGCCGAGCTGTTCGGCGTGCCGGCGCGGGACGCCGTGGGCAAGGACCCGGGGGACGTCTTCCTGCTCCGCGAGCCGGCGCCTTCCGCGGAGGCGGAGGGACCGGAAGGAGCGGAGGGGCCGGAAGGAGCGGAGGGATCGGACGGAACGGAGGGGACGGAAGAGACGGCGAGCGCCCGAGAGGCCGCCGCGGCCCCGGGCCCGGACCCGGACCCCCGCGCACAGCCCCCCTCCCCCCTCCCCGACTTCCTCGGCGAGCGCGGCCTCCACGGCCACGAGCGGATCGCCCTCGTCCCCTACCGCGCCGCCGACGGGCAGACCGGCCTCGCCGAGATCTTCCTGATGCCCACCGAGAACGCCCGCGGCGAGCGCGCCGCGCTCTGCATCGTCGTCGACGTCCGGGCCCTGCGCGGCATCGAGACCGACCTCGCCGCCTCGCAGGCCGTTTTCGGACAATCTCCCCTCGGCTTCTTCTTCTTCGGCACCGACCTGACCCTGGTGCGCGTCAACGAATCCTTCGCGCAGGCCTTCGGCCGTCCCGCCGAGTGGCACCGCGGCCGCACCCCGCACGACTTCCTGCCGCGCGCCGAGGCCGACCGGCTCACCGCCGCGCTGCGCCAAGTCCTCGACACCGGGAAGCCGGTGTCCGACCTCCAGCTCGTCGGGGCAGTGCCCGGCCGTACGGAGCGGCGCCGCTGGTCCGTATCGCTTTACCGGCTGCACAGCGGCAGCGGCCGGCCGATCGGGGTGGCGGCGCTCGCCAGCGACGTGACCGGCCGCCGCCGCGCCGAGCGCGAGGCCGCGGGCGTACGGCGCAACCTCGCGCTCCTCAACGAGGCCGGCGCGCGGATAGGCAACTCGCTCGACCTGGAGACCACCGCCCGCGAACTCCTCGACGTCGCCGTGCCGCAGTTCTGCGACCTGGCCACCGTCGACCTCTACCAGGGGCTGCTCGTCGGCGACGAGGCGCCGCCGGGGCTCGCCGACGGCAGCGCCGAACTGCGCCGCGTCGCCTTCGCCAGCGCCGTCTCCGGCGCGCCGATCGGGTCCGACGACGGCGAGACGAAGCCCATCCAGGTGGGGGAGGTGCATCGTTTCCCCTTCCACTCACCGTGCGCGGTGGCGCTGCGCACCGCGCACCCCAAGGTGGTGCCCGGCCGGGACGCCGACGAGAGCCCCGAACTGGGCGCGGTGGTCCAGTCGACGCTGGTCGTGCCGATGGTGGCGCGCGACACCGTCGTCGGGCTCGCGCAGTTCGCCCGTACGAAGGGCAGCGAGCCGTTCGGCGAGCGGGACACCGCGCTCGCCGTGGAGCTCGCGGCGCGCGCCGCCGTCTGCATGGACAACGCCCGCCTCTACCGCCGCGAGCACGAGCGCGCGCTGATCCTCCAGCGCAGCCTGCTGCCGCCCGGCGACCCGGAGGCCGCCGGCATCGAGATCGCCTGCCGCTATCTGCCGGGCAACACCGCCACCGAGGTCGGCGGCGACTGGTTCGACGTCATAGAGCTGCCCGGCCACCGGACGGCCATCGTCGTCGGCGACGTCATGGGCCGCGGCCTGCGCGCCGCCGTCGCCATGGGCGAACTGCGGACGGCCGTACGGACGCTGGCGCTGCTCGACCTGGAGCCCGCCGAGGTGCTCTCCGCGCTCGACGAGGTCGCGCACGGCCTCGGCACGCCCGGCGGCAAGCAGTCCTCGGCGCGTTCGGCGCGCGGCAGCGGCAAGGACGCCGACCTCTCCGAGGTGTACCTGGCGACCTGCGTCTACGCCGTGTACGACCCGGTGACGCGGCGGGCCACGTTCGCCAACGCCGGGCACCTGCCGCCCGTGCTCGTCGAACCCGGCGAACCGGCCCTGCTCCTGGACGTACCGCCGGGCATGCCGCTCGGCGTCGGCGGCGAGCCGTTCGAGGAGACCGAGGTCGACCTGCCGGACGGCGCGCTGCTGGCGCTGTACACCGACGGCCTGGTCGAGTCCCGCGACCAGTCGCTCGACGACGGCCTGCGCGCCTTCCGGGAGGCGCTCACGGACCCCTCGCCCGCGCTGGAGGACGTCTGCGACCACGTGCTCGGCGCGCTCGACACCCACCACGGCGAGGACGACATCGCGCTGCTCATGGCGCGGGTGCAGGGGCTGCCCACCGAGTCGGTGGGGGACTGGCACCTGCCGCCGGAGCCGCGCTCGGTGGCCCGCGCCCGCGAGCTGGCGCGCGAGAAGCTGACGGCCTGGGGCCTGGACAACCTCGTCGACACGGCGGAGCTGCTGGTCAGCGAGTTGGTGACGAACGCCCTGCGGTACGGGGAGGGCGAGATACGGCTCCGGCTGCTGCTCGACCGCACCCTGGTCTGCGAGGTCTGGGACGGCGGGCTCGTGCAGCCCCGGCGGCGGCGGGCCCGCGACACCGACGAGGGCGGGCGCGGCCTCCAGCTCGTCGGCCTGCTCAGCGCCGCCTGGGGCAGCCGCCGCACCCCGCACGGCAAGACGGTCTGGTTCGAACTCGCCCTCCCGGACGGCGACTCCGCGGGCGTGGACGCGGTGGAGGCCCTGCTCAGCCTGTACTGACGGGGCTCAGCCTGCGCTGACGGGACTGAGTCTGTACTGACGGGGCTCGGTCTGTGCTGACGGGGCTGAGCCTGTACTGACAGGGATTCACCCCGTACTGACGGAGCTCGGCCTCTGCCGACGGGCATACCGGAGCAGGTCACTCCGCGAGTCGGCCCCGCGTGCCCCCGCCGCCGAACGTGGCGGGCAGCAGGCCGCCGAGGATGATGCCGCCCAGCATCGCCCCGCCGATCGCCCCGGCGGGGTGCGGGGACTGCGGCGCGTACGGACCGGCGTGCGCGCTCTGGTCCGCGTAGCTGCGCACGTCCCGTTCGGCCAGCTCGCGCGCCTGCCGGGCCAGCGCGTCCGCCAGCCGCGCCTCCGGCAGCAGCCGGGCGTCGGCCGCGTCGTCCGTGGCGTCGGCGGCCTCCTCCGCCCGCGCCAGATGGCGCTCGGCCTCCGCCAGGCGGGTGCGGGCCCGGCTGCCGATCGCGCCCCGGTGCGTGCACACGAAGTCCCGCGCGGCGGCCACATCGCTGCGCGCCGCGAGCAGGGCGCGCGCGCCCAGCGCCCACACGCGCCGCTCGCGCGCCCCCTCTTCCTCCAGCAGCTCGTCCAGCCCGGCCCCCGCCTCCTCGACCCGCTGGAGCGCCGCGAGCGGGTCGTACCGGCCGCCCGCCATCTCCCGCGCGGCCCCCGCGAGCGCGTGCTCCGTACGGGCGATACGGGCGCACAGCTCGCTCGCCCGCTCGGCGGCGATCGACCCCGCGCGCAGGCCGCTCCGGTCGGCCAGCAGGGCGCGGGCCCGCGCCAGGGCCGCCTCGGTCTCGGGCAGGAGCGCGCGCAGCCGCTTCCCGGCGCGGAGCACGCCGTGCGCGTGGCGCAGCACGGCGGCGGTGAGCGTACGGGCCTGGGCGAGCGCGCCCTCGGCGGCGCGGATCGCGGGGGCGGCGCCGGCGGGGTCGTTCTCGGCGAGGGACCGGCGGGCCTGCGCCAGCCCCGCCGCCGCGAAGGCGAGGCGGTCGCGGGCCTCGGCCGGGTGCTGCGCGACGGGCGCCAGCGCGGACGCGGTGCACCCCCGCGCCAGTTCGGTCAGGGCGGCCTCGGCCTCGTCGATGCGCGGCGCCAGTTCCTCGGCCGTCTCCTCGGCGCGGGCGAGCAGGTGGGGAGCGTTCTCCTTGACCGCGCGGAGCCGGTCGAAGGCGTCGGACTCCGCGTCCAGCCGCCGGTTGGCGCTGGTGCAGCGGGAGAGGATCTCGTCGAGCGTGTACCGCCGGGTGTCCGCGTCCTGGTTGGGCGCGTCGTCGAGCCGCTGCCGCAGCCGGAAGGCGCGGGCGACCTCCCCGCGCGCGTAGGCCACGGCCTCCGCGAACGGCAGCGCCGCCCGCCGGCCGAACTGGTCGATGGCGAAGTCCAGTTCCTCCTCGCTCGTACGGATGGCGTCATCCGTCTCCACGAGTATCCGCGCCGCCTCGGCGTCCAGCGCGGTCAGCGGGGTGAGCGGCTGCGCCAAACGGGCGAATCCGGCGAGGGCGGGGGGCGGGGCGGCGGCGCGGCGGTCCTTGGCACGGCGGCCGCGGCGCGCCAGGAGGTAGCCGCCGAGGGCGCAGGAGCCCATCACGAGCAGGGCGGGCAGCCAGACGCCGCGCCCGCCCGGTACGAGCGCCTCCCCGCCGGGATCGTCCGCGCCGGGGGTGAGGACGGGGGTGTGTACGGGCCGCCCCTTGAGCACCGCCTGGTAGCCGGCGGCGGCGCCGATCGCCGCGTCGGCCCAGGCGTGCGCCTTGAGCGCGGGTTCGATGGCGGCGTCGGCGACCCGGGCCAGCTGACCCGGGCGGAAGCCGGAGTCGTCGGCGGCCGAGACGGCGTAGCGGCGGTCGTGGGTGGCGATGGCCAGGACCAGGTCGCGGGGGCCGAGGCCGTTGCGGTCGGCGGTGGCGTCGGCCCAGTCGTGGCCCGCGCGGCCGGAGAAGTCCCGCACATAGGTGACGAAGAGCTGCACCCGCGCCTCGCGGCGCAGCCGTTCGAGGGCCGTGGCCACCTCCTCGCGCCGGTCGCCGAGCGCCCCGACGGTGTCGGTGATCCGGCCCGTGCGCGCCAGGTCCAGCGGGCCGTCGGCGCGCGCGGGGGCCGGGAGGAGCAGGACGCACAGCGCCAGGAGGGCGCACACCGTGGCCCAGCCGGGTGCCCCCGATCCGTACCGCCTCAGAAGCCGCGTCACATTTGGGAGCGTATGACCGTTCCGCCTGCTCCGCGACCGGTCGCGGGGACCGGGTCCGGGGCTGTGGCGGCGGTTGGGGCGGTAGTCGGGGCGGCGGTCGTGGCAGGGGCCCTGGCGGCGGTCGTGGCCGGGAGTGCGGTCGCGGCGGCGGTCGTGGCCGGGAGTGCCCGCCGGATCCGGGCAGCCGGTGCGGAAGCCCGCACCGCAGCCCCCGCGGAAGCCCGCACCGCATCATGCGGTGTACGGCTCCGCGGCCCCTGTACGGCTCCGCGGCGCGGCCGGGCCGGCGGCCCGGGCCGGGCCCCGCTCACTCCGCCCGGCGCCGGATCTTGTTTCCCAGCCACACCAGCGGGTCGTACTTGCGGTCCGCCGCCCGCTCCTTCAGCGGAATCAGCGCGTTGTCGGTGATCTTTATGTGCTCCGGACAGACCTCCGTGCAGCACTTCGTGATGTTGCAGTACCCCAGGCCGTGCTCCTCCTGCGCGCTCCGCTTGCGGTCGACGCCCATCTCGTCCGCCGCGTCCAGCGGATGCATGTCCAGCTCGGCGACGCGCATCAGGAAGCGGGGGCCCGCGAAGGCGGCCTTGTTCTCCTCGTGGTCACGCACCACGTGGCAGGTGTCCTGGCACAGGAAGCACTCGATGCACTTGCGGAACTCCTGCGAGCGCCCCACGTCCTCCTGGCGCATCCGGTACTCGCCCGCCTTCAGATCCGCGGGCGGCACGAACGCCGGGACCTCGCGCGCCTTCGCGTAGTTGAAGGACACGTCCGTCACCAGGTCCCGTACGACCGGGAAGGCCCGCAGCGGCGTCACGGTCACCGTCTCGTCCTGGGTGAACACCGACATCCGCGTCATGCACAGCAGCCGCGGCCGGCCGTTGATCTCGGCGCTGCACGAGCCGCACTTGCCCGCCTTGCAGTTCCACCGGACGGCCAGGTCCGGCGCCTGGGTGGCCTGGAGGCGGTGGATGATGTCGAGGACCACCTCGCCCTCGTTGACGGGGACCTCGAAGTCCGCCAGGCCCCCGCCGACCGCATCACCCCGCCACACCTTGAAGTGGGCCTGATAGCTCACGGCGTCAGCTCCTCGTCCGTCAGGTACTTCGCCAGTTCGTCCCGCTCGAAGAGGGCGAGCAGATCGGGCCGGATGGGCGGCGACTCGCGCCGCTCCAGGGCGATCTGGCCGACCGCCGGGTCCGCTGCCGCCAGCCCGGCCGCCTCCGCGCCCTCCTGGCCGGCGGCGAACCGGCACACCAGATTGGCCCGCCGCCACCGCCGGTCCATCTCCGGATAGTCGTCGCGGGTGTGCCCGCCCCGGCTCTCCGTGCGCTCCAGCGCCGCGCGCGCCACGCACTCGCTGACCAGCAGCATGTTCCGCAGGTCGATCGACAGGTGCCAGCCCGGATTGAACTGCCGGTGCCCCTCGACGCCCGTGCGCCGCGCCCGCCCCCGCAGATCGGCGAGCCGGTGCAGCGCCTCCCGCATCTCCGGGGCCTTGCGGATGATGCCCACCAGGTCGTTCATGGCCTGCTGGAGCTCCTGGTGCAGGGTGTACGGGTTCTCGGCCGGGCCCCCCGCGCGGGGGCCCGGGACGTCCTCCGCGCTGAACGGGCGCAGCGCCTCGGCCGCCGCCGCGTCGACGTCCGCCCCGGTGAGCACGGGCCGCTCGCCGGCGGTCAGCGAGGCCGCGTACTGCGCCGCGTACAGCCCGGCGCGGCGGCCGAAGACCAGCAGGTCGGAGAGGGAGTTGCCGCCGAGCCGGTTGGAGCCGTGCATGCCGCCCGCGACCTCGCCGGCCGCGAAGAGGCCGGGCACCCCGGCCGCGGCGGCGGTGTCGGGGTCGACGTCCACGCCGCCCATCACGTAGTGGCAGGTGGGGCCGACCTCCATCGCCTCGGCGGTGATGTCGACGTCCGCCAGCTCCTTGAACTGGTGGTGCATGGACGGCAGCCGGCGCTTGATGACCTCGGCCGGCATGCGCGTGGAGACGTCCAGGAAGACCCCGCCGTGCGGGGTGCCGCGGCCCGCCTTGACCTCGGAGTTGATAGCGCGGGCCACCTCGTCGCGCGGGAGCAGCTCGGGCGGGCGGCGGTTGTGGTCGGGGTCCTCGTACCAGCGGTCCCCTTCCTCCTCCGACTGCGCGTACTTCTCCTTGAACACGTCCGGGACGTACCCGAACATGAACCGCTCTCCCTCGCTGTTGCGCAGCACCCCGCCGTCGCCGCGCACCGACTCGGTGACGAGGATGCCCTTCACGGACGGCGGCCAGATCATGCCTGTCGGGTGGAACTGCACGAACTCCATGTTGATGAGCGGCGCCCCCGCGAGCAGCGCCAGCGCGTGCCCGTCGCCTGTGTACTCCCAGGAGTTGGACGTCACCTTGAAGGACTTGCCGATGCCGCCGGTGGCCAGCACCACCGCCGGGGACTCGATGGTGAAGAAGCGGCCCGACTCGCGCTCGTACCCGAAGACGCCCGCGACCCGCTCGCCCTCCTTGAGCACGCGGGTGACCGTGCACTCCTGGAAGACCTTCAGCCGCGCCTCGTAGTCGCCGAATTCGCGGAAGTCCTCCTGCTGCAGGCTGACGATCTTCTGCTGGAGGGTGCGGATCAGCTCCAGGCCCGTACGGTCGCCGACGTGCGCGAGGCGCGGGTACTCGTGGCCGCCGAAGTTGCGCTGCGATATCCGCCCGTCGGCCGTACGGTCGAAGAGCGCGCCCCAGGTCTCCAGCTCCCACACCCGGTCGGGCGCCTCGCGCGCGTGCAGCTCCGCCATCCGCCACTGGTTGAGGAACTTCCCGCCGCGCATCGTGTCGCGGAAGTGCACCTGCCAGTTGTCGCCCTCGTTGACGTTGCCCATGCTGGCGGCGATGCCGCCCTCGGCCATCACCGTATGGGCCTTGCCGAACAGGGACTTGCAGATCACCGCGGTCCGCATGCCCTGCTCGCGCGCCTCGATCGCGGCCCGCAGCCCGGCGCCGCCCGCGCCGACCACTACCACGTCCCAGCTCTGCCGCTCCTCGTGCGTCATCAGATGCGCCCCATCAGAAGAACCTCGGATCGTCGAATGCGCCGCTCGCCACCAGGTACACATAGAGGTCGGCCGCCATCACGCTCACCAACGACGCCCAGGCCAGCAGCATGTGACGGCTATTCAGCTTCCCGGTCCAGCTCCAGAGGCGGTAGCGCACCGGATGCCTGGAGAAGTGCTTGAGCCGGCCGCCGACGATGTGCCGGCACGAGTGGCAGGAGAGCGTGTACGCCCAGATCAGGACGATGTTGGCGAGCAGCACGAGGGTGCCCAGGCCCATATGGCCCCACTCGCCCCGCTCGTCGCGGAAGCCGAGCGCGGTGTCATAGGTCAGGATCAGCGCGACGATCACCGCGAAGTAGAAGAAGTAGCGGTGGACGTTCTGGAGGATCAGCGGGAACCGGGTCTCGCCGCCGTACTTCCGGTGCGGCTCGGCCACCGCGCAGGCGGGCGGCGACGCCCAGAAGCTGCGGTAGTACGCCTTGCGGTAGTAGTAGCAGGTCAGCCGGAAGCCCAGCGGGAAGATCAGGATCAGCAGGGCGGGGGACAGGCCCCACCACGCGCCGAAGATCTCCCAGTCCGCGCCGCCCTTCATGGGCACGCAGTTCTCCGCGACGCAGGGCGAGTAGAACGGGGAGACGTAGGGCGCCGCGTAGTAGTCGTCACCGGCGAAGGCCCGCCAGGTCGAGTAGACGACGAAGACGAGCAGCCCGGCCGCGGTGACGGCGGGCGCCAGCCACCAGCGGTCGGTACGCAGATGGCGGGCCGGGATGGCGGCGCGCGACGCGTGGTGGACGCCGCGCGCGGTCATATCGCCGGGCGTGGCTTCGGGGTCGGTACCAGTGGTCAAAGGGAACTCCGGAAGGAGTGGGGTGGAAGTCGGCGTACGCGCTCGCTGCCCGCTACGGAGCCCTGCGGTCGCGTGACCCCAGGCCCTCGTCCTCGGCGTCCGCCCACAGCGAGCTGTCGTACGGCGCGTCGGGGATCGGCACCATCACGGGCCGCGGCCGCTCCGGCGGGGCGCTCTCGCGCAGCAGGGCGACGCTCTCGCGCAGATGGTCGGCGTCGGTGCGTACCCGCCGTATCTCCAGGTCGCGGCTGCCGACCCGCTGTTCCAGCCGGACCACGGACCGTACGAGATCGTCGAGGCAGCGTTGTACAGCCGTCAACTCATCGTTCAGGGACATGACTTGCTCACACCTCCGCGCTGGCGGGTGGCGACGCTCATGCGACTGCGAGTGTTGCGCGTCACACCCCTCAAGGGGAAGAGAGCGGTCCCGATCGCGGCTTCGCACCGGCGCATTCGGGACGCCGCGCGCGGCGCCGCCCGACCGGTCCGTGCCCTGGTGGCACCGCCCGCGCGGCCGCCGGACGGCCGGCCCGGCGCGCCGTCGCGAACCGACAGCGCCTCGCGCGCCCCACCGCGCGCCTCTCGACCGCGCCCCTCCGCGCCCCCGTCCGTCCCCCCGCCGCACCCCTGTGCGCGCCCGCCCTGTTCGTCCAGCCGGGTGGCTTGCCGCCCCGCCCCGCCGTGTCGGCGCGCCTTCGCCCGGACCGTCGCCTTCAGTGGCTGGCAGTACATGTGATCAGCGGCACATTAAGCCGAATGTGCCGCATACGTCCGGGGCTCCGGGCCCAGCCGGGCCCCGGACCCCGCGCCGCAGCAGCCAGCCAGTGAACGAACCAACCCGGCCGCGTCGCAGGAGGCCGGGCGGGCGAGCCCCGGAGGTACCAGCCATGTCCCACGACGGCGTCCCGAGAGGCACCGCACCCCGCACCGGACCCGCCCGCCGGGCCGGCAGGCGGCGCCGCGCCGCACTGCTGACGGCCGGCGCGCTGCTCCCGCTGCCCGCGCTGGCCGGCTGCGGCTCGGGCGGGGACGCCGCCGCCGCGCCCCCGGCCCCGGTGGACGTGGCGCGCACCGCCCGCGCCGACGTCGCCGACCGGGGCACGGTGCGCTGGGCCGTGGACGAGCTGCCCGGCACCCTCAACGCCTTCCAGGCCGACGCCGACGCCGGGACCGAGCGCGTCGCCGGGGCCGTGCTGCCCGCCCTCTTCACCCTCGACCAGCGCGGCAGGCCCCGGCGCAACCCCGACTATCTGCGAAGCGCCGAGACCGTCGAGCGCGAGCCCAAGCAGATCGTCGTCTACAAACTCAACCCGAAGGCCGTCTGGAGCGACGGCCGCGCCCTCGGCACCGCCGACTTCGCGGCCCAGTGGAAGGCGCTGAGCGGCAAGGACCACGGCTACTGGACGGCCCGCAACGCCGGCTATGACCGGATCGAGAAGATCGAGCCGGGCGCGAAGCCGCACGAGGTCAAGGTCACCTTCGCGCGCCCGTACGCCGACTGGGCCGGGCTCTTCACACCGCTCTACCCGCGGAGCGTGATGGGCTCCCCGGACGCCTTCAACGACAGCGCCCGCAAGGACCTCAAGACCGTGGCCGGGCCCTTCGAGGTCGCGGGCCGCGACACCGGCGCGGGCACCCTCACCCTCGCCCGCAACCCGAAGTGGTGGGGCGACCGCGCCAAGCTCGACAAGCTCGTGCTGCGGGCCGTGCCCCGCGAGCGCCGCGCCGCCGCCCTGACCGCGGACACGATCGACCTCGCGGCCGTCGACCCGGCCACCGCCGGGCATATCGACGCCGCCCACAAGCCGGCCGACCGGAGCCGCAAGGGCGCCGCCGGATCGCCCGCCGACGGTACGGGCGGGCGCGCGGCGGCCGCCGCGATGCGGGCCTGGGCCGAGGCGCACGGCACGCCCGAGGGGCGCGAGAAGGCCGCCGCCGAAGCGCGGGCGCGGCGCGCGGCGGACGCCCGGACCGCGGCCCGCGCGACGGCGCTGCGCGCGTACACCGTCCGTAAGTCCCTGGAGCCCGCCTACACCCAGCTGGCGCTCAACGGGGCCTCCGGACCGCTCGCCGATGAGCGGGTCCGGCGGGCCGTCGCCCGCGCGATCGACCGCAAGGGGCTCGCCACGGCGGTCCTCGGCCCGCTGGGGCTGCCCGCGAAGCCGCTCGGCAGCCACCTGCTGATGGCAGGTCAGCAGGGGTACGAGGACCACAGCGACGCGATCGGCGGGGAGGACGCGCAGGCGGCGCAGGCGCTGCTCGCCGACGCGGGCTGGCAGTCGCACGGCGGCCCGATCCCGCAGAAGGAGGCGGGCGGGGACGCCAGGGCGGACGCGGGGACCGGCACGGACACCAAGACCGGCACGGACACCAAGGCCGACGGGTCGGGCGGCGGGAAGGAACAGCCGCACGGCCGCTCGGGGCCCGAGGGCCACCAGAACGCCAAGGACCCCCAGCACCCCCGGAACCCCAAGGCCGTCGTGCCCCCGGTCCGCATGAAGAACGGCCAGAAGCTCACCCTCCGCTTCGTCCTGCCGCGCGGCGCCGCCGCCGAGCCGCTGCGCGCCGTCGGCGACCGCATCGCCCGCAGCCTGGACGCGATCGGGGTGCGCACGGAGATCACCAAGGTCGCCGACGACAGTTACTTCAAGGACCACGTCGCCTCGGGCGGCTACGACCTGGCGCTGTACTCCTGGCCCGCCACCGCCTACCCGGCGACCGACGCCCGCCCCATCTTCGCCAAGCCGCAGCCGGCCCCGGACGGCTCGCTGCTCGTGGAGCAGAACTACACCAGGGTCGGCACCGACCAGATCGACCAGCTCTTCGACCAGGCGGCGGCCGAGCTGGACGCCGGGGCCTCGCGCGATCTCGTCGAGCGCGCGGACGCCCGTATCTGGGCGGCGGCCGGCTCGATCCCGCTCTACCAGCGCCCCGAACTGATCGCCGCGAAGTCGGAGATCGCCAACGCCGGGGCCTTCGGCTTCACCACCCCCCGGTACCAGGACATCGGCTTCCGGAAGTGAGCGGCGAGGCGCGCCAAGGGTCGCGCTGAGCGGAATCACCGCAGGTCAGACGCGGTACGTACGGGCTGGGGCGGCCGGAGTCGCCACAGCCACGTACCATGGGGTGAGGCCGTGGCGTGATCTGCCCGGCAGGCACGCGTACCGGACCGTACGCGGAGCCACCCACGATTCCGGGAGAAGCGCCGCAAGTATGCCCACGCGCCACGACATTCGTAACGTAGCCATCGTCGCCCACGTCGACCACGGCAAGACGACCCTCGTCGACGCCATGCTGAAGCAGGCCGGCGCCTTCGCGGCCCATCAGCACCTCGACGAACGCATGATGGACTCGAACGACCTTGAGCGCGAGAAGGGCATCACCATTCTCGCGAAGAACACCGCCGTGAAGTACCACCCCAAGGGCGGCGGCGATGTCATCACGATCAACATCATCGACACCCCCGGCCACGCCGACTTCGGCGGCGAGGTCGAGCGCGGCCTGTCCATGGTGGACGCGGTCGTGCTGCTGGTGGACGCCTCCGAGGGCCCGCTGCCGCAGACCCGCTTCGTGCTGCGCAAGGCGCTGGACGCCAAGCTGCCGGTCATCCTGTGCATCAACAAGACGGACCGCCCGGACTCCCGGATCGACGAGGTCGTCAACGAGACGTACGACCTCTTCCTGGACCTGGACGCGGACGAGGACCAGATCGAGTTCCCGATCGTCTACGCCTGCGCGCGCGACGGCATCGCCTCGCTGACCAAGCCGGAGAACGGCACGGTCCCGGCGGACAGCGACTCCCTGGAGCCGTTCTTCTCCACCATCCTCGGCACCGCTCCGGCCCCGGAGTACGACGAGGGCGCGCCGCTCCAGGCCCACGTCACCAACCTGGACGCCGACAACTTCCTCGGCCGCATCGCGCTCTGCCGCGTCGAGCAGGGCGAGCTGCGCAAGGGCCAGCAGGTCGCGTGGATGAAGCGGGACGGCTCGATCCAGAACGTCAAGATCACCGAGCTGCTGATGACCGAAGCGCTCACCCGCAAGCCGGCCGAGGTGGCCGGGCCGGGCGACATCTGCGCCGTCGCGGGCATCCCGGACATCATGATCGGCGAGACGCTGGCCGACCCCGAGAACCCCATCGCGCTGCCGCTCATCACGGTGGACGAGCCCGCGATCTCCATGACCATCGGCACCAACACCTCGCCGCTGGTCGGCAAGGGCGGCAAGGGCCACAAGGTCACCGCCCGCATGGTCAAGGACCGCCTCGACAAGGAGCTCATCGGCAATGTGTCGCTGAAGGTCCTGGACACCGAGCGCCCCGACGCCTGGGAGGTGCAGGGCCGCGGCGAGCTGGCGCTGGCCATCCTCGTCGAGACGATGCGCCGGGAGGGCTTCGAGCTGACCGTCGGCAAGCCGCAGGTGGTCACCCGCGAGATCAACGGCAAGGTCCACGAGCCGACCGAGCGCATGACCATCGACTGCCCCGAGGAATACCTCGGCGCGATCACGCAGCTGATGGCCACCCGCAAGGGCCGCATGGAGACCATGACGAACCACGGCTCCGGCTGGGTCCGTATGGAGTTCGTCGTCCCCGCCCGCGGTCTGATCGGCTTCCGCACGGAGTTCCTCACGGACACCCGCGGCACCGGCATCGCGCACTCCATCTTCGAGGGCCACGAGCCGTGGTTCGGCGACCTGCGGACCCGTAACAACGGCTCGCTGGTGGCGGACCGCGCGGGCGTCGTGACGCCGTTCGCGATGATCAACCTCCAGGAGCGCGGCGTGATCTTCGTCGAGCCGACCACCGAGGTCTACGAGGGCATGATCATCGGTGAGAACTCGCGCTCCGACGACATGGACGTGAACATCACCAAGGAGAAGAAGCTCACCAACATGCGCGCCGCGTCCGCGGACACCACCGAGAACGTGGTGCCGCCGCGCAAGCTCTCCCTGGAGCAGTCCCTGGAGTTCTGCCGCGAGGACGAGTGCATCGAGGTGACCCCGGAGACGGTCCGTATCCGCAAGGTCGTCCTCGACCAGAAGGAGCGCGGCCGCGCCGCTTCGCGCGCCAAGCGCTGACGTCTCCCGCCCCGAGCGCCGACGTCTCCCGCGCCGACCGCTGACGCTTCGCAGCCGGTCCGCGCCGGTACGTACCGACGGCCCGGCATTCCGCATCGCGCGGGGTGCCGGGCCGTCGGCGTGGGACCGATGTGATGTCCGATCATGAGTTCGTCGCGCAAGGGAATTATGGAGGACGCCTGTTCGGATATCGGCGATCACTGTCCGAATGGAGTGCTAACAGTCCGTTTCGCGGTTGTCTGTCTGTGATGCGTTTGTCCGGATATCGGGTCTTCGCGCGTAACTGATGTGACCAAAGCGAGACCCTTTAAGTGTGGTTTACGGGCCGCCCGTACTTAATAGTTGGCTCCATTGAGCTCGGGTCAATGGGTCACGCGCTGTGGGGAGCGCCGACTCACGAGCACACTCGGGGCTCTCGTAGCGCGGCTGTCAGGGGTGTCAGCCATTGCTTTGGGAGCCCGTTTCATAACGACAGTGGACTCCTGAGGAGGCAAACCCATGCGCGGTGCAAAGAGCGCAGCCTGGGTCGCAGGTGCGATAGCCGTGGCGCTGACCGCGACGGCTTGCGGCGGCAGCAGCAAGGACAGCAACGCCGGTGGCGCGGTGGACCCGAACGGCGTCTTCAGCTACCAGAGCAACGAACCGCAGCGCCCGTTGCAGCCCGCCAACGCCAACGAGGTCGGCGGCGGCCGCATGCTGGACAACCTCTTCCGGGGTCTCACCGAGTTCGACCCGAAGACCGGCAAGCTGAAGATGGCGGTCGCCGACAAGATCGAGACCAAGGACTCCCAGCACTTCACTGTCACGCTGAAGCCCGGCTGGACGTTCCACAACGGCGAGCCGGTCACCGCGAGCTCGTTCGTCGACGCCTGGAACTGGGGCGCGAACACCAAGAACGCCCAGATCAACAGCTCCTGGTTCGAGGACATCAAGGGCTACGACGAGGTCCACCCGGCCAGCGGCGACCCGAAGTCCGACAAGATGTCGGGTCTGCAGGTGAAGGACGACAAGACCTTCACCATCGAGCTGACGCGGCCGATCTCGTACTTCCAGTACAAGCTGGGCTACGTGGCGCTCTCCCCGCTCCCCAAGGCGTTCTTCAAGGACCCGAAGGGCTTCGGCCAGAAGCCGGTCGGCAACGGCCCGTACCAGTTCGTGAGCTGGGACCACAACGTCAAGGTCACGATGAAGCGGTACGAGAACTACAAGGGCGACGACAAGGCCAAGAACGGCGGCGTCGTCTTCAAGATCTACCCGAAGTCCGAGGCCGCCTATCAGGACATCCTGTCCGGCAACCTTGACACGCTGGACCAGGTCGACCCGACCGACCTCAGCAAGTACAAGCAGGACCTCGGTGACCGCGCGGTCGACCAGCCGATAGCCGGCACCGTCAACATCGGCTTCGCGATGTACGACGACGCCTGGAAGGGCGTCGACAAGGCCAAGGTCCGCCAGGGTCTGTCGATGGCCATCGACCGCAAGAGCATCGGCGAGAAGGTCCTCCAGGGCTCCCGCGAGCCCGCGACCGGCTTCGTCGCGCCCGGCACCGTCGGCTACCAGAAGAACGACAGCGAGATCTTCAAGTTCGACCCCGCCAAGGCCAAGCAGTACATCAAGGACGGCGGCGGCGTCCCCGGCAACAAGATCTCCGTGCTGTACAACAGCGACGGCGGCCACCAGGGCTGGGTCGACGCGGTGTGCAACTCCATCACCCAGGCCACGGGCATCGCCTGCGAGGGCAACCCGAAGCCGGACTTCAAGACCGCCCGTGACCTGATCACGGACAAGAAGCTCAAGGCCGGCGACATGTACCGCACCGGCTGGCAGGCGGACTACCCGCACATCGCGAGCTTCCTCTCGGACGTCTTCCGCACCGGAGCGGCCTCCAACGACTCCGGCTACAGCAGCAAGGAGTTCGACGCCGCGGTGGAGAAGGCCGACAAGGCCGCGACGCCCGAGGAGTCGGCGAAGCTGTACGGCGACGCCGAGAAGATCCTCGAGAAGGACATGCCGCAGATCCCGCTCTGGTACTACAAGTCCAACGCCGGTTACTCGACGCATGTCAAGAACGTGACCTACGACTGGATCGGCCAGCCGGTCTGGACGCAGGTCGAGGTTCTCAAGAAGTAAGTCCGACCGGCCAACCGCGCGGCGATGCGCGAACGCCGCCGTTAGCGGTCAGACAGATCGCGCGGCTGCCGTCGACTCTCCTGAAGGACAGACAGGGGGGTCGGCGGCAGCCGCGCCGATCGCATTGGAGGAACGATGGGGCGTTATATCCTTCGACGCCTGCTCCAGATGATCCCGGTGTTCATCGGCACCACTTTGATCATCTTCTTGATGGTGTACGCGCTGCCCGGCGACCCCGTGAAGGCGCTGTTCGGCGACAAGGCCGCGGACCCCGCCACCGTCGCCCAGCTCAAGCACCAGTTCGGCTTGGACAAGTCACTGCTGGAGCAGTACTGGACGTACCTGACCAACCTGGTCCAGGGCGACCTCGGCATGAGCTTCAGCCAGCGTGACGTGACGGACATCCTGACGGACGCCATCCCCGTCACCATCCGGCTCGCGCTCGTGGCGTTCGCCATCGAGATCGTGGTCGGCATCGGCCTCGGCATGCTCGCCGGCCTCAAGCGCGGCAAGCTCATCGACCAGCTGGTCCTCGTCGTCACCCTCGTGGTGATCGCCATTCCGGTCTTCGTGCTCGGCTATGTCGCCCAGTCGGTCCTCGGCAACGAACTGCACCTGGTCGACCCGACGGTCAACGACTCGAACGACCTGAGTCAGCTGCTGCTGCCCGGCATCGTGCTCGCGTCGGTGTCCCTCGCGTACGTATCGAGACTGACCCGGACGAGCATCGCGGAGAACATCCGCGCGGACTACATCCGCACCGCCATCGCCAAGGGCATGCCCAAGCGCCGCGTGGTCGGTATCCACCTCATGCGCAACTCGCTCATCCCCGTGGTCACCTTCCTCGGCACCGACTTGGGCGCGCTCATGGGCGGCGCCATCGTGACGGAAGGCATCTTCAACGTCCAGGGCATCGGCAATACGCTCTACAGGGCAGTCCTCCAAGCCGACGGCCCGCTCGTGGTCGGCCTCGTCACGTTCCTGGTCGTCGTCTACCTCGTCGCCAGCCTGCTGGTCGACCTGCTCTACGCCGTTCTGGACCCGAGGATTCGCTATGTCTGACACCAGTGGCATCACGAGCCCCAGCCTCGGGAACTCGTCCGGGAACTACGCCAAGGCGGACGAGGCAGCGCGCCTGAAGAGCGGCGGCCCGCAGCTGCCGGAGCCCAAGAAGGACCAGGCCAAGAGCCTGTGGGCGAACGCCTGGCAGGACCTGCGGCGGCGGCCCGTCTTCATCGTCTCCGGCATCATCATCGTGCTGCTGATCGTCATCGCGATCGCGCCGTCCCTGTTCACCAGCACGAACCCCAAGCCGGGCGACCTCGCCCACTTCATGCAGAAGCCGAAGCTCGGCCACTTCTTCGAGGCCGACTGGTTCGGCTACGACGGCCAGGGCCGCAGCATCTACGCCCGCGTGATCTACGGCGCCCGCGCCTCGATGACCGTCGGCGTGTTCGCCACGCTCTTCGTGACGATCTTCGGCGGCCTGATCGGCATCATCGCCGGCTACTTCGGCGGCTGGGTCGACGCCCTGCTCTCGCGGCTGACCGACATCTTCTTCGGCATCCCGATCCTGCTCGGCTCGCTGGTCCTGCTCCAGGCGTTCGCCGGCCGTACGGCGTGGACCGTGGCGCTGGCGCTCGGCGTGCTGGGCTGGACGCAGGTCGCGCGCGTGATGCGCGGCTCGGTGATCACGGTCAAGCAGGCGGACTACGTGCAGGCGGCGCGGGCGCTCGGCGCCGGCAGCGGCCGCATCATCTTCCGGCACGTGCTGCCGAACGCCATCGCGCCCGTCATCGTCGTCGCCACCATCGCGCTCGGCATGTACATCTCGGCCGAGGCGACGCTGTCGTACATGGGCATCGGCATCCAGAACGGCATCTCGTGGGGCGCGGACATCTCCATGGCCTCCTCGCAGATCCGCAACTCCCTGCACGTACTCCTCTTCCCGGCGGGCTTCCTGACCGTGACCGTGCTGGCGTTCATCATGCTCGGCGACGCGGTCCGCGACGCCCTCGACCCCAAGCTGCGCTGAGGGAGGCGTACGTGACCACCATCGAAACACCCGCGAACGTCCCCGAGCCCGCCACCGCCGACGGCGGCGCCCTGCTCGAAGTCCGTGACCTGCACGTGGAGTTCCACACGCGGGACGGCGTCGTCAAGGCGATCAACGGCGTCAACTACTCCGTCTCCGCCGGTGAGACGCTCGCCGTCCTCGGCGAGTCGGGCTCCGGCAAGTCGGTGACCGCGCAGGCGATCATGGGCATCCTCGACATGCCGCCCGGCAAGATCCCGCAGGGCGAGATCTTCTTCCGCGGCCAGGACATGCTCCGCATGTCCGACGAGGAGCGGCGCAAGATCCGCGGCCGCAAGCTGGCGATGATCTTCCAGGACGCGCTCTCCGCGCTCAACCCGGTGCTCAGCGTCGGCTACCAGCTCGGCGAGATGTTCCGCGTCCACCAGGGCATGTCCCGCAAGGACGCCAAGGCCAAGTCCATCGAGCTGATGGACCGGGTGCGCATCCCCGCCGCCAAGGCGCGCGTGAACGACTACCCGCACCAGTTCTCCGGCGGTATGCGTCAGCGCATCATGATCGCGATGGCGCTGGCGCTCGAACCGGACCTGATCATCGCGGACGAGCCGACCACGGCCCTCGACGTGACCGTGCAGGCGCAGATCATGGACCTGCTCGCGGAGCTCCAGCGCGAGTACAACATGGGCCTGATCCTGATCACCCACGACCTGGGCGTGGTCGCGGACGTCGCCGACAAGATCGCGGTGATGTACGCGGGCCGGATCGTGGAGACCGCGCCGGTGCACGAGCTGTACAAGCGGCCCGCGCACCCGTACACCCGCGGCCTGCTCGACTCGATCCCGCGCCTGGACCAGAAGGGCCAGGAGCTGTTCGCGATCAAGGGGCTGCCGCCCAACCTGCAGCACATCCCGACCGGCTGCGCCTTCAACCCGCGCTGCACCATGGCGCAGGACGTCTGCCGCACCGACGTGCCCGTACTGCACCAGGTGACGGAGCGGGACGGCGCCGAACTGGCCGGCCGCGGCAGCGCGTGCCACTTCTGGAAGGAGACGATCCATGGCTGAGACGAAGAAGAACGACGGGGCCGTGGACGACTCGACACCGAGCGTCTCCGACGTGGTCGAGAGCGACGCGAGCACCACCACCGAGGTGGAGGCCGCCCTCGACAAGCGGGGCGAGCGCGGCGAGCCGATCCTCCAGGTGCGGAACCTGGTCAAGCACTTCCCGCTGACCCAGGGCATCCTCTTCCGGCGGCAGGTCGGCGCGGTCAAGGCCGTCGACGGGATCTCCTTCGACCTCTACCGGGGCGAGACCCTGGGCATCGTCGGCGAGTCCGGCTGCGGCAAGTCCACAGTCGCCAAGCTCCTGATGACCCTGGAGACGGCCACCGCCGGCGAGGTCTTCTACAAGGGCCAGGACATCACCAAGTTGTCCGGCCGCGCGCTGCACGCTGTACGGCGCAATATCCAGATGGTGTTCCAGGACCCGTACACCTCGCTCAACCCGCGGATGACGGTCGGCGACATCATCGGGGAGCCGTACGAGATCCACCCGGAGGTCGCGCCCAAGGGCAGCCGCCGCAAGAAGGTGCAGGACCTGCTGGACGTGGTCGGGCTCAACCCCGAGTACATCAACCGGTACCCGCACCAGTTCTCCGGCGGCCAGCGCCAGCGCATCGGCATCGCCCGCGGCCTCGCCCTCAACCCGGAGATCATCATCTGCGACGAGCCCGTCTCGGCGCTGGACGTGTCCGTCCAGGCGCAGGTCATCAACCTGATGGGGAAGCTCCAGGAAGAGTTCGACCTCTCCTACCTCTTCATCGCGCACGACCTGTCCATCGTCCGGCACATCTCCGACCGGGTCGGCGTGATGTACCTCGGCAAGATGGCCGAGATCGGCAGCGACCAGGAGATCTACGAGCACCCGACGCACCCCTACACGCAGGCGCTGCTCTCCGCCGTGCCCGTGCCGGACCCGGACGCCCGCGAGGGCCGCGAGCGCATCATCCTGACCGGCGACGTCCCGTCCCCGGCCAACCCGCCCTCCGGCTGCCGCTTCCGCACCCGCTGCTGGAAGGCGGAGGCGCGGTGCGCCGAGGAGGAGCCGCTGCTGGCGATTCCGGAGCGCTTCGCGACGACGGACACGTTGGCCGCGCACGAATCCGCGTGCCACTTCGCGGAGGAGAAGGACGTGGTGGGCGCGGCGTAACGCGTCAGATCGCATTGGTCGTCTCATAGGCCGCTCAACGCGTGTGGGGTTTCTCGGATCTACGGTCCGGGGAGCCCCACACGCGTCTGTGCGGCGCGATACCGGGAGGCTGCCCGTAGGGCCACCGCTTAGGGTGAGGGCATGACGGAGAACGCAGCCGGCGCAGACGCGATGGCCCCGGTGGAGGCGCTGATAGTGGTGGACGCCCAGGCGGCGTTCATGTCGGGCGAGGAGGCGGTGCCGGCGGCCGCGGAACTGCTCGTACAGCTCAAGAGCCTGCTCGCCAGGGCCCGCGAGGCCGGCGCGCTGATCGTCCACCTCCAGAACGACGGGGCGCCGGGGACGGCCGACGAGCCGGGAACGCCCGGCTGGGAACTGCATCTTCCGGTGGAGACCGACCGACGGGAGACGGTGATCCGCAAGGAGGAGGACGACGGCTTCGAGGGAACGCGCCTGGGTGACCTCCTGGTGGAAGAAGGGGTGCGGTCGCTCGTCGTCTGCGGCGTCATGTCGGAGATGTGCGTCCTGGCCACGGCGCGAGCCGCCCTGGAACGCGACTACCGCGTGGTGCTTCCCCACGACGCGCACGCCACGTACGACATCCCGGCGGGCCCCGGCAGCGACGCCGTCCCCGCGGCGACGGCTTCGCGGGTGGCGGAGTGGGCGCTCGGCGACGAGATCGAGATCGTGGCGAGGGCGGCATCGGTTCCTTTCACCGGGCCGTTCACGTCGCCTACGTCTACGTCTACGTCTATGTCCGGAGAATGAACCACACCGCTTTACCGGGCGAGGCGGGGTCGCCCTCGTGGCTCTGCACGCCCCAGGCGTCCGCACACGACTGTACGAGCCCCAGCCCGCGCCCATGCTCGTCCTCCCCGGCGGGCGCGTGCCGCTGCGGGAGGCCGGTGCCGGTGTCCCAGACGGCTACGTGGAGGTCATCCGGGATCCAGTCGACGCTGACGTAGGCGTCGGTCTTGCTGTACCGGTACGCGTTGGTCGCCAGCTCCGACACCAGCAACTCGGCGGTATCCACGACGCAGTGGAGTCGTGCGGCTTTGAGGATGGCTCGGATGGTCGCCCTCACGATGCCGACGGCACGAGGGTCATGCGGGATGAACAGGCCGTAGGACCAGGGCTCGTGGGGGTTGGGGGGCTCGGGGGGCTTGAGGGGCTCATTGGGCGTGCGCATGGCAGCCTCCAGTTGAGTGCAGTCTGTGACTGAAGCCACACTCAAGGTAGCTGTGTAGGTTGTGAATCCACAACTCGATCCCCGAAAGTGGGAGTTGCGCAATACTGCTCCGTGGACCGAGGGAGGGACCCGTGGGCCTGAGAGCCAACCCCACGTATCGCCAGCGGCGCTTTGGCGCGGAGGTTCGAAAACTGCGCGAACGTGCGGGCCTGAGTGTTGGCGAGAGCGCCGCCGTGATGGGCATGCATCAGTCGCATATCAGCAACGTTGAGACGGGGCGTACGAGCCTCTCGGAGGAGAGGTTGCGTAAGCTCGCACGAGCTGCGGGCCATACAAATGCGGCGTTGGTTGATGCCTTGGCGGAACTGGGGCAGAGCTCGGGCAAGGGCTGGTGGAGCCAATATCGTGAGAGGCTGCGCCCATCCCTCATGGATGTCGCTGAGCTCGAATCGAGAGCCACGGTGATCTTCAATTACGAGCCGATGTTTGTGCCGGGCCTCCTCCAGACGATCGAGTACGCAACGGCCACCTCCAGAGGGGGCTATGCCCGGGCCTCGCACCACGAGCAGGACTTGGACGTCGAGTTCCGTGTGCGACGGCAGAGTGTTCTGCAGGGTGAGGGGGCACCGCGCCTTCACGCAGTCATCCATGAAGCCGCGCTTCACGCCTCGATAGGAGACCGAGGGGTTATGCGCGGCCAACTCCTGCGGCTGGTAGAGGCGTCCAGGCTGCCTAATGTGACCATCCAAGTCTTGCCATTCGACGGCCCGGTGGCCTTCGGCACGTCCTTCACGACGGTCGAGCCGATGGTGCCGGAACTCAGCACCGTCATCGTGGCGCACGTTGAGAAGTCCCTGTACCTGGGCGATTCCGAGGCTATTGCCAGGTACACCGACTGGTTCGCTACGCTGCGGCAAGTGGCGTTGCCCTCGCTGGACGCGGCAGTCCTGCCGGAGGCGCACGTCGCGAAAGATTCGCTGGGGCTGATTCAGCGGCTCCTGTATCCCCTGCTCTAGGAAGGCGTACATGTCTCAGCTCAATTGGCAGAAGTCCAGTTTCAGCGAGCCGGGCTCCGACACGTGCGTCGAGGTTGCCACTGGCCCGACCGGCATAGCCCACCTCCGCGAGAGCGACGATCCCGGGCGAGCGCTCGCCACCACCCCCGCCGCGTTCCGCGCGCTGCTACGGGCTGTCAAAACCGGCGCTGTGGCCCGAGCTGCTGGCTGAGTGGGCGCCGGGTACCCGCGGTACCCGGCATTGGATGGGCCGGCGCCCCCCAGCCGTTGTCAGTGGGCGCGAGTATGTTCGCTCGCAGACGCATGGCGAGAGTGGTGATGGGCGTGTTTGCGGACGCGGAGGCGGAGGCGGGCAGGGGTGGTCGGCGCGAAACGCTGGGCCGGCTTGAGCGGTATTACGACGCCGTACCTCGTTTCGGCGCGCGCGCCGAGGACTTCGGGGCGCTGGCGCTGTTCGTACGGGAGGGGCAGGGCTGGCCCTACTACGCGCGCCCGACTCTGGGGCACTCAGGGCCGGTGAGCGCCGAAGGCGTAAACGGCGTACGGGCGCGACAGCGTGAACTTGGTGTGTCGGAGAGCTTCGAGTGGGTCGCCGAAACCACGCCGGAGCTAAGGGCCGCGGCCGAACAGACTGGGCTGGTGGTGCATGAGCACCCTCTGATGGTGCTCGAACTGGACGCCACGTCGGCCCCCGTCGTACCCGAAGGCGCCGATGGGGTGCGCATACGGATCGTGGAGCCGGACGACCCGGTTCTGCCGAGCGCTCTCGCTGTTCCCCACCTGGCCTTCGCGGACCCTGGTACGGCCGTGGGGGCGGCCGGCGTGGCCGAGTTGGAGGAGCTGGTGCGGAGCCAGGCCGATGACGGTTCGGTGGAACGTATAGCGAACCGTATCCGGGCCGGACTGACCCGCGTCGCCGCGGCGTCGGTCGACGGAACGGCGCTGTGCGCCGGTCAGCACCAACCGGTCGGGAAGGTCAGCGAGATCGTCGGCGTGGGGACACTGCCGTCGGCGCGCCGCCGCGGCCTGGGGCTGAAGGTCACGGAGGCGTTGGTGGCCGATGCCGGATCGAGTGGCGTCGAGACGGTGTTCCTGTCGGCGGGCGACGACGCCGTCGCCCGGATCTATTCGCGGCTCGGCTTTCGCCGCATCGGTACGGCGCTGATCGCCGAGCCCGCCGAGTAGCTCTTATTTCGGCGCTGTTCACGAGCATTGCCCGGTTCGGCCGCCGCCGTGGTTGACTTTCCGTTGCGGAAACGCGTGGCACGGTGGCCGACATCGGCCGGCCAGGATGCCGCCGGGAGAACGGGGAGCGCGCGATGCAACAGCACAGCGGCGGCGGGGGCTCGGACCAGGTAACTCCGGCTGCTGCGGAACCCGTTCGGGAACGAGCCCGGCCCGCGAACCGCGACGTCGGCATCACGCGGCGGAATGCGCAAGGACTGCGAGCACTGGCATGAATGCTGACCCGCCCCAGTCGCCGAGCCCCGCCCTCGACGAGGCGTTCCACAACACCACCAGACTGGCGATCGCGGTGTTCCTCTCCGGCTGCGCCGAGGTGGAGTTCGGGTTGGTCCGCGACCACTGCCGGGTGTCCGACTCGGTTCTGAGCAAGGCCGCGGCGACCCTGGAAACCGCCGGATACGCCGAAATCCGCAAAGGCTACGTCGGCAAACGCCCCCGAACCTGGCTCTCCCTGACCTCCAGCGGCCAACACGCCCTGTCGCGTCACGTCACGGCCCTCCAGAACATCGTCGCCGCAGCCCGAGAAGCCAGCCTGAACAACGGGGGCCGCGTGAGCTGACGCCGGCAGCTCTGCTGGCGCTGCTGCTGGGGCGGTATTCGGGGTGGGTGGGGTGCGGGTTTCGTCTCGGGCCCTGCGGGCCCAGAGCGCCAGCAGCGGCAGGGGAGGGGGCGGGGCGGGGGTCCGTTCACTGGCTACCGGGTGGGTCGTGGCCAGGGTTAGAACGGGCTCCGCTGCGCTCCGCCGCTGGCTGCTGCCGCGATGGGGTTGCTGCCGGTTGCTCTGGCGCAGCTTTCGTCTCGGACCCTGCGGGTCCACAGCGTCTGGAGTGGAGGGTGGGGCGGTGGGGACCCTGTAGGAGGCTCCGCTGCGCTCCGCCGCTGGCTGCTGGTAGGTAGGGTGCGATTGCCGCCCGACAAAAGTTCCTTTTCGGGCACCTAATCGGGCGGTAACTGCACCCTGTTGAACGGTGGACCTGGCGCATCGGACATACCGGGCGCACTCGCCGTCAGGGCGGGGTTTCCCCACCCTTGGGTCCCTCTTCTACGGGCGGAAACCGCCCCCCGGACACGTAGCGCCCTCAGGCGCAGGGCAGCGGGGCCCCGGCCGCCCGTAGCCAGTGAACCGCGCAGTCCCCAGCCCGCTCCCGCTTCGGTTGCCGTGGGCCGCAGGCCCGAGACGCGCCCGCACCCGAAGTCCGCACCATGACCACTTCGCGGCAGCAGCCAGCGGCGGAGCGCAGCGGAGCCCGTTCTAACCCCGGCCGTGAGCCGGGCCGCAGGCAGCAAACCGACCCCCGCCCCGCCCCCTCCCATGCCGCTGCTGGCGCTCTGGGCCCGCAGGGCCCGAGACGAAACCCGCACCCCACCCACCCCCAATACCGCCCCACGCGGCAGCACCCGGCAGCAGCTGGCCCGGCGCTGTGGCGCGACCCGCGATTGGCGGTCTTGCTCAATCCGACTCCAGGGCGCTGTCCGGTTTCCGGGGTGTGGCTGATGTGGCTGTGCGTCGTGGCTCGTCGGGTGTCAGGAGTGCGGCGAGGCGGAGGGTGTCCGCGAGGTAGCGGTCGTAGGGAAAGTCGGCGTTCAGGAGGGCGGCGCGGAGTTCTTCCTCCAGGGGTTTGCCCTCGGTCAGGAAGGTGTCCTGGCCCTTCGGGGTGAGGGCGACGAGGCGTCGGCGCCGGTGGGCGGGGTCGACGTTGATCGTCACGTACCCCTCCGCCTCCAGCGGGCGCAGGGCGCGGCTGATGGCGGGGTCGGACAGGGTCAGGGCCTCGGCGAGCTGGTGCTGGGTGGCGGGTTGGATCTCCTCAAGGGTGCCCAGCAGCCGCAGTTGGCTGGGGGAGAGGCGCTGGTTCGGGCCGGAGCGGCGCCGGGCTGCCTCGCCCATCAGCATGACCACGCGGTGCAGGAGCTCTGCCAGTCCTTCGTCCATGCGTCCACCCTACCGGACACTTGCATTGTTAATATTAACCATGCAACACTCAATCCATGGACAACCTCCCTTACGCCGTTCAGACCACGTTTCCGATGCTCTTCATGCTGGTGCCCGCCCTCGGGGCGCTGCTGAGCTGCCGCCGCCGCAGTAACGGCCGGCCGGCGTTGGAGATCTGGCAGCGCTGGTGGGCCATCGGCGCCCTCGGCATCGGAAGCCTGTGGATCACGATCTCGTTCCTGGCGGTGCCGGACGCCATGGCCGACGCCATCGGCTTCGCCCACTCGCCGTTCCAGTTCGAGATCGCTTTCGCCAACCTCGGCCTCGCCCTGCTGGGCTTCCGTGGCGCGTCCGCGTCGTCCCGTGAGCGCCTCACGAGCGGGATCGCGGCCGCCGCGTTCCTGTGGGGAGCCGTGATCGGCCACGTCTACCAGTGGTTCGCCCACGGCGACCACGCCGCCGGGAACACGGGCGGCATCCTGGCCAACGACATTCTCATCCCCGCCGTCATGATCTTCCTGGCCGTCCTGGACATCCGCCGGAACCGCTCCGGCCGCAGCCACGCCGCCCGCTTGGCCGCCTGATCAGGGTGGCTCACCCACCCGCAGTTGAGTCCCGGAAAGAACGGCTCGTCCCGATCGACGGCCGTTCTTTCCGGGACTCAACTGCTGCCGTCCGACAAGGCCGTCCGACAAGCCCGCAGGCCGGCCGCCCGCAGTGGGCACCGCCGGAAACCAGTCGATTCCGGCCCGGACGGGGCCTACTGTGCGAGGCATGGCCCATTCGAAGACCTCTTACGTCTGCCTGCCCTGCCGGGCCTCGTACAAGCAGCGCTACGTCGGTGACCACGAGCGGATCTGCCCGCGTTGTGCCGGGGTGTTGATCCATGTGGGGTCCGCCTTCGCGCCGCCTCGGCGGCGCGACACCGCGGGCTGGCGGACGTTGGCGGTGCTGCTGAACGCCGGTGTCCGCTTTCATAAGAGCTGCTGCGGTGGTCCGGGGTATCGCCCGCGCACGCTCAGCGAGGTGCGGGAGCGAATGGCGTACGCGCGAACGACGGGGGAGCCGTTCGCGCGTGCGTTGGTACGTCGCGAGGTGCCGTAGGCCCCCGGGCCCGCGGCACCTCGCGCTGTGTGTGGTCAGTCGTGGGAGCTGATGACGCCGCCGGTGCTGAGGACGATGTAGACGCCGTTGGCGTCGACGCCGATGTCGTGCTGGTCGGCGGTTTCGATG